>JBMSNF010000089.1:0-6957 GCA_049421545.1 Arenimonas sp.
GCAGCCCGATAACGCAAGTCTTCTGGGGCGGCGGACGTGCGCCACTCAGTCATCTGTACCACCGGTATGGTTTGCCAGGAAGTCCAATAGCCTGGCTTCATCCCAGATTTCCAGACCCAATTCCTGGGCCTTGGTCAATTTGCTGCCGGCAGCCTCTCCCGCGATGACGATGCCGGTTTTCTTGGAAACGCTTCCCGAAAGCTTGGCCCCGAGCGCTTCCAGTTTCATACCGGCTTCATCGCGTGACATCGAAGCCAAGCCCCCGGTCAACACGACTGTTTTTCCGGCCAGCGGGCCATCCACCGCGCGCTGCGGCGGACCCTCCGGCCAATGCACGCCACGGTGGCGCAACGCATCGATGACCTCGCGGTTATGCGCCTGAGCGAAGAAATGCGCGATGCGGGCGGCAACCACCGGTCCGATATCGGGCACCTCGCGCAATACGGATTCATCCGCAGCCATGATCGGATCGAGTGCGCCGAAATGCCGTGCCAGGGTTTTGGCGGTGCTTTCCCCGACATCACGTATGCCGAGCGCGAACAGCAGGCGCTCGAGAACCGTGACCCGGCTGGCATCAATCGCCTGCAACAGATTCTCAGCCCACTTGCTGGCGATCTTGCCGGCTTTCACCGACTCCGGCACCACGCCGTCGCGTTCTTCGGCACGGCGCTTCATGGCGAGGAAATCATCGAGCTTCAGGGCGTACAGATCGGCAACGGTCTTTACATAGCCGAGATCGACCAGATCTTCGATCAGGCGATCGCCCAGCCCATCGATGTCCATCGCCCTGCGCGAGGAGAAGTGGATCAAGGCCTGCTTGCACTGCGCCGGACAATAGAGACCACCGGTACAACGGGAAACCACCTCCCCCTCCTCACGCTCGGCGGCCGAGCCGCAGATCGGGCACTGAAGCGGCATGATCCATGGTGTCGTACCTGACGGCCGGCGCTCTTCTACCACGCGTACGACTTCCGGAATCACATCCCCGGCACGGCGTACGATCACGGTATCGCCGATACGGACATCCAGACGGGCGATCTGATCGGCATTGTGCAGGGTTGCGTTGGTAACGACGACACCGGCCACCTGGACAGGCGCCAGCCGCGCAACGGGGGTTAGAGCACCGGTCCTTCCGACCTGGACGTCGATGGCTTCAACCACCGTCTGCTGTTCCTGGGCCGGATATTTATGGGCGATCGCCCAGCGCGGCGCACGCGACACGAAGCCCATGGCCCGTTGCTGGTCGAATCGGTCGAGCTTGTAAACCGATCCATCGATGTCATAGGCCAGCGTATCGCGCCGCTCGCCAAGGCGTCGGTAGAAGGCCAGAACGCCTTTGGTTCCGCGTGCGGTGCCGGCCTCCGGGCAGACCGGAAGCCCGAAATCCCTGAGCCAGGCCAGTGCCTGCGAATGCGTCCCGATCGTTGCCGGCATGACACTGACCTCGCCCAATGCATAGGCATAGAAAGCCAGGGGGCGCGAGGCCGTGATGCGCGGATCAAGCTGGCGCAGCGAACCTGCGGCGCCGTTGCGCGGATTGGCCAATGTTTTCCCGCCCTCGGCCAGGATGCGTGCGTTGTAGGAATCGAAATCGGCTTTCGGCATGTACACCTCGCCGCGAACTTCAAGCACGGACGGCGCATCGCCGCGCAGCTTCAACGGAATGCATTTCACCGTACGCAGATTGGCGGTCACGTCCTCGCCGGTACTGCCATCGCCACGTGTGGCGCCGCGTACGAATAATCCATTTTCGTATCTGAGACTGATGGCCAAGCCGTCGAGTTTCGGTTCGACGGAGAATACCGGATCGGCATCGCCGGTTTCCTTGGCGATACGACTGACGAAATCCTCGATTTCCTCATCGCTGAAGGCATTGGCAAGCGAAAGCATCGGTACGGCATGGGCGACTTCGCGAAAACCCGATGAGGGGCGGTTGCCTACGCGCTGCGTCGGCGAATTCGGATCGGCGAATTCGGGATGACTTGCCTCAAGTTCCTGCAGTTCGCGCAGCAGACGATCCCAATCGGCATCGGGAATGGAGGGATCGTCGAGCACATAGTAGCGGTAATTGGCGTCTTCGATCTGCGTCTGAAGCTGCCGCATCCGTTGCCGGAACAGATCCATATCAGCGTCCGGGCTTGATGGTCTGGCGCTCTTTGTCGCGGTCGAAGGCGCGCAGCTCTTCCTTGATGTGCAGGATGCGCTGTCGACCCAGGGCATTGCGGTCGGAGTCGAGCAGGACGGCATCGAGCAGTTGTGCCATGCGCTCGGCGATCGGCAGCATGCTGTCCCACGCCTGGATGGCGGTGACAGGACCGGGAAGCGTCATGAAAAAACTCACACCGGGTGTCTGCAGGGCGTCGATCTGGTCGAGATCGAAATAGCCGGGCTGGATCACATTCGCCATGCTGAAGATGGGCTCATTGGCATGCACGCCCTCCGCCAATCGGTGGTAGATGCTGTTATGGCCATAGACCAGACCGACCTTTTCCGTGGCCAGGACCAGTTCGGCGCCGGAAATGCTGTGGCCGCTTTTGGCTGCAAGATAAAGCATGACCAGTTTTTCATAGGAATCCGAACTGCGCATGCCGATACGGCTGCTTGGGCGAGGCGCTGGCTCGGCGGATTCGAAATGCAGTTTGGCCTGCTCGCGGTACTCCGGCTCATCCGTGGAATGCTCGGAATCGTCGCCTTCCGGCAGCCCGTCTTCTGAAGCAGTACGCATTTCAGGATCGATTCTTACTGCCGGTGTTGACGAAGTCCTTGAGCGTTTCCGGCTGCTCAGCAGAATGTAAATGATGACGCAAAGAAAGACCGCGCCGATGATGATCCGGAGCATGGCGTCATCACTGAGATTCGACAGCATACCTGACTCCTCTAGGCCACACCGGCCAGTCGGGTCGCCTCTGCAAGGTCGACCGAAACCATACGGCTGACACCGGGTTCGCGCATGGTGACGCCGGACAACTGTTTGGCGGACTCCATGGTGGCTTTATTGTGGGTCACGAACAGGAATTGCACCGATTCGCTCATTTCGGTCACCATCGTGCTGAAACGTCCGACATTGGCTTCATCGAGCGGCGCATCGACTTCGTCGAGCAGACAGAACGGCGACGGATTGAGTTTGAATATCGCAAATACCAGTGAAACCGCGGTCAAGGCCTTTTCGCCACCGGATAAAAGCGTGATGTTCGAAACACGTTTTCCGGGAGGCCGCGCCATTATGGAGACCCCGGTATCGAGCAGATCCTCTCCGGTCAGCTCCAGATAGGCATGCCCGCCGCCGAACAGGCGCGGAAACAGGTCCTGAACGCCGGCATTGACACGATCGAAGGTCTCTTTGAAGCGGCCGCGTGTTTCACGGTCGATTTTGCGGATGGCCTCTTCAAGGGTTTCCAGAGCCTGGGTGAGGTCGGCATTCTGGGCATCGAGGTAGTTCTTGCGCTCGCTTTGCTCTCCGAACTCCTGGATGGCCGCGAGATTGACCGGCTCGAGCCGTCGCATCTTGTTGTCGATGTCGAGCAGGCTCTTGGCCCACTGATCCGAATCGAACTGTTCGGAAAGGCCTTCGAGCACGCTTTCAACCGTGGTTCCGATCTGTTCGATGGCGGCCTGCAACTGCTCGGCACGCAGAAGTACGGCTTGTTCCAGAAGCTTCACTGAAGTGATTTTTTCACGCTGGACAAGCGCCTGACTGTCGCTGCTCTGGCGCTGCTGTTCGAAACGGCGCAGTTCCTGCTCCACGCCATCGAGCGCCGAACGGGCTGCTGAAAGATCCCTGTCGAATATCACGCGCAAGTCGAGGACGCGCTGGCGTTCGGCGGTCAGCTGCTCGATTGGATTGTCGCCGTGTTTGAGTTGCTCGGCGATTTCCTGGGTTCGGGAAACCAACTGCACACGTTGCTGGATGAGTCGTTCTATCGACTGATGCAAGCCGCCGATCGCGGTCTTGTGCGATTGCACAGTCAATTCCAGCTGATGCAGGCCATCGGCGCTTTCGCGTTGTTGGATACGGGCATCGTCGCGTGCCTGCGCCAGTTCGCGGCGCTGTTGGTCGAGCTTGCCACGGCGGTCTTCCAGCGCCGCCATCGCCTCGGTGGCCTGCTGCAGTCTCTGCCGTGACTCGCGCACCTGCTGCTGGGCTTCGTCCAGCGTACCTGCGGACTTCTGCAGTTCGGCATCGATTGCGGCTATGCGGCTCTGTGCCGACTGCAACTTGCTCTGCGCGCCTTGGATCTGGCCAGAAAGCTCGGAAACACTGCGGTGCGCCAGATAGAGGCTGCGCTGGGCCTCTTCCCGGGCATGTTCCGCCAGCAACAATTTGTCCTTGATTTCGGAAAGCACCGATACCAGACGCTTCTCGGTGTCGGCCAACTGCTGGATCTCGGCGCGCATCCGCTTGATTTCCGATTCGCGTTGCAGTGCGCCCTGTTGGGCATGGCCGGATCGCAGAATACGGACAAAGCCTTTCGATAACCATTCGCCGGTCGGGGTGATCACCGATTCGTGCTCGGCGAGGCGCGGCAACAGGGCTTTTGCGGATGCAAGATCCGCGGCGGTATGCACGCGGCTGAGATGGATGCGGATGGCATCGGGCCCTTTGATGCATGCAGCCAGACTATCGGCGGGAAAATCACGGTTGCTGATCTGCCGGTCAATCAAAGCCAGATGGCCTTGGTCGACCGCGCTGAGATTCTCCAGATAGCGGCCCGCATCGTCGACGGCTACGGACTCCAGCAAAGAGGCCAGAACCGATTCAACGGCAAACTCCCAGCCCGGCTGGACTTCCAGCATTTCGCCGAGCCGGCTGTTCTGCAGCAATCCCTGATCGTCGAGCCAGGCTTTCGACTGTTTGTCTTCCTGCCCCAGAGCCGCGTGCTGCAGTGCTTCGAGCGAAGCCAGACGGCCGCGCGCCGACTCGAACTGTTTGCGCACATCCGACAGCTCGGCCTGTTTCACTCGCTGGGACTCGGTCAACTCCTGTTGTTCACGCTTGCGCGTTTCCAGCTCCTGCCCCATCGCATCAAGGTTTGCCTGCAGGCTGCCGTGCTCTTCGGTCATTCCCTGAAGACCGGAACTGATCGCTTCGGGATTGAGGGTGCCGCGCTCGGCCTGCAATATTTCAGAGCGGCGGCCCAACTCGAGATTCTGTTTTTCAAGGTATTCGATTTTGGTACGTTCGACCTCCGCCCAGCGGCTGGCTTCAGCCTGCTCTTTCAGACAGGCGTCCCACTGCTGCTGCCAGTCCAGGAGATGCTGCTCAGCGGCGCGCAATGCGGATTGCTTGGCAGCCTGCTCTTCCTGCAAAGCCGCCAAGCGCGGGGCATGCTCCGCGATTTCGGACTCGATCAATGCCGCCTTGCCTTGGTCATCCTGCAGATGCTGTTCAATCTGGGCAAAGGCCTGATCGGCCTCCGCGCGCGCCTGCTCCAGACGCTGTTTCAATTCACGCTGATGCTGGATCTGCTGTTCGATCCGGGCCAATTCGCCGCTGACGCGGTAACCTTCGGCCTGGACTTTGGCCAATGCATCCGATGCATCAACCTGCTGGCTGCGGCACTGCTCGATCTGCGCCTCGGCATGCCGCTGTTCGGCAAGCAGCTTCTGCAGCTGGATTTCGCCGTCACGCAGAGCCTCCTGATGCTTGGACAGCTCCTTGCCCAGTTGCCGGTAATCCATGGCCTTGAGCTGGGCATCCTTTTCGGCACGCTCGACCTGCAGTTGCTGGTACTGCTCGGCAGCCCGGGCCTGCTTCTTGAGGTGCTCGAGCTGTTTGTCGATTTCCTCGCGCAGATCGTTCAACCGGTCGAGATTTTCCCGGGTGCTCTTGATACGGGATTCGGTTTCCTTGCGGCGCTCCTTGTACTTGGAAATACCGGCGGCTTCTTCCAGATACACGCGCAACTCTTCCGGCTTGGCTTCGATGATCTGGCCGATCATGCCCTGCTCGATGATCGAATAGCTGCGCGGTCCCAGGCCGGTGCCGAGGAACAAATCGGTGATGTCGCGGCGGCGGCAGCGCGAGCCGTTGAGATAGTAATTGGATTGGCCATCCCGGCTGACGGAACGCTTGACCGAAATTTCGGTGAATCGGGCGAACTCGCCGCCGATCTTGCCTTCGCTGTTGTCGAAGATGAGTTCGACCGTGGCCTGGCTGACCGGTTTGCGGGTCGAGGAACCGGAAAAGATCACATCGGTCAGCGCATCACCGCGCAGGCGCGATGCCGAACTTTCACCCATGACCCAACGGATGGCATCGATGATGTTGGACTTGCCGCAGCCGTTGGGACCGACGATGCCGGTCATGTTGGTCGGCAGGTGGAACACCGTGGGGTCGACGAAGGATTTGAAGCCGGATAATTTGATGGTGGAAAGGCGCATGTATTCTTCTGATTTGGCGGGACGTTGACCTGCGGTTCGAATCCGCGCGGCAGCCTGTAATTCTTATCCTGAAAATATTTATAAGTAATTGATTTTATTATACTTATAGACTAAGTTCGGGACCTCCTCACAGTATAGCGCGTGTGACCCTGCGGGGCGATAGGCAAATGCGATTTTTTACGGTTTATCCGGCCGGGCCGCGGCTTCGGCAGGGGTTCTGGCCTGTATCGCCAAAGCATGGATATCGGTCTGCATCAGCTCACCCAGACTGGCATAGACCAATTGGTGGCGTTTGATGGCCGGAAGGCCCTCAAAACGGGCCGAAACGATATGCACCGTGTAGTGGCCGCGGCCGTCCCGGGCTCCGACATGACCGGCATGCTTGTGGCTGTCATCCCGGATCTCCAGGACGACCGGAGCCAACGTATCCAAGGCATGACGAATGCGCTCGACACGCCCGCCACTCATGGCAAAACCGGCTTGAAAGGAAAGATTTCGGCCCCGGCATAGACTCCGGCGGCAAAATAGGGATCGGCCGAAACCCAGGCACGGACGTCCTCGAGAGTGTCGAATTCG
>JBMSNF010000090.1:0-6955 GCA_049421545.1 Arenimonas sp.
GGCCGCTGTCGGTGCGATGGCAACTGGAGGGCCGGCTTGAAAATCTGACCGACCTTGAATACCGGTTGGTGGATGGCTACGCCACACCCGGTCGCAGTCTGTTCCTGCGCCTCGATTACCTCGCGGACTGACCGCCGACGCCCCCTTGAATCAGGGCGGTCTGGGTTATGCTATGGAAGCATACTCCAAGGGCACACAGTGATTGATCTTTCCGAACCGGGTAGCCAGTATGTCTGAACATCGCCCCACATCCAATCACCTTCACGGATTACCCCCAATGAGCCTTTACAAGCAACACCTCGACACCATTGCCGGCATTGCTGAAGCCGCTCTGGCACGCTCCGGACACGAACATCTGGTCATCGCGGCCGGCATCGAGAAAATCCGTTTCCTCGACGACTCCCCTTATCCGTTCAAGGCCAACCCGCAGTTCAAGTACTGGCTGCCGCTGTGCCAGCATCCGAACAGCTGGATTGCCTATACCCCCGGTAAAAAACCGCTTCTGGTGTATTTCCAGCCGGACGACTACTGGCATGTGCCGCCCAGCGCACCGCAGGGCGAGTGGGTCGAGCATTTCGACATCCGCATCATCCGCGAAGCCGCCGAGGCCGAAGCCCATCTGCCCGACCCCGCCCGCAGCGCCATCATCGGCGAAGCCGAAGCCGCCGTCGGCCGGGTCATCCCGAACAATCCGGCCGGACTGCTGGCCTATCTGCATTACCACCGCGCCTACAAAACGCCCTACGAAATGGAACAGATGCGCAAGGCCCAGGCCAAGGCCGTGCGCGGCCATGCCGCCGCCGAGCAGGCTTTCCGTGCGGGAGGTTCCGAGGCGCAGATCAATGCCGCCTTCCTTGCCGGTGCCGGTCATACCGACAACGACGTGCCCTACAACAACATCGTGGCCCTGAATGAAAACGGCGCGACCCTGCACTATCAGTACAAAAGCTTCAACAAACCATCGCACCACCGCTCCCTGCTGATCGATGCCGGCGCCGAATGGAACGGTTACGCCGCCGACATCACGCGCACCCACGGCAACGGATTCGAACTTTACGAACAGTTGATCGCGGCCGTCGACAGAGAGCAGCAGGCCCTGTGCGCGCAGGTCCGCGCCGGAACCGATTACCGCGACCTGCATCTGCAGACCCATCTGCGCCTCGGCGGCGTGCTGCGCGATCTGGGCATCGTCGACATGGATCCGGGCAGCATGCTGGAAAAAGGCGTCAGCTCGGTGTTCTATCCGCATGGTCTGGGTCATCCGATCGGTCTGCAGGTGCACGATGTCGCCGGCTTCAGCGATGAGAACGGCGACCTGATTCCGCGCCCGGACGGCCATCCGTTCCTGCGCATGACCCGCACGCTGGCGCCGGGAATGGTGGTCACCATCGAACCCGGCCTGTACTTCATTCCGATGCTGCTCGCGGATCTGAAAACCCGTCCGGAAGCCAAAGCCGTGAACTGGGCCAAGGTCGAACAGCTAATGCCTTATGGCGGCGTGCGCATCGAAGACGAAGTGCATTGCACCGACGGGGATCCGGAAAACATCAGCCGCGATGCCTTCGCCGCGCTTTAACGCGACAACCTCCGGGAGTTCCGATATGCTGCGTGCTTTGCTTGCCGCGATTCTGCTTTGCCTGTGTACTCCGCTTGCCGCCAAATCCCCGCCGGTCAATGAGGCCCTGGGAAGCGGCCAGGGCGCGGTGCTGTTCCAGCTCAGCAACGACTTTCCGATGGTATTTCCGGGCACACTGATTCCGCAGATATCGGTGACCCCGGCCGGATCCGACGGCAAGACGCTTTACTTTCTGGATGGCAACGGTGCCGGATTCCGGACCACGCGCTCCTACCTCGGTGCCTTGCCGCCCGGACGCTACCGCTTCGTGGATTTCCAGGCGGTGGACTGCAAGGTGCTCTGTACCGGACCGGCCTTGCCTGCCCCCGGCGACATGCCCGAATTCGAAATCAGCGCCGGCCGCATCCGTTATCTCGGTACCATCGCCCTGGCCATGGTTTCAACCAGCGTCACGACCGATCCCGCCGCCTTCCGCAACTATTGGAGTTGGACACACACCCCCGGTGCGGCCGAAGCAAAACAGATGCTGGGGGCCTATCCGGACACCTCCGCATTCTCGGCAAGCCTGGACAGCGGCTGGGCCGGAAATGAGGGCCCGACCGCGGAAATGAACCGCATCCAGATGAAGGCCCGCAGTTACGGCATGCAGGGCGTGACCGATTACGGCGAAGACGGTTTCTATTTCAGCTCGCACAACGGCATGATCAAGCGCTACAAACCCGACGGCGCTCTCGAATTTCTGGATACCGGGCATGACCTGATGGTCACCTCGGTGCGGGAACTGCCGGGTGGCGCGGTGTTCACCACCGGTGAGGCCGGCATTATGCGCCATTCCGCAGACGGCGGAATGACATGGACCGACCGCAGCGACGGCGTTCCGTTCGGCCTTACGGCCAATGCCGTGGTCGTCGGCGATGACGAGGTGGCGTTTACCCTGCAGAAAAACGAGACCGTTTCTTTGTATCTCGGCAAAGCCTCCCGAGGCGCCTGGCGCAAGTTGGCCGACTTTCCGCTGGTGTTCGCCACCTGGACCGGCCTGCCCGGCGCGCAACCGGAGCTATTCCATCACAACGGCACGCTGGTGCTTACCCTGCCGAGCCGGAAAATCGCGGTGATTGATGTGGCCACAGGCACCAGCAGCCTGCGCGACCTGCCCGGCAGCATCGCCACGGCCAAATTGTCCGGCGACGGCGTGCTGCGCTGCGCCTGCGCCAAGAGCATCGCCACCAGCCCCTATGAGAGCCGCGACTACGGACAAACCTGGACACCCGCTGCATTCAACCGCTTTCTCGGGCTGCCGGAATTCCACGACGCGCAGAACGGATTCAGCTATCAGAGCGCGCCGTTTTCCGCCAAGAAATCCGGACTGTCATTCACCCGCGACGGCGGCAAAACCTGGGATTTCACCCATCACCCCGACCTCAGCCGGAGCTGGTGGCAACCCGCCTACTCGCGCAATGGCAAGATCCTGATGCTTTACAGCATCAGCTTCTTCGGGCAAACGGCCTTGCAGGTCGTGAGGACCAGCGTGGACGGCGGTAAAACCTGGCAAGCACTCGACGGGCCGTTTCGTTGGCCGAATGCACCGGCTTCGGTTCAGCCGACGGGGCTCAGCCCGGTACCCACACCCGTAGCGCCCATCGGCCCGCCCGCGCCACCGCTACCGCCGAAAAGCTGAGCGTACTGTTACGAGCTGCAGCTCAGCATCGAACACCCGGCCCGATGCATGGATTCCGGCGGGCATTTCCTGACCCAGCGTGCATCTTCGGCAGCATCGGTATAGGGCGTTTTCAGACGCAGGAAGATGTCCTGCAACGGCTGCAGGTTTCCGGCGTGTGCCGCATCGATGACATCCTGCACCAGATGATTGCGCAGGGTGAATACCGGATTGACGGCGCGCATGGCTGCGGCACGTTCCGGCATCGGGGATTCCGAAAGCAGCATCCGGTAAAGCTTAAGCCACTCCTGTAACGGCGCAGGATCGGGTGCTTCCATGTAACTGCAGGCCAGCAGCGCCTGCAGGGATTCGGGGCTACCGCAGTCCTCGTGTTTACCGGCGATGCGGGTGAGCGCATCGAAGAACAGGGAGAAATCCATGTCCATGGCGCTGAGCGCATGCACCAGTTGCTGATAGCACAGCGGATTGGCCTGCAGCACATCGGCCGTCAGGCCGAGCTTTGCGGCCAGCAAGCGGTTCCAGTGGCCATGGAACTCGCGGTTGAAGGCGGTCAGACTGTCCTGCAAGGGCGTCACATCGCCGATCAGCGGATACAGGACATTGCCCAGACGCGACAGATTCCACTGCGCGATGGCCGGCTGGTTGCCGTAACTGTAGCGCCGGCCTTCGGCATCGGTGGTGTTCGGCGTCCATTGCAGATCGTATTTTTCCAGCCAGCCGTAAGGTCCGTAATCGATGGTTTCCGACAGCACCGACATGTTGTCGGTGTTCATCACGCCATGCACGAATCCGACCGCCATCCAGCGCGCGATCAATTCAGCCGTGCTCCGGCAGATCCGATCGAACATGCGGGCGATGGCATCCGGCGCTGCCGGGTCGATCTGCGGAAAATGTGTGGTGAGCGTGTAATCGGCAAGGCGCCGGAGCAGTTCGATTTCCTCGCGCTGGGCCAGCAGTTCGAAATGGCCGAAACGCAGGAAGCTCGGGGAAACCCGGCACACCAGTGCGCAGGGCTCCTGCGCGGGATGGCCGTCATAGAACATATCGCGCTCCACCGTGCTGTCCGTGCCGATCAGCGACAGCGCACGCGTGGTGGGAATGCCGAGATGATGCATGGCCTCGCTGCACAGGAATTCGCGGATGCTCGAACGCAGCACGGCACGGCCGTCGGCATGGCGCGAAAACGGCGTGCGGCCGGCACCTTTCAATTGCAGCGTATGCGTTCCGATGTCGCCCAGACTGATGGCGCGGCCATCGCCGAGTTGCCCGGCCCAATGTCCGAACTGATGCCCGCCATACACGGTCGCATACGGACGGCTGCCGGCAACCACGGCATTGCCGGCAAGCACATCGCGCACCGCGTGGGATGCCGCCGCCTCCGCCGGCAAGCCCAGCAGCGCCGCGGTCTCCCCGGACCACAGCAACAGCTTCGGATTGCTGACCGGCTCGGGTTCCACCCAGGCATACAGCGCCTGCTGCACCATACGCGGCAGCCGGCCAGTGGCAGTGTCCGCGGGGAAATGCGGGGTGAAGCGGTCTTCGAATGCGAACATCTGGCGCGGGACTCGGCGGCAATGGGCAGCCTGAAGCGTAGCAGTCGCCCCGTGAAGGCTCAATAGTGGCTTGATTTTACTGGCATGGCTGAGGCACGGCTTTCGGAAAAGCCGCGGATTTGCTAGTCTAGAGCTCTCATTCTTTACTAAAAACAAGCATTTGCTTGTCGCCCGTCATGGATAAAAGTTTCGATCCGAGCCAGTTCGAAGGCAAATGGTACGCCCACTGGGAAAACACCGGCTGCTTTACGCCTTCCGGTCAGGGTCCGGCCTACACCATCATGCTGCCGCCGCCGAACGTGACCGGCACCTTGCATATGGGCCATGCCTTCCAGCACACGCTGCAGGACGCATTGATCCGCTACCACCGCATGAACGGTTTTGATACGCATTGGCAGATGGGCACCGACCATGCCGGCATCGCCACCGAAATGGTGGTCAACCGCAATCTGGCCCAGGCCGGTCAAGGCGAAACCCGCGACACCCTCGGCCGCGATAAATTCATCGAAAAAGTCTGGGAATGGAAACAGCAATCCGGCGACACCATCACCCGGCAGATGCGCCGGCTCGGTACCTCCGGTGATTGGAGCCGCGAGCGCTTCACCATGGATGAGGGCCTGTCGGAAGCGGTCATCGAAACCTTCGTGCGCCTGCATGCCGAAGGACTGATTTACCGTGGCCAGCGTCTGGTGAACTGGGATCCGGTGCTGAAAACCGCGATTTCCGATCTGGAAGTGGTCAGCGAAGAAGAAAACGGTTTCCTTTGGTCGATTTCCTATCCGCTGGCCGACGGCAGCGGCACCTTGACCGTGGCCACCACCCGTCCGGAAACCCTTCTCGGCGACACCGCGGTGATGGTGTATCCGGAAGACGAACGCTATGCGCATCTCATCGGTAAAACGGTGAAGCTGCCCTTGACCGACCGTGAGATCCCGATCATCGCCGACGACTATGTCGATCGCGAATTCGGCACCGGCGTGGTCAAAGTCACCCCCGCGCACGATTTCAACGACTACGCGGTTGGCCAGCGCCATGGCCTGCCGATGATCAACATCCTGACGCCGGATGCGCATCTGAACGAGGCCGTGCCCGGAAAGTACCGTGGCCTTGATGTCAAAGCGGCACGCAAAGCCGTGCTTGCGGACTTGACCGAAGCCGGGCTGCTGGTCGAAGAAAAGAACCACAAACTGCAGGTGCCGCGCGGCGACCGTACCGGACAGATCATCGAGCCCTACCTCACCAACCAGTGGTTCGTAAAAATGGATACGCTTGGCAAGCGCGGTCTGGAGCTGGTCGAGAACGGCTCGGTCAAATTCGTGCCGGAAAACTGGATCAACACCTACCGGCACTGGATGGAAAACATCCAGGACTGGTGCATTTCGCGCCAGCTCTGGTGGGGCCATCGCATTCCGGCCTGGTACGATGCCGAGGGCAACATTTTTGTAGGCCGCAATGAGGCGGAAGTGCGCGCGAAACAGGGCATTTCCGAAGCCACTGCGCTGACGCGCGACAACGATGTGCTGGAAACCTGGTTCAGTTCGGCGCTGTGGTCGCACTCCACGCTCGGTTGGCCGGATGAACAGGCCATGGCGGCGCTGGAATACGACAAACGCTTGCCGACCTCGGTGTTGGTGACCGGCTTCGACATCATCTTCTTCTGGGTCGCCCGGATGATCATGATGACCGACCACTTCACCGGCCGCGTGCCGTTCAAGCATGTGTACATCACCGGTCTGGTGCGCGACAAGGACGGCCAGAAGATGTCGAAATCGAAGGGCAACATCCTCGATCCGATCGACATCATCGACGGCATCACTCTGGACGCCTTGGTGGAAAAACGCACGCAGGGCCTGATGCAACCGCAGATGGCGGAGAAGATCCGCAAAGCCACGCACAAGGAATTTCCGGACGGCATTCCGGCCTTCGGCACCGACGCCCTGCGCTTCACCTTTGCGTCTCTGGCCACGCATGGCCGTGATATCAAGTTCGACCTCAACCGCGCCGAGGGTTACAAGAACTTCTGCAACAAGCTCTGGAACGCCGCCCGCTTCGTGCTGATGCATTGCGATGACTACAGCTCCATATGCGCTCCTGCCGCGCACTCCCAGGCCGAACGCTGGCTGCTGGCTCAATTGGCCCAGAGCAGCC
>JBMSNF010000091.1:0-6871 GCA_049421545.1 Arenimonas sp.
TCTGCGATTCCCTGCGCGGAGCGCGGGCATTGGGCGACATCGGCGTGCATTTCCCGCCCTCGGATCCGCGCTGGAAGGATGCCGACAGTACCGTGCTGCTTTCGCAATGCATGGCCATGGTGCGCGACAGGGGCTTCGAGCTCGGCAACCTCGATGCCACCGTGATCTGCGAGTTTCCCAAGGTCAATCCGCATGCCTCGGCCATGCGCGCCCGGCTGGCGGAAGTGATGCAATGCGAGGTTGGACGCATTTCGGTGAAAGCCACCACCACCGAAAAGCTCGGCTTCACCGGCCGTGGCGAAGGAATTGCCGCGCAGGCGATCGTTCTTCTGGAAACACGGTGAATCTGCCGCGTGCTTTGGCCACGGCGCCGGTCAGCGGGCGTATCCGTTGCATTCCCGAGGACTTCATCGTCGAAGAGCTGCCGGGTTTTGAAGCCAGCGGCGAGGGCGAACACCTGCTGTTGACGGTCCGCAAGCGCGGCATGAATACGGCTTTCTGCGCCGAGCGCATCGCGCGTTGGGCCGGCATCGACGTCCGTGATGTCTCCTATGCCGGCATGAAAGACCGGCACGCGGTGACCACCCAGCGGTTTTCGGTCCGCCTGCCGAAGAAAACGGCGCCCGATACCGCTTTGCTCGATGATGCCGAATGCCAGGTGCTGGAAGCCCAATGGCACAACCGGAAGTTGGCACGCGGTGCCTTGGCCGGGAACCGGTTTATCCTGACGCTGCGCGAAATCCAAGGCGAACGGGAAGTGCTTGAATCCGCGCTGCACACGCTCAGGGCACAGGGCGTACCCAATTACTTCGGCGAACAGCGATTCGGTGCCGAGCAGGCCAATGTCGGCAAAGCGCTCGGCATGTTCGAAGGCCGCCGGGTGGATCGCGCCAAACGTTCGATTTATCTGTCAGCAGCACGCTCGCACCTGTTCAATCTGATTCTGGCCATGCGCGTCGAGCAGGGCACTTGGAATGCTGCGCTGGAAGGCGAAGTCTGGATGCTGGAAGGCAGCAAAAGCATCTTCGGCCCGGAACCTTTGGACGGAAACATCCTTGCCCGCTGTGCCGCGATGGATATCCATCCGACCGGACCGATGTGGGGTGCCGGTGCGCTACGCAGCCAGTCAGCGGTTTACGATATCGAATCACGTCTGACGGAATTACAGCCGGAATTATGCAAAGGGCTCGAGAAGGCCGATCTGCGTCAGGAACGGCGTGCGCTGCGCCTGTTGCCGAAAGATCTGACGTGGGAGTTCATGGACGACAGCAGCCTGCAATTGCGTTTTGAATTGCCGCCCGGTGCCTATGCCACTTCGGTGTTGGCGGAGCTCGGCAGTTTCGATTAAGCGGTACTGACCCCGAACAGACTGCCGATGCCCCAGGTCGCGGCCATTGCCAACGCGCCCCAGAACAGCACGCGTGATGCCCCCTTGAGTATCGGAGCGCCGCCGGTACCGGCAGCAACCGCACCCAGCGCGGTCAGGAACAGCAGCGTGCTGAGCGCGACGGCCCACATCATACTTGCCGCAGGCATCAGCCCTGCCACAGCCAGCGGCAGGACAGCACCGGCGGCGAAACTGGCTGCCGATGACAGGGCGGCCTGCACCGGACGTGCGCTGAAATGGGCGCTGATGCCGAGTTCATCACGGGCATGGGCGCCGAGTGCGTCATGCGCGGTCAGCTGCACCGCCACTTGTTTGGCCAGATCGGGCGTCAGGCCGCGATGCACGTAGATGGCGGTAAGCTCTTTCAATTCGCCCTCAGGATCGGTGGCCAACTCATGGGTTTCCTTAGCCAAGTCGGCTTTCTCGGTATCGGCCTGCGAATGCACCGAAACGTATTCCCCGGCCGCCATCGACATGGCGCCGGCGACCAGCCCGGCGACGCCCGCCACCAACACCGCGTCCTTGCCGCCATTGGCGGCGGCCACGCCCAGAATCAGGCTGGCGGTGGACACGATGCCGTCGTTGGCACCAAGAACGGCGGCGCGCAGCCAGCCGATATGTTCGGTTTTATGGCGTTCGGGAAGATGCGGCATGAGCTTTCCTTATTCGATGAGGACCAGTGCCGCGCCGGCGCCGCCCTGATTCTGGGGTGCCGTGCAGAACGCTAGCACCCGTCCCTGGTGGCGCAACACTTTGTCGACGACATTCATCAGTACCGGTCCGGCTTCCGAGCGTGCGCCTTTGCCGTGAATGATGCGGATACAGTGTAACCCCTCTTTGTAGGCCTCGCCGAGGAACTGCTTGAGCCAGCGTTCAGCATCCATGGCGGTCATGCCATGCAGGTCGAATTCGCCGTCAACGCGGATGCCACCCGACTTGAGTTTGCGCATCAGGCGCGCATCCACTTTCGGTCCCTGGAACAGAAGCGGCTCGCTGCCCATCAGCAACGCTTCGGCATCATTCATGCGCCGGGACTGGAGCAGGGCTTCCTGTTCGTCGCGCTCGAACATACGGGCGCGCGGTTTCGGTTTGGCTTTCTGCAACCGGCTTTCGGTATGCCGGTGCACGATGACCGGGCCGATGGCTTCCCGGAAGAGATCGCTGTCCTCGGGGGTGATGGGCGGTACTTTCTTGGTCATTCGGTCATCATAGCAAAGCACCAATCCCGGAAGCCGGCGCAATTAAGGACAATGGTAAAAATAAGGCTTTCCCTTGACCGCATCCAAAAGTCGGGATTCCGCGGCGATTGATCCCTTGCGCCGCAGGATCAGGGGTTGGTCGCGGGAAAACTCATCCCGGATTTCGACGCCGTCTTTGTTGATGCTGCCGCAGCCGATTGCCTTTACGGCATCGCTGTGGAAAACCAGGCTGCCAAGATAAACATTTTTCCCAGTTTCGACCTTAAACGGCATGCGCACTTCCTGCGCGCTTTCCATTCCGCGGGCTTCGATGCCGATGATTTCATAATCGCCCGGCTTCAGACACATCTGGAAGGCGCTGGCGCGGAGCTTGCCATCGTCGATGTCGTGTTTCATGTCGAGGGTGGTGAATCCGAAATAGGCCTTGTTGAACCTGGCCTTTTCGCCATATTGACTGCCTGCGAAATAGACAATGACGTTGAAATTCTTGCCGGGGATGCTGGTGCCGATTGTTCCGCTGATGCAGCCGCCGCCGTCGGCCAGACTTTGCTTGTACTTTCCGAAGCCGCCGTAATCCTCGAATGCGCTGGCCTGCAGATTTTGACTGGTGGCAAGTGCGCCAATCCATAGCAAAAAGGCTAATTTGTTGATCATCGGAGCTCCGGGCGGATGTCAGTTCTACGCATAATTTAACCGATGCCGTCAAACGCAGGGAAGCCGGTACCCTATGCGTGCCTGTGGGTTCGGATTTACCCCGTTTCCGGCGCGAATACGGGTATCATATTTACATGCGCATACTCATCAGCAACGACGACGGCATCGAGGCTCCAGGCATCAATGCCTTGGCGGAAGGCCTCAGTGCCGCCGGTCACGAGCTTTTCATCGTCGCCCCCGACCGGGACAGATCCGGCGCCTCCAACTCCCTGACACTGGGTTCGCCCATCCGGGCGCGCCATCTGGCCGGGAACCGCGTGAGCGTCACCGGAACCCCTACCGACTGCGTGCATCTTGCACTGGCCGGCCTGCTGCCGGACGATCCGGACATCGTGCTGTCGGGCATCAACAATACCGCCAATCTGGGCGATGACGTGATTTACTCGGGCACCGTGGCCGCCGCCATGGAAGGCCGTTGTCTGGGTCTACCGGCCATCGCCCTGAGTTGCGCCAGCCCCGATCACAAACCCCGCCATTACGACAGCAGCGTGCGTGTCGCGCAATTGCTGATCGAGCGTCTGCTCAGTGATCCGCTGCCCGCCGATACCATTTTGAATGTCAATATTCCCGATCTGCCATGGGCCGAGATCAAAGGCTTCGAAGTGACCCGGTTGGGGCATCGCCATCGTGCCGAACCCTGCGTGCAGCAGATGGATCCGCGCGGACGTCCGATGTGGTGGATCGGTCCGGCCGGACCCGAGCAGGATGGCGGGCCGGGCACCGACTTCCATGCGGTCAAAACCGGTTTCGTTTCAATCACGCCGATCCACGTCGACCTGACCCGCTACCAGGCGCTTGAAAAGGTTTCCGGCTGGGCGCAGGACCTCTCGAAAGCCATACCGACATGAACCGTATCGAACTGCGTCCGGAAAGCAAAGGCCTGGGCATGACCTCCCAGCGCGCCCGCGACCGTCTGGTCGAGAGACTGCGCGAACAGGGCATCCGTGACGAGCGCGTACTCAATGTCATGCGTGCCTTGCCCAGGCATGCATTCATCGACGAAGGTCTGGCTTCACGCGCTTACGAAGATACCGCACTGCCAATCGGCAACGGACAGACCATTTCCCAACCCTGGGTGGTGGCACGGATGACCGAAGCCCTGATTGAAACCGGCATGCCGGCAAGGGTCCTGGAAATCGGTACCGGTTCGGGTTATCAGACCGCCGTATTGGCCGCGCTCGGGATGCAGGTGTTCACGGTCGAGCGCATCGAGGAACTGCTGCGCAGCGCGCGTCCGCGCTTCCGCAATCTCAAGCTCCACGAGCAGATCCGTTCAAAACATGATGACGGCAACCTTGGTTGGCCGGAAAACGGCCCGTTTGACGCAATCCTGCTCACCTGTGCCGCTCCCGCGCTGGTGACGCCGTTATTGGCCCAGTTAGGCGAGCCGGGGGTGTTGGTGTCGCCGGTCGGAACGGATGCCGGGAAACAGAAACTTTTGCGCGTCATCAAAGCCGAAGGCGCAACCAGCGAGCAGGATCTGGGTCCGGTCAGTTTCGTGCCGCTGCTTCCCGGAGTGCTCTGATGACCTTGTTGAAAGGATTGTATGAACGCGCCATTCTCTGGGCGGCACATCCCAAAGCCCCATGGTATCTGGGGTTTTTGAGCTTCATCGAGGCGATTTTCTTTCCGGTCATGCCGGAAGTGATGATGGCACCGATGTGTCTGGCCAAACCGAGAGAAGCCTACCGTTATGCCACCATCAGCCTGATCACCGGGCTGGCCGGATCCCTGCTCGGTTATGCCTTCGGCCATTACGCCTATGAGTTTTTCAGCCCCTTGCTGAGCGAGGGCATGCGTGCCGGAATCGATGGATGGGTTCAGACCCTGCGCTTGCAGATGAATGAGCACTGGCTCACGCTCCTGGGCGTGTTGGTCGTTGCGGCCTTGCAGCCGGTCATTCCGATGAAGGTGGTGGCCTGGGCGTCCGGCATCGTGGGCATTCCGATCGGTCCTTATCTGGCCTGTATGGCCGTGGGCCGCGGCAAGCGTCTGTATCTGCTGGCGGCTGCGATCCGATGGGGCGGTGAGCGTGCGGAGGCGGCCCTGCGCCGGAATATCGAACGTCTGGGATGGATCGTGCTGGCGATCGGTGCAGCGGGTGCCGTCGCCTACTTCGTGTGGAGATGACGATGATTGTGAAACGCTCGGTAACCGCCATCCTTGTCGTTCTGCTTGCGGCCTGCCAGTCGGGTTATCAGACCAGCCAGAACCGCCAGCGGTCATCCGCCAAACCCGCCAAGCCGCCAACGCAATCGGTTCCCAAAACGCAGGAGGCGGGCACCGTCACCGTGCAGGCCGGTGATACGGTCTTCGGCATCGCGTTCCGCGCCGGCCTGAACTACCGGGATGTCGCGGCCTGGAACGGCATCGAAGAACCCTACACGATTCAAGTCGGCCAGAAGCTGCGTCTGACCCCGCCTGCAGCAGCAACGGCTTCCAAGCCTGCCAAGAGCGCGCCGGCACTGCCCAATCAGAAAACGGTGCTGAGCAAGACCATTCCGGTCGGTGAGCCGGTAGCGGTCAAACCGGCGGTTCCGGTGCTGTCGAACATCGCCTGGCAGTGGCCGGCAAAGGGTGAAATCATCGGCCGTTACATCGCCGGTGATAAAACCAATCAAGGCATCAACATCGCCGGCAGCAACGGCCAGGACATCACCGCCGCCGCGGACGGCACCGTGGTCTATTCCGGGGCCGGGCTGATCGGCTATGGCGAGTTGCTGATCATCAAGCACAGCAATGAATGGATTTCCGCTTACGCGCACAACAGCAAACGGCTGGTGGCCGAAGGCGTCAAAGTCAAAGCCGGCCAGCATATCGCCGAAATGGGCCAGACCGGTTCGGTCAGGACCATGCTGCATTTCGAAATCCGCCGCAACGGCAAGCCGGTCGATCCGCTGCTGTATCTTCCGAAACCCTGACTCAGAATTCGTAGCCCAGATGGCGGATGTCGCGCGCGAAGTGGCGGGCGATGATGTCGCGGCTGTCCGTGGAATAATAATCGCGGTAATGCCCGTGCAACGAGGGCTTGAGGTGGGGCAGGGGCACGGCGTTCCTGCCGATGCGCCGGCAGACCTCATCGAAGTCGCCCTGAAGATTTTCGAAACGTCCGATGAAATCGACCAGCACGCGGTCATCGGCATCGGCGATCCAGTCCATCTGGACCGCGAACATCAGCGGCTGGTCATGGTATAGCGGATGCTTTTCCGCATAAGCCAGACGGACCCAATCGTTGAAGTCCGGCGGATCGCCGCGGAACCCGGCTTGCCCGGTCTTCAGTCGGTAGTGATAATGCGATACGACTTTGTCCCAGGGGTTGCGGACGAAGCTGAAAGTGAATTTGCGTTCCCATGCCGATTGACCGATGGCGGCGATCTTCTCGCGTGCGCTGCGGTGATCGAACTGCATGCCGAGCGCTTTTTCGATGCTGCTGCCGCCGGTTTTGTTGATATGGATGAAGATCCAGTCCTGCAGATAGCGGGACTGGAAGTCAGCCAGAGTGCGCCGCATGCCGCGGCGCAGATTCCTGATCATTTTCCGCTCTGGTCCTTGATCCAACGGTCGATTTTGG
>JBMSNF010000092.1:0-6751 GCA_049421545.1 Arenimonas sp.
ACGATGCCGGTCAGCGCCGCAATGCGTTGGCGTTCGCGCCGCGCTTTTTCTTCATCGGATAATTCTTTGTTGCTGCCGGCCAGCGTGGCCGAATCGACCAGCATGCGCGCTTCGCCGGTGGCGACATCAAACGCCCACAGATCGAGCTGCCCGGCTTTTTCCGGCTTGCCTTTCAGGAAACTGATGCGTTTGCCGTCCGGTGAGAATTTGGCCTGGGTCAGGGTGTTGCCGGACAGGCCTTTGCCGGAGGTCAGAGCGTCGATGGTGAGTTGCTGGGCCATGGCGGTTCCGGAAAAAAGGGCGAGAGCAAGAAATAGGGTGCGCATGCAATCCTCAGGCCAAGTAGCCGCCGTCAACGGTGAGCGTGGTGCCGGTCACATAGCTGGCGGCGTTGCTGGCTAAAAACAAAACCGCCGGGGCGATTTCGGCCGGCTCGCCGGCACGCGCCATCGGAATCAGCTGGGTCATCAGTTTCATCAGCTTGGCGTCCTGGGTGATGGCGGACGCGAAATGGGTGTCGGTCAGGCCCGGCAGCACGGCGTTGACGCGGATGCCGCGCGGTGCCAGTTCCTTGGCGAAGCCCTGGGTCAAGTTGACGATGCCGGCTTTGGTCATCGAATAGGCGGCCTGGCCCGGTGCCGGGCGTTCGGCATTGACCGAGGCGATGTTGACGATGGCGCCACCGCCGGTCATCTGCCGGGCGGCGCGCTGGCTGCTGTAGAAGTAGCCGCGCAGGTTCACTTCCAGGATTTTCTCGAAGCTGCGCAGGTCCATGTCCAGCAGCGGGCCGTAATACGGGTTGGCGGCGGCGTTGTTGACCAGGATGTCGACCGTCCGGCCCTGTGCGGCCAGTCCGTCGAATACGGCATCGATGGCGGCGGTATCGCCGATGTGCATGGCGGCGGCTTCGGCCTGCAGGCCCTTGGCGTTTATGGCATCGGCCACGCTCTGGCAGCCGTCCAGTTTGCGGCTGGTGCAGATCACCCGGGCGCCGTAGTGGGCGAGCAGATGCGCAATGGCTTCGCCGATGCCGCGCGAGGCGCCGGTAATCAAGGCGGTTTTACCGGTCAAATCGAACAAATCAGCCATGGTTTTTCACTCCGTCCGTGTGCCAAGCGCATACAATAGAAAAACCTATCATACCCGAAGGACTTGCCCGTGAACTCTCCCCAACGCGTCCTCATCACCGGTGCCGGCAGCGGTCTGGGTCAGGCCTTGGCGCACCGTTTCGCCGCCGCCGGTGCGCAGGTCGCCTGCGTTGATATCAACCTCGACCGCGTGCAAGGCACGCTGGCGACCTTGACCGGCGAAGGCCATGCCGCTTACGCCGCCGATGTCGGCAGTGATGACGCGATGGATGCCTTGGCCGAATCGGTGCTGGCCCATTGGGGCGTACCCGATGTGCTGATCAACAACGCCGGCATCGCCTCCGGCGGCGATGTGCTGGAAGCGCCGATCAGTGAATGGCGGCATTTGTGGGAAGTCAATGTGCTGAGCGTGGTGCGCGGCACCAAACTGTTTTTGCCGGCGATGCTGAAACGCGGTTCCGGCCACGTGGTCAGCACCGCCAGCTTCGCGGGTCTGGCCGGCGCCCCCGGCCTGATGACCTATGGTGTGTCGAAAGCCGCGGTGGTGGCGTTTTCCGAACAATTGCGCGCCGAGTGCCATGGCACCGGGGTCGACGTCAGCGTGATCTGCCCGGCCTTCTTCAAAACCAATCTGATGGAGAGCACGGTCGGTACCGAAAAAATCAAACACCTCGGCCAGAAAATGATGGACCGTTCGCCGGACAGTCTCGATCAGGTCGCCGACCGCGTGTTCGAAGGCATCCAGCGCCGCCGCTTCCTGATTCTGCCGACCAAACGCGAACCGATGCTGTGGCGTCTGAAACGCTTCCTGCCGGAGCGTTACTTCAAGGAACTGGTGAAGCTCTCCGGCAACATGAAGATCGGAGTGCGCTGATGGAGTGGATGATTTACGGCGCCAACGGCTACACCGGCCGGCTGATGGTCGAGGAAGCGCTGCGGCGCGGCCTGCGTCCGGTGCTGGCCGGCCGTTCGCGCGAAGCCATCGAACCGATGGCGGCGCAGTACGGCTTGCCGGCGCGCGTGTTCGGTCTGGATAAACACGCGGCGGTCGAAATGGGTCTGCGCGGCATCGATCTGGTGCTGCATTGCGCCGGTCCGTTCTCCAAAACGGCCCTGCCGATGGTGCGGGGTTGTCTGGCGGTCGGTGCGCATTACCTCGACATCACCGGCGAGATCGATGTGTTCGCGGCCTGCCACGGCCTGGATGCCGAAGCGCAGCAGCGTGGCATCGTGGTGATGCCCGGCGCCGGTTTCGATGTGGTGCCGACCGATTGTCTGGCCGCCATCCTGAAACTGGAATTACCGACCGCCGAAGCACTGGTGCTGGCCTTCGATGCGCCCGGCGGCCCGAGTCCGGGTACCGCCAAAACCGCGGTCGAAGGTTTGGGCAAAGGCGGCCGCGCCCGCATTGACGGCGTCATGACCAAAGTGCCGCTGGCCTGGAAGACCCGCAGTTTCGACAAGAACGGCGAAGCGCGTCTGGCCATGACCATTCCCTGGGGCGATGTCTACACCGCCAACATCTCCACCGGCATTCCGAACATCGAAGTCTATATGTGCGTGCCGCCATCAACCGTCGCCCAGCTGCGCCGCATCCGCCGACTCGGTCCGCTGCTCGGTCTGGGGCCGGTGCAGGCCCTGCTGAAATCGCAGGTCGGCCGGAAAGTGCGCGGTCCGTCGGAAGAAAAACGCAAAGATGCCGAAACCTGGGTGTGGGGCGAAGCCACCGACGCCGCCGGCCGTCAGGTCAGCGCCATTCTGAAAACGCCGAACGGCTACACGCTGACGGTATTGGCCGCACTCGGCATCGTCGCCAAATTGATGCTGGCGCAACGTCCGATCGGCGGGTTTTACACGCCGTCACGATTGATGGGTGCCGATTACGTGCTGCGACTGCCCGGCGTCAAACGCGTCAGCGGCAAGTAATGGATGTTTCCGGCCTCATCGACGCCCTGAATCCGGCGCAACGCGACGCCGTCTGTGCCGAGCCCGGCCCGTATCTGGTGCTGGCCGGTGCTGGATCCGGCAAGACCCGGGTGTTGACCCACCGCATCGGTTGGCTCAATCAGGTGTTCGATATTCCGCTGTACCGCATTCTGGCGGTGACCTTCACCAACAAAGCCGCCGCCGAAATGCGCACCCGCATCGCCGCGCTGTTGCCGGACGGTGCCCGCGGCATGTGGGTCGGCACGTTCCATGGCATCGCGCATCGGTTGCTGCGCCTGCATTGGCAGGATGCCGCGCTGCCGGAAAGCTTCCAAGTGCTCGATGCCGATGACCAGCTGCGCATGATCAAGCGCGTGGTCGCCGATCTGCAGCTCGACGATACCCGCTTCCCGCCCAAGCAATTGGTCTGGTGGATCAATGCCCAGAAAGATGCCGGACGGCGGCCGGCGGCCATCCAGATCGCCATGGGCGATGCCTACACGCGGGCGCAGTTGCAGGTCTACGAAGAGTACGAAACCCGTTGCCAGCGTTCGGGCTTGGTCGATTTCGCCGAAATCCTGCTGCGCGCGCACGAAACCCTGTTGAAGACGCCGGCACTGCTGGAACACTACCGGCAGCGTTTCAGCCAGATTCTGGTTGACGAATTCCAGGACACCAACAATGTGCAGTACGCCTTCATCCGCCTGCTGGCCGGCGAGCGCGGCCAGGTGTTCGTGGTCGGCGACGACGACCAGTCGATTTACGGTTGGCGCGGTGCCCAGGTCGGCAACATGCAGAAGTTCCTCGACGACTATCCCGGCGCGCGCACCATCCGGCTGGAACAGAATTACCGCTCAACCGGCAACATCCTCGCCGCCGCCAATGCGGTGATCGCGCACAATCCGGAACGCCTCGGCAAAAAGCTGTGGACCGACGACCGCGATGGCGCGCTGATCGAACTGTATACCGCCTTCAACGAAGTGGACGAGGCGCGTTATGTGGTGGCGCAGATCCAGCAGCTGATCCAGCATGGACACAGTGCTTCCGAGTGCGCGGTGCTGTACCGCAACAACGCCCAGTCGCGCGCGATCGAAGAGCAGCTGCTGTCGAACGCGCTGCCGTACCGGGTCTATGGCGGCCAGCGCTTCTTCGAGCGCATGGAAATCAAGGACGCCATGGCCTACCTGCGCCTGGTGTCCAACCCCGATGACGATGCCGCGTTCGAACGCGCGGTCAATACGCCGCCGCGCGGCATCGGCGACCGCACCTTGGATGAACTGCGCCGGATGGCGCGGGATTCGGCGCTGTCGCTCTGGCGCGCTTCGGCGTTGATCCGCGAATCCTCGGCGCTGAACGGCCGCGCCAAGAACGCCTTGGCCGGCTTCCAGAATCTGGTCGACAGCATCCGCAACAGCCGCGATGGCATCGAGCTGTACGAACTGTTCGACATCATCCTGGAGCAATCCGGTCTGCGTGTGCATTACAGCAAGGAATCCAAGGGCGAACTCGATTCGCGCGTGGACAACCTCGACGAATGGGTCTCGGTGGCCAGTCGTTTTTCACGGCGCATCGTGCCCGATGAGGAAGAGTCCACCAGCGAACTCAGCGCGTTTCTGGCCTATGCCGCGCTCGAGGCCGGTGAAGGCCAGGTGGAAGAAGGCGTGGACGGCGTCCAGCTGATGACCTTGCACAGCGCCAAGGGCCTAGAATTTCCGTTCGTGTTTCTGGTCGGTGTCGAGGAAGGCTTGTTTCCTTCGGCACGCTCGCTCGATGAAGCCAACCGGCTCGAGGAAGAACGCCGCTTGGCCTATGTCGGCATCACCCGCGCCCGCGAGAAACTGACCCTGACCTATGCCGAAACGCGGCGCCTGCACGGCATGGAAATGTACGGATCGCCCTCGCGTTTCATCCGCGAGATTCCGGAAAAACTGATTCACGCCATCCGTCCGAAAACCGCATGCTACGGCAACAGCTCCGGCTATGCCAGCGCCGCGTCCTTGTCCGAAGATACCGGCGTGTTCCGCCTCGGGCAGAGCGTCCGACATGCGAGTTTCGGTGAGGGCGTGATCATGCAGTTCGAAGGCTCGGGTGCGCACGCGCGCGTGCAGGTGAATTTCAGCGAGGCCGGCAGCAAGTGGCTGGTGTTGGCGTACGCGAAACTGCAGGCGGGCTGATTCAACCGCCCAGCAGGATGATGACGCCGACCAGCACGCTGCCGATGGCGGCCATGGCCAGACCGAAATGCCAGCCTTTGCCGCCGGCACGGCGGCCGAGCACATACCCGGAGATGAATAAGGTCAACACGCCGAGCGCGTTCGACAGCCGCAGCGCCTGAACGGCCTCATCGAACAGCAGAAAGGGCAGCACGATCGGGAACGTGGAAAAAGCCACCAGCAGGAACACCAATAGGCCGTCCAACATCTGCCGGCGGCCCAGAATGGCGCGCGGTTCCGGCAGCTCCACCAAACTCTGCCGGAAGGCTTCGAACACGGCCGGATTGGCATGCGAGCGCAGCCGTTCCGGCAATTCATCGGCAATCAGATGGTCGGCCGCTTCGGCGGACTCGGCCTGATGCAGGCGATGCAGGAATGCAATCTTGCGCTCGCGTTCGGTGATTTCCGCAATCAGGTACATGACCGCATCGGTCAGGCCCCAGGCCAGATTGCAGCCGAGGGCGGCCAGCATCATGGTGTGGATGTCCTGTTCGCCGGCGGTGGCGACCGACAGCGTGCCGGTGAAGCTCATCGCCATCAAGGTTCCGAACACCACTTCCGAGGCACGATCGACCGGATCGAGGCCGGATTGGTTGGCACGGCGTTTCGGATTCGTCATCGGCATGCGGTCTCCGGGAAAGGGGCCTTCAAGTGGCATAATAACCGTAATCACGCAGGATTCCGGTTATGTCCAAACTCGTCCTCATCGACGGCTCGTCCTATCTGTACCGCGCCTTCCACGCGCTGCCGCCGCTGACCGCCAGTGATGGCACCCCGACCGGCGCTTTGTTCGGCATCGTCAATATGCTGAAAAGCAGTCTGAAGGAAAATGCCGAATACATCGCCTTCGTGCTGGATGCGCCCGGCCCGACCTTCCGCGATGCGCTGTATCCCGAATACAAGGCCAACCGGGCCGCCATGCCGGACGATCTGCGCGCGCAGGTCGAGCCGATGATCGCCATCGTGCAGGCGCTCGGCTTGCCGGTGATCCGGGTGTCCGGCGTGGAAGCCGACGATGTCATCGGCACCTATGCCCTGCAGGCGGCGAAGGACGGCGTGGATGTGGTGATCTCCACCGGCGACAAGGATTTCGCGCAACTGGTCGGACCGCGCATCACCCTGACCAACACCATGACCGGCAGTGTGACCGATGAAAAACGCGTGCCGGAAAAATTCGGCGTGCGCCCGGACCAGATCATCGACTTCCTGGCCTTGATGGGCGATGCCGTCGACAACATCAAAGGCGTCGAAAAGTGTGGACCGAAAACCGCCGCGAAATGGCTGGCCGAATACGACACCCTGGATGCCGTCATCGCCAATGCCGATAAATTCACCGGCAAAATCGGCGAGAACTTGCGCGCGGCTTTGCCCGTGCTGCCCTTGAACCGGACGCTGGTGACCATCAAAACCGATGTGCCATTGGACCAGGATTACACCCAGCTGCTGCAGTTGCCGCCGCATAAGGAGGATCTGTCGGCCCTGTATGCGCGCTTCGGCTTCAAGCAGGCGCTGAAAGAGCTGGAG
>JBMSNF010000093.1:0-6722 GCA_049421545.1 Arenimonas sp.
CGCCACCACCGCCACCCATGCCGTGTTCGAATGCGGCATGGCCATGCGCGTCGTAGGCGCGGCGTTTGTTGGCGTCGCTCAGTACTTCGTAGGCTTCCTTGGCTTCCTTGAACGCGTGTTCGGCCTTGTCATCATCCGGATTGCGGTCGGGGTGATGCTTCATCGCCAGACGGCGATAGGCCTTTTTCAATTCTTCCTCGCTGGCATTCTTGGCCACACCGAGGACATCGTAATAATCACGCTTGCTCATGACGGAAAATCCGGTTCTGCTTTACGGAAAAACCCACACCGGCAAAAAACCGGTGTGGGTCGGAATCGAAACGCTTATTTCTGGTCGTCTTTGACTTCGGTGAATTCGGCATCCACCACGTCATCGCCGGCCGGCTGGGCCTGGGCCTGGCCTTCCGGCTGGGCGCCGGCCGAGGCGGCGGCGTACAGGGACTGCGCGGCCTGGCTGAGGGCTTCGGTCTTGGCCTCGATCTGGGCCTTGTCGTCGCCCTTCATCGCGGTTTCCAGATCGCTGAGCGCGGTTTCAATGGCGCCGAGCTGATCCCCCGGCACTTTGTCGCCGTGTTCCTTGATGGCGGTCCGGGTGCTGTGCACGGCGGCATCGGCCATGTTGCGGGCGGTCACCAGCTCATGGAACTTCTTGTCCTCTTCGCGGTGCGCTTCGGCGTCCTGCACCATCTGCTGGATTTCCGCTTCCGACAGACCGGAACCGGCCTTGATTTCGATGCGCTGTTCCTTGCCGTTCTTCTTGTCCTTGGCCGAGACATGCAGGATGCCGTTGGCGTCGATGTCGAAGGTGACTTCGATCTGCGGCATGCCACGCGGCGCGGCATCGATGCCGGCCAGATCGAAACGGGCCAGGGATTTGTTGTAGCGGGCCTGTTCGCGCTCGCCTTGCAGCACGTGAACGGTCACTGCGGACTGGTTGTCTTCGGCGGTCGAGAAGGTCTGCGAAGCCTTGGTCGGGATGGTGGTGTTCTTTTCGATGATCTTGGTGAACACGCCGCCCATGGTCTCGATGCCGAGCGACAGCGGAGTCACGTCGAGCAGCAACACGTCTTTCACGGTACCGGCCAACACACCGCCCTGCACGGCCGCGCCGATGGCGACGGCTTCGTCCGGGTTGACGTCCTTGCGCGGTTCCTTGCCGAAGAATTCGGCCACGGCCGCCTGCACTTTCGGCATGCGGGTCATGCCGCCGACCAGGATGACGTCGGACACATCGGCGGCGCGCAGGTTGGCGTCTTTCAAGGCGATGCGGCAGGGTTCGATGGTTTTCTTGACCAGATCATCGACCAGGGCTTCCAGCTTGGCGCGGGTCAGCTTGATGTTCAGGTGTTTCGGACCGGACGCATCGGCGGTGACGTAGGGCAGATTGATGTCGGTCTGCTGCGAGCTCGACAGTTCGATCTTGGCGCGTTCGGCGGCGTCTTTCAGGCGCTGCAGGGCGAGCGGATCCTTGCGCAGGTCGATGCCCTGCTCCTTGTTGAACTCTTCCACCAGGAAATCGATGATGCGGTTGTCGAAGTCTTCGCCGCCGAGGAAGGTGTCGCCGTTGGTGGCCAGCACTTCGAACTGCTTCTCGCCGTCGATTTCGGCGATTTCGATGATCGACACGTCGAAGGTGCCGCCGCCGAGATCGTACACGGCGATCTTGCGGTCGCCGCCTTTCTTGTCGAGGCCATAGGCCAGGGCGGCCGCTGGCGGTTCGTTGATGATGCGCTTGAGTTCCAGACCGGCGATACGGCCGGCGTCCTTGGTGGCCTGGCGCTGCGAGTCGTTGAAGTAGGCCGGCACGGTGATGACCGCTTCGGTGACCGCTTCGCCCAGATAGGCTTCGGCGGTTTTCTTCATTTTTTCCAGCACGCGTGCGGAAATTTCCTGGGCCGCCATTTTCTTGCCGTCGGCGGTCTGCACCCAGGCGTCGCCGTTGTCGTGCGCGACGATGCCGTAAGGCACCAGATCGATGTCTTTCTTGACTTCGGCGTCGGTGAATTTTCGGCCGATCAGGCGCTTCACCGCGTAGAAGGTGTTTTTCGGATTGGTCACGCCCTGGCGTTTGGCCGAGGCGCCGACGATGACTTCACCGTCTTTGGTGAAGGCCACGATGGACGGCGTGGTGCGATCGCCTTCCGCGTTCTCGATGACTTTGGCGACGCCGCCTTCCATCACGGAAACGCAGCTGTTGGTGGTGCCCAGATCGATGCCGATGATTTTACCCATGTCTGTTTCTCCTCAGGATTCGTTGATTGCTGGCGTTATCGCCGTCTGTTTCAGGATGTATGGCGCATTTGCCGGATTTCAAGCGCCGGCGACCACGACCAAGGCCGGGCGCAGCAGGCGTTCATTCAGCAAATAGCCTTTCTGGAACACCTGCACCACGGTATCGGGTGCGGCTTCGCTGCCGTCCTGCCGGCTGATGGCCTGGTGCTGGTCGGGGTTGAACGGCTGACCGAGCGGGTCGATCAATTGCAGCCCGTTGTCGGCGGCCACTTTCAGCAGCTGCTTGTAGGTCAGGTCGAGTCCGTCACGCAGCGGGCTGGCCTCGGTGCCGGCGGCACTCAGACCCGCATCCAGGCTGTCGAACACCGGCAGCAGATCGCCGAGCAGGCGCTCGTTGGCGAACTTGCGGGCCATGTCCACGTCACGCACCAGACGCTTGCGCTGGTTGTCGAGCTCGGCGCGTTCGCGCAGGCGCTCTTCCTGCATCTGGGCTACGGCGGCCTTGAGCTGCTCGAAATCGGCCAGCAACTGCTGTTGGGCATCGATTTCCTGGGTTTCAGGGCTATCGGAGGTTTCCGGAGATTCCGGAGCGGGATCGTTCGGGTGCATTGCCTTGTCCATGAAAAACCGCCCGAAGTCCGGGCACAAGGCAGATTTGGGGGTGCTCAGTCCAGTTTCAAGGCATCACCGAGCAATTCGGCGGTGGCCTGCACAATCGGGATGACCCGTTCATAGGGCATCCGGGTCGGGCCGATCACGCCCAGCACGCCCAAAACCTGACCCTGACTGGAATACGGCGCGGTAATCACCGTGCAGGCCTGCAGGGGCGCCAGGCCGCTTTCCTCGCCGATGAACACGCGCACGCCCTGGGCATCGGCGCAGGATTCCAGCAGGCCGAGGATTTCCCGCTTGCGGGAAAAAGCCTCGAACAGGCTGCGCAGGCGGTCCATGTCGGACAGGCCCTGGGCGCCCATCAGCCGGGTCTGGCCGGACAGCACTATGTCTTCCGGGCGCGGTTCGGCGGCAAGCAGTTGCTGGGAGATGTCGAGGGCGGCGCTCAGCAAGGTGTCCATTTCCGATTTGGCCTGCTGCATTTCCGCCACCAGTTGCCGGCGGATCTGGACAAAGCCCTGGCCGGCGAAATGCCGGTTGAGGTAATTGGCGGTCTGCTCCAGTGCTTCCGGCGAGAACGGGCGCTGCAATTGCACGATGCGGTTCTGCACCTCATTATCGGCAAACACTAGGATGACCAGCACCCGGTTGTCATCGAGCGCAAGGAAATCGATATGTTTGAACGCCGACTGCCCGCGCTGGGGCACGGTCACCACGCCGACGAACTGGCTCATCGCCGACAGCATTTCGCTGGCCTGTGCCAACAGCGCCTGGGTTCCGACGCCGGCCGGCATCTGTTCGCGCAGGCGTTCCAGCTCGGGTTCGCGCAAGGGCGCCACTTCCAGCAGCGAATCGACGAACAGCCGGTAGGCCTGCGCCGTCGGGACGCGCCCGGCTGAGGTGTGCGGAGCCGCCAGCAGACCGACATCCTCGAGGTTGGCCATGATGTTGCGGATGGTGGCCGGACTGACCTCCAGACCCGCCTGCTTGGCCAGCATGCGGCTGGGCACCGGCGTGCCCTCGCGGATATGCTGGGCGATCAGGGCATGCAGAAGACGGCGGGCGCGCGGATCAAGCGGAAAATTCATGCCGTTAGCATAGGACAAAGCGGACGCCGGGCATAGCATTGGCATGCATTCCGATTCGAAATTCGGACAGGTCTGCGTTTTTGCCGGCGCAAATCGGGCAAAATAGCCGCTATGTTGACGCAATTGCAGCTCACCAATTTCGCCGTGGTCTCGGCCAATGATCTGGCACTGTCCGCCGGCTTCACCGTGGTCACCGGCGAGACCGGTGCCGGCAAATCCCTGATCGTGGATGCCCTGCTGTGTCTGACGGGTGCCCGCGCCGATTCCGGCATGGTGCGCTTCGGCAGTGAACGCGCCGAACTGTCGGCCGTATTCGATCTGGCCGATGCTCCCGGCGCGGCGGCCTGGCTGAAGGACAACGACTGCGACGAAGACGGTGAATGCCAAGTGCGCCGGGTCATCCGGGCCGACGGCGGCTCCAAAGCCTGGATCAATGGCCGTAACGCGACTTTGTCGCAATTGGCGGAACTGGGCGCTTTGCTGCTGGAAATCCATGGCCAGCATGAGCAGCAGAACCTGCTCGAACGCCGAAAGCAGCTCGACCTGCTGGATGAATTCGGTCAGGCCGGAGAACACGCCGCCAAGGTGCAAGCCTTGGCGCGCCGTTGGAATGCCCTGCAACAGCAAATCGACCGTCTGCAAAGCCAGGGCGATGTCAGCGCGCGCATTGCCGAGCTGGAGCACCAGCTGCAGGAACTGAACCGGCAACCGATCGATCCGGCCGTCATCGCCGAAGCCCTCGCCCGCCACAAACGCCACAGCCAGTCGCATCAACTGCTGGCGGCCACCGCCTCGGCGCTGGCGCAGCTGGACGGTGATGAGGCCGCCAATGGTCTAGCCCTGCTGCAGTCCGGCGCCGCCCAACTCGGCCGTTGGCAGGCGGAAGAACCGGTCCTGGCCGGTGTGGTGGAGCTGCTCGAATCGGCCAGCATCCAGGTCAAAGAGGCGGTGTCGCAACTGCAACACTGGCAGGATGGCATCGAACTGGACGCCGGCGAATTGGCTACGTTGGAATCCCAACTCAGCCACTGGCATGAATTGGCCCGCCGGCACCGCGTTCCGATGGAATCCCTGCAGGAAAAAGCCGACAGCCTGCAGCAGGAACTGGACGGCCTGCGTGGCGCGGGTGATGCTTTGGCTGCACTTCTGGCCGAACGGAAAACCGCCGCCGCCGAATGGCAACAGGCGGCCGATGAGTTATCCGCAACCCGGCGCGAGGCCGCGGACCGTCTGGGGGCTACCGTCAGCAGTCTGATGGCGGAGCTGGGCATGGGCGGCGGCCAGTTCGTGGTTGAGCTTGAAGCCAATGCCGATGCACAGCCACAGCTTCATGGTGGCGAGCGTTGCGAATTCCTGGTGTCGGCCAATCCCGGGCAGCCACCGCGGCCCTTGCGCAAAGTGGCTTCCGGTGGCGAACTGGCGCGCATCAGTCTGGCGATTGAAGTGGCCACCCTCGGTCTCGACCCGACCCCGACCATGGTGTTCGACGAAGTCGATGCCGGCATCGGCGGCGCGGTTGCCGAAGTGGTCGGGCAGAAGTTACGGGCGCTCGGCAAGGGCTGTCAGGTCCTGTGCGTCACGCATCTGGCACAGGTGGCCAGCTTGGGCAACCAGCATCTGCGCGTGGCCAAACAAAGTGACGGCGCCTCTACGGAAAGTCAGGTTCAGAGTCTCAGCGGAGATGCCCGAGTACAGGAAATCGCCCGCATGATGGGCGGCAAAACCCTGAGCGCACAGACCCTGGCGCATGCCGCCGCGATGCTGGATCACGGACAGGCGTAACAAGCGCCGAAGCGGGACATGCCGGGTTTATTTCTTCGGACGGACGTACAGGACCAGACTGTGGTCCTCGATGTCATAACCGTGTTCGGCGGCGATTTGTTTTTGCAGACGCTCGATTTCGGCGTTGCTGAACTCGATGACTTTGCCGGTTTCCACGCAGACCATGTGATCGTGATGCTGACCGCGGTCGAGTTCGTACACGGCCGTTCCACCCTCGAAATTATGCTTTTCGACCAGACCGGCGGCCTCGAACTGGGTCAGCACGCGGTAGACCGTCGCCAGACCGATGTCCTCGCCGTCCGCCAGCAGGCGGCGGTAGAGGTCCTCGGCACTGAGATGGCGCACCCCTTCCGAGCCCAGAATTTCGAGGATCCGGATGCGCGGGTGGGTCACTTTCAGGCCCAGTTTCTTCAGGTCGTTGCGTTGTATCGGCATGGGCGTGCAACTTTTTCCGTCTACGGCGGTCGTAAGCTAGTGTATCATTGGGGTCTGAACAATTGTGAAGAGTGCCATGCGTAAGCTCCTCCCCCTCGCCTTTGCCCTTTTGTTGCTGAGCGGCTGCCGCTTCGTCTACAAACAGCCGGTGTTCCAAGGCAATCTTCTGGACAAGGCCAGTGTCGAACAGTTGGCCACCGGCATGACCCGTCAGCAGGTCTATGGCCTGCTCGGCTCCCCGTCGGTGGAAGACCCGTTCCACCGGAACCGCTGGGATTACATCGCGACCCAGCGTCGCGGTCACGGCCAGACCGACATCAAAACCTACACCGTGCATTTCGATGGCGAAAAAGTGACGCGTTGGGAAGGCGAATATTTCGCCGAGCAGGACGCCCAGCTGGCCGCGGAAATGGCCAAGTTCGGCAATCTGCCCAAAGACGATAAAAAGAAGAAGCGCTGATCGGCGCTGAATCCCGACAAAGGCGGCTTCGGCCGCCTTTTGCGTTTCAGCGTTTGGGTTTCTTCAGCGGATTGTCGGCGGCACGCAGGCGGCGGGTGTCTTTCGGATCCCGG
>JBMSNF010000094.1:0-6699 GCA_049421545.1 Arenimonas sp.
CGCGGTCAGCCATGGTGCGAGCGAAGACCATGGTAGGTTTACGCTCGGGGCGCCGGCCGCATAGGGTGCAACTTCATATGGATTGAACGAAATCGTCAGTTCTTTGGCATTAAACTGCCAATGCGATGGATTAATAACCAGCTTTTTGAGTTCCTGGCTTGTTTCGATGTAATAAAAGTCGCCCAGTTCCTTCATGAGCCGGGCTTCTACCATGGACGTCAATCCGTCCTGCCACTGAGCACCCCGGAAAATATCGGTTGCAAGCATAGGACGGGCATTGGAAAGGAGGAAATGCTGCGTGCTGTAACCGCTGACCGGGTGCACCGCACCATGGCCGTAGAAGTAGGATGTAGTGCCCGTACTCAGCAGCATCGGCAGGCTGATGATGAAGCGCTTAGCAGTTTCTGAGTCGGATCCGGCATCGCCGTCACCGGCAGCACCCATGTCCTTGCGCAGCCAGCGATCGATCAGGGCCGCAAGGTTTTTCTTTTCATGTGCGGCCTGCCCAAGATCGACCGCGTGGTAAGAAATCACGGTTTGCGCGTATTTGATCCTTTCAACCCCAGCATCCGAGGGACGGATCGTATAAGAACTGACCGGATACAGGACGATGTCTCCCGTAACGGAGTCCGGACCCTCGAACAGGGCGATCCGATCCTTGTAGCGGGCGGCCGCACAGTCCTGTGCATTTTTGCTTCTCGGGCTCAGCGGCCTGCCCTCCTCCCGACAGGAAGTGGGCCAGAATGCCAACCACTCCCGCTGGCTGCGGCGCAGATCATTCTGCGCATCCGGCGACAAGCGCTGCAACAAGGCCTCATAGGAGGTCGCCATCATCGCATCGAGACGGCTGACTTCAGGGCTGGCGCAGATGAGCTTTTCCTGGGGGTTTTTGGCCTTGGCGCAATCGAAACTGGCCGCCGAGACCGGGCCGGCTGCGAACAGAAGCAGCAGAACCGCCTTCCGATTCAGGGAAACCTTGTTCATGGGCATGTCCTCGATTTGGAGGATTTCATGATACGTGGCGTCCGGCTTTGCGGAGTGCCGGAAGCGGTGAATTCACAGAGAATTTACAGTTGCCGGCGGAACGGACAATAAAAAACCCGCCTTGCGGCGGGCTTTCTATTTTGTGGCGTCCCCACGGGGATTCGAACCCCGGTCGCTACCGTGAAAGGGTAATGTCCTAGGCCTCTAGACGATGGGGACAGCAGCCTATAAAAACGGTCACATTGGTGGAGCTAATCGGGATCGAACCGATGACCTCTTGCATGCCATGCAAGCGCTCTCCCAGCTGAGCTATAGCCCCACGTGCTGTGAGAAGTGAAATTATAGGGAGGTTTTCAGGGAGCGTCAAGCCTGTCTCGGAAAAAACATTAACTTCCGGTGAACGCCGTGAAGGCCCGCTCCGCCTGCCAGCTGGACCTTCCGTGCTTCTGTTGTTTGAGGTATTGCAGCCACTTGTTGAGGAAGCCATTCATGCGCAGGCGATGGGAGACCATCTGGGCCGGGGTTGGATGGATTCCGAGCACGTCCTGCCAGCGACGGCCGATATAGCAATGGCTGACTTCGGCCTGGGCGGAGTCGAGGTAAATCCGGATCATCGCCGACGGGTCGAGTGCCCCGGTCCGGTCGTCACGCAGGGTGTAGCTCAGCTTGAGCTCGAGGGTGTAGTTATGGCGTGCCAGCACTTCCAGCCGGAGCAGCAGGCCGTCCTGCCCCTCCGAGATGAAGATTCCCGGTGTGAGGGTGTCGAAATCGGTCAGCTCCTGCAGACGCTTGAAATTATCGGTGTACAGATCCATCAACCAGGTGAACCGGTTGAGTCGGTCGAACAAGCCGGTGACCCGAGGCGGCCGCATCAGTAAAGCTGGTTCTGGATGCCCAACTGCGCGAGGATTTTGCTGGAAATCTCCTCGATCGACATGTTGGTGGTTGAAAGATGCGGCAGACGGATGCTGCGGAACAGGGCCTCGGCGCGTTTGACCTCCTGCTGGCACTGAGCCAATTCCGCATATTTCGACCCTGGCTTGCGTTCCTGGCGGATCTGCTGGAGGCGGTCCGGATCGATGGTCAGGCCGAACAGTTTCTGGCGGAACGGTTGCAGGCGCTTCGGCAGGCCTTCGCCCTGGAGATCTTCTTCGGTCAGCGGGTAATTGGCGGCTTTGACCCCGTAATGCAGGGCCATGTAGAGACAGGTCGGTGTTTTTCCGGAGCGCGAAACCCCCACCAGGATCAGATCGGCATTGGCATAGTTGTAACTGATGCCGTCATCATGCGTCAGCGCGATGTTGGTGGCATTGAGGCGCTCCTCTTTGGCCTTGTAGCCCCCCAAAGCATGGGCGCCGCCGACACGCGGCGTGCGCCCTACCCCGAGTTCGCGCTCGAGCGGATGCACGAAGGGTCCGATGACATCCATCATCAACGCACCGGTGTCCGCGATGACCGCACCCGCCGCAGGATCGACCAGGCTGGTGAACACCAGTGCCCGCTGGCCGCTCCGCTCCTGCTCGGCCTCGATCACCGCAGCCGCATGCATCGCCTTGTCCATGCTGTCGACGAAAGGAATGCGCCGTGCGCTGTACTGGACGCCCTGGAATTGCGCCAGCACGCTGTGGCCGATGGTTTCGGTGGTGATGCCGGTTCCATCCGACACATAGAAAACGGGACGCATGCCTGCTCCTAGCGGTTGCATGCCCTATTGTGCCCCATTTGCAGTCGCCGGCAAACGTGCGATTCATCACCGGCAATCGGCTATAATATGCGCACTGAATTCGCCCCTGGAGATGCGTCTTGACTACCCCGGTACTTTGGCTGGACCACCTCCGACTTTCCGATCTGGCGCAGGTCGGCGGCAAAAACTCCTCTCTGGGTGAAATGATCGGCCATCTCGGCCAGCTCGGCGTTTCGGTTCCCGGAGGCTTCGCCACCACCGCCGATGCGTTCGAGGAATTCATCCGCTACAACACCCTGACCCAGCGCATCTATGACCGTCTGGACGGGCTCGACATCGATGATGTCGGCACCCTGATGGCCGTGGGCCGTGAAATCCGCCAATGGGTCATGGACGCCCCGCTGCAGCCTGCCCTCGACGGCGCCATCCGCGAAGCCTATGCCGAGCTGTGCCGCCGGGCCGGTGCCGATGAAGTCTCGGTCGCCGTCCGGTCTTCCGCCACCGCCGAAGACCTTCCGGACGCCAGTTTCGCCGGTCAACAGGAAACCTTCCTGAACGTCACCGGCGTGGAAGATGTCGTGGCCAAGGTCAAGGAAGTGTTCGCTTCGCTGTATAACGACCGCGCCATCGCCTACCGCGTGCATCACGGCTTCAAACACGAAGATGTCTTTCTCTCGGCCGGCGTCCAGCTGATGGTGCGATCCGATATCGGCGCTTCCGGCGTGTTGTTCACCCTCGATACCGAGTCCGGTTTCCGCGAAGCCGTATTCATCACCGCCAGTTACGGTCTGGGTGAAAACGTGGTGCAAGGTGCGGTCAATCCGGACGAATTCTACGTCTACAAACCGACCCTGCGTCAGGGCAAACATGCCATCCTGCGCCGGACCCTCGGCAGCAAGCAGATCCGCATGGTGTATTCGGATGTCGCCGGCGAGCGCGTGCGCAACGAAACCACTCCGGAAGACCTGCGCAACCGCTTCTGCATCAGCGATGCCGATGTCGAGGAACTGGCCCGTCAGGCCCTGGTCATCGAAGAACACTACCAGCGCCCGATGGATATCGAATGGGCCAAAGACGGCGTCACCGGCAAGCTCTACATCGTGCAGGCCCGTCCGGAGACCGTGAAGTCCCGCGGTAAACATACCCAGATCGAACGTTTCCACCTCAGCGGCAAAAGCGATGTTCTGGTCGAGGGCCGCTCCATCGGTCATAAGATCGGCGCCGGTGCCGCCCGCGTCATCCGCAGCATCGCCGAAATGGACAAGCTGCAGCCCGGCGACGTACTGGTCGCCGACATGACCGACCCGGATTGGGAACCGATCATGAAACGGGCGTCAGCCATCGTCACCAACCGTGGCGGCCGGACCTGCCATGCCGCCATCATCGCCCGCGAGCTCGGCGTCCCGGCCGTTGTCGGCTGCGGCGACGCCATGGACCGCATCCCCGACGGCGCGCCGGTCACGGTCAGCTGCGCAGAAGGCGATACCGGTTTCATCTACAACGGCATCCTACCCTTCGAGAAAATCGTCACCGATCTCGACAACATGCCCTCGGCACCGCTGAAAATCATGATGAATGTCGGCAACCCGGAGCGGGCCTTCGATTTCGCCCAGTTACCGAACCAGGGCATCGGCCTTGCGCGTCTGGAATTCATCATCGCCCGCCAGATCGGCGTGCACCCGAAAGCCCTGCTCGATTTCGCCAACCAACCGGAAGCGGTCAAAGCGCAGATCCAACCGCTGATGGCCGGCTACGCCGACCCGGTGTCCTTCTACGTCGAGCGTCTGGCGGAAGGCATCGCCACCCTCTCGGCCGCATTCGCACCGGAAACGGTCATCGTGCGTCTGTCCGATTTCAAATCGAACGAATACGCCAATCTCATCGGCGGCGAACAGTACGAGCCGCATGAAGAAAATCCGATGATCGGCTTCCGCGGCGCCTCGCGCTACATCGATCCGAGCTTCAGCGACTGCTTCGCCCTCGAATGCCGCGCCGTCAAGAAAGTGCGTGAAGAAATGGGCCTGACCAACTGCTGGGTCATGATTCCGTTCGTCCGCACGCTCGAGGAGGGCCGCAAGGTCATCGATATCCTCGAAGCGAATGGCCTGAAGCGCGGCGAAAACGGCCTGAAAGTGATCATGATGTGTGAAGTGCCGTCCAACGCCCTGCTCGCCGATGAGTTCCTCGACATTTTCGATGGCTTCTCGATCGGATCCAACGACCTGACCCAATTGACCCTAGGCCTGGACCGCGACTCCGGCATCGTGGCGCACCTGTTCGATGAGCGCAATCTGGCGGTCAAGAAGCTGCTGTCACTGGCCATCGAGGCCGCGCGCCGTAAAGGCAAATACATCGGCATCTGCGGTCAGGGCCCTTCGGACCACCCGGACCTGGCCGATTGGCTGTTGCAACAGGGCATCGAATCGGTGTCGCTGAATCCGGATACCGTGATCGACACTTGGCTGCGCTTGGCCAAACTGAAAGCCGGTAATTGACGCAAGGAACCGGCGCGACCTCGATCACGCAAGGACTGCTCAGGAAGTGGCGGTTCCGCTGCCGGCAATGGCGCCCATGTACTGCCGGTAATACTTCAATTCGGCCACCGATTCTTCGATATCGGCCAGTGCCGTGTGTGCCCCGCTCTTGGTGAAGCCGCCGAGCAAGGGGGCGTTCCAGCGCCGGCACAGCTCTTTCACCGTCGAAACATCGATGTTGCGGTAATGGAAGTACGCCTCCAAGCGTGGCATCAAGCGGGCCAGAAAGCGACGGTCCTGACAGATGGTATTGCCGCACATGGGCGAGGCTTTGGCGTCCACCCACCCAGCCAGAAAGTCCAGCATATGGGCCTCGGCCTGGGCGGTATCGTAGGGGCTGTCCAGCACGCGCTGCCAAAGTCCCGATTTGCCATGGGTGTTTCGGTTCCAGTCGTCCATGGCTTCCAAGGTGGCCAGCGGGTGACGGATGGCGAATTCCGGACTGCGCGCCAGGACATTCAGTTCGGCATCGGTGATGACCGCCGCGATTTCGAGAAGATTATGCTGTTCGGGCACCAGCCCGGTCATCTCGCAGTCGATCCAGATCAGGCGGAGTTTTCGGTCGTCGGTCATCAGTGTTTCCTTGGCTGTGTTTATACTGTAACAAATCCTGATGGACACCAACCATGACCCCCGGTATCGGCAGCCACTATTCCATTCTCACCGCCATGCTGGCGCCGGCTTTGTTGATGGCGGCTACCGGTTCCCTGCTGCTCTCGGCCAACAACCGCCTGGCCCGCGTGGTGGACCGCCTGCGCATCCTGTTGAAGAAATGGAACGAGAACGCACGCAATCATCCTTCGCTGGAGAACCAGATCCTGCGCCACCGCAGACGCAGTAATTTCCTGTTACGGGCCTGCCTGTTCCTTTACTGCGCGCTGGGCTGCTTCATCGTCACCAGCCTGGCCCTGGCGGTGGATGCCTTCAGCGGCAACCGCATTTCTCTATTGCCCACGGCCTTCGGGCTGACCGGCATGCTGTTCCTGTTCGGTGCCGCGTTCTATCTGGGCCGCGAGGTCTGGGCCTCGGTCAAAAGCTTCGAGGCCGAAATCGAAGAAGAAATGCGTTAAGACTGGCGGCGCTTGGCCTTGAAGTAGGCACTCAGGCGATTGCCCGCCTCCTCGGCCAGCAAACCACCCTGAACCTCAATGCGGTGGTTATGGCGCGGATCCGCGATCAGATCGAACACCGAGCCGCAGGCCCCGGTTTTCGGGTCGGCCGCGGCATACACCACCCGCTTGACCCGGGCATGCACCAGCGCCATCGCGCACATGGCACAGGGCTCGAGGGTGACGTACAAGGTCGTACCCAGAAGCCGGTAATTGCCCAGAGCCTTGCCGGCGGCACGCAATGCCTCGATTTCAGCATGGGCGCAGGGGTCGGAATGGGATACAATTCCTATTATCATATAGTTTCGTAAAATTCGTTTTGTTTTTCTTGTCTCTTAATATCTTTTGGATGATATAAACTCCAATGTTCTTCTGCTGGGAAATTTGA
>JBMSNF010000095.1:0-6673 GCA_049421545.1 Arenimonas sp.
TGCCGAGGCCGGACGTGCCGCGCTGAAACCGGTGTTCACCGGATACGACACGCAGGCGGACGTGTTGCGCAAGGCCGTGGCCAACTGCGACCGGGCCGGACTGGCCGAGCTGATCCGATTCGAGCGGCAATCCGTTTCGCAGTTGAAAGCGCCGGCCCAGGCTTCCGGTCTGGTGGTCTGCAATATGCCTTACAACCAGCGACTGCAGGCCGATACGGCCCTGTACCGCGAAACCGGCGATGCCTTGCGCGCCTGTGTTCCACAATGGCGTGCCGTGCTGCTCTGCGGCAATGACGAACTGGCCTATGCCACCGGCCTGCGTGCCAAGAAGAAATACGAATTCCACAACGGCGCACTGCCGTGTACTTTGCTGCTCTGCGATCCGGTATTCACGCCACGGCCGGAACGTGACAGCCCCAAGCCGCTCGGTGACGGCGCCCTGATGGTCGCCAATCGTCTGCAGAAGAATCTTAAAAAATTCGGGAAGTGGGCGAAGCAGGGCGGCATCAGCTGTTACCGCGTATACGATGCCGACCTGCCCGAATATTCGGCCGCCATCGACATGTATCCCGAAGCTGACGGCGAAAGGCGCCTGTTCCTGCATGTGCAGGAATACGAAGCGCCGCCAGAGATTCCCGAGCAGGATACCCAGCGCAGGTTCCAGGAACTGCTGCAGGCGGTTGAGCAGGTTTTCGCGCTTCCGCGCGCGCAGGTTTCGGTGAAGAAACGCAAACGCGGCAAGGGTGGCAGCAAATACGGGCGCATGGACGAAACTCATGATTTCATCCAGGTCGCCGAAGGCCAGGCCAAGCTTTGGGTCAATCTGTTCGATTACATCGACACCGGCCTGTTCCTCGACCACCGCCCGATGCGCCTGCGGCTTGCCAAAGAAGCGGCAGGGAAGCGTTTTCTCAACCTGTTCTGCTATACCGGCACCGCCAGCGTGCAGGCGGTGATGGGCGGCGCCATCGCCTCGACCTCCGTCGACCTGTCGGCAACCTATCTGGATTGGGCTGAAGCCAACTTTGAATTGAACGATATCCAGGGCGGCAGCCACCAGCTGGTGAAAGCCGATGTGACCGAATGGCTGGGCAACTGCCGGCAGAAGTTCGATCTGGTGTTCTGCGATCCGCCGACCTTCTCCAACTCAGCCAGCGCCGAGGATTTCGACGTGCAGAAAGACCACGTGGCGATGCTGGAGAAGATCATGTCGGTGCTGTCGGATGACGGCGTGTGTTATTTCTCAAACAACTTCCGCAAGTTCAAGCTGGATATGGAAGCCCTGTCGGAGTTCGCCGATGTCGAGGACATTTCCGCGCAGACCATCGATCTGGACTACGAGCGCAGCCCGAAGATCCACCGGTGCTGGAAATTGACCAAAAAATAAGCCCGCCGGAGCGGGTTTATTTTTGCGATCGCTGCGGTTCGTGAGTCATTTGCCGGTTTTGATGGTGGTCCATAGACGCACACGCTCGCGCTGCACATCGGGCGGGAAACTGACCGGATCCACCAGTTTGGCACTGACTTCCGCCTTCGGATACACCGATTCATCGGCGGCCAGCCCGGGGTCGAGCAGGGCCTTGGCCGGGGTGTTGGGCGTGGCGTAGGACACATAGTTGCTGATATCCGCGGCAATCTGCGGCCGTAACAGATAATCAATGAATTTCATGGCATTGGCCTTGTTCTTGGCGTCGCCGGGAATGGCCATGACATCCACCCAGCGTACAGCGCCTTCTTTAGGAATGAAAAAGGCGATTTCCACGCCGTTGGCGGCCTCCGCGGCCCGATCACGCGCTTGGAACACATCACCGGAGTAGCCCATGGCAACGCAGATGTCGCCGTTGGCGAGATCGGAGATGTACTGCGAGGAATGGAAATACTTGATGTTGGCGCGCGTTCCCAGAAAGGCCTGTTTGGCGGTTTCAAGCGCTTTCGCATCCGACAGCTTCGGGTCATTGCCTTTCCAGAGCAGGGCCGAGGTGATGGCATCCTCCGGGTCATCGAGTACGGCGATGCCGCATTGTGCCAGCCTGCCCGCGATTTCAGGGTCGAAAACCAGCGACCAGCCGTCGATTGTGGCGTCCGCCCCGAGGATTTCGCGGACTTTCTTCACGTTGTAGCCGATGCCCGTGGTACCCCACATGTAGGGAACGAGTTTGGCGTTGCCCGGATCGATGGCAGCGAGCGATTTCAGAATCGCCGGGTCGAGGTTGCCGAGATTGGCAAGAGCGGCCTTGTCCAGGTCGGCGTAAACGCCAGCGGCGATCTGCTTTTCAGCGAATGGGCGGGCGGAAGGAAAAACCAGATCATAGCCCGAGGCGCCCGAAAGCAGTTTCGCTTCCAGGGTCTCGTTGCTGTCGTAAATGTCATAGACCACTTTGATCCCGGTTTCTTTGCTGAATCCGGCCACCGTGTCTTCGGCGATGTAATCGTTCCAGTTGTAGACATAGAGGACGTTTGAATCCGTTTCGGACTTTTTCGCATCTTCCGTGTTGCCGCACGCGCTCAGTACAGCGCAACCGGCCAATAACAAGACAAGTCTTTTCATGGCAGTTTCCCTGTGGGTGGTGTCCCGATTCTAGCGTAAAACATTGGAATGTCTACTCAATACCGTAAATCGAGCCAACCTGTTACCTGGCAATCTTTCAGCTTGATTATTAGCACCCGATTATATTCGTCATCGGCAATCGGCCGCACCGGTTCGGCCGTCCAGGACGCGACAATGGCGGGGATGGTGTTGCTGTGACCGATGATGACAGTATTGCTATTTGCCGGCATTGCACAAACACGCTCCCGCAGCTGTTGGGGATATTCTCCGGCGATGGCTTTATCAATCGGTACCACCGTGATTCCGATGCCGACGGCTTCGGCCAGCGGTTTCGCAGTCAGTTGCGTACGCTGGTATTGGCTGGTGAAGATGGCGGCAGGATTTGCGTTGGCCAGTCGAATGGCAAGAATACCGGCCCGTTGCTCGCCGGCCGCGCTGAGCGGCGGATCGGCCGGCGGTTCCGAGGCCTTCTCGGCATGCCTGAGCAGAAACACCATATGCTCCTGCGCTTGCACGGCGTTGCCGAGCATCAGACTGAGCAGAGCCGCGACCCCGGTCCGTATTGCGCTCACAGGCGTGCTCCGAGCTGCGACAGCAGGGCGCGCAGGAACAGCGCACGCTGGGCGCCGTCTTCGGTTTTATTGGTGATTTTCAGGCGGTCGGAGCCCTGCATGGCGTATGTCCGCGGATTGCGTTGGATCAGCTGGATGACCGACATCGGGTCGATGGCGGGTTTGGCGGCGAAAGCCAGATAACCGCCGCCATCGTGCAGGTCGATGCGGTGGATGCCGAGCTGTTCCGCCATCAATCGCAGTTCGGCGCAGGCGAATAGGTGCTCGGCAGCCGGCGCCAGCAGTCCGAACCGGTCGATGATTTCGATCTGGAGTTCCTGCAGATCGGCCGCCGATTTGGCGGAAGCGATGCGCTTGTAAAGCATCAAGCGCGTATGAACGTCATCGATCATGCTTTCCGGAAGCAGGGCGGGGCTGTGCAGGTTGACCTGGGCGCTGGCCGGCGCCGTCGCCATGACATCGGGAATCTTGCCGTCCTTGATTGATGCCACGGCGCGCTCCAGATACTGGGCATACAGCGCAAACCCGATTTCGGTGATCTGGCCGGATTGTCCTTCGCCGAGCAGTTCGCCGGCGCCGCGGATTTCCAGGTCATGGGTGGACAGGGTGAAGCCTGCACCGAGTTCCTCCAGCGAGGCGAGGGCGTCCAGGCGCTTTCGGGCATCGGCGGTGATGCGTTTGAGGTCCGGTACGATCAGATACGCATAGGCACGGTGATGGGACCGCCCGACACGCCCGCGGAGCTGGTGCAACTGGGCCAGCCCGAAACGGTCGGCGCGGTTGATGATGATGGTATTGGCACTGGGAATGTCGATTCCGGACTCGATGATGGTGGTGGACACGAGCACGTTGAACCGCTGCTTGTGGAAATCCAGCATGACCTTTTCCAACTGCCGTTCCGGCATCTGACCATGGGCGACCCGGATGCGGGCATCCGGCAGCATGGCTTCAAGATCGCGGGCGGTTTTCTCGATGGTGTCGATGTCGTTGTGCAGGAAATAGACCTGGCCGCCGCGGGCGAGTTCGCGTTGGAAGGCCTCCAGTAGCGTATTCTGGTCCCAGGGACAGATGAAGGTCTTGACCGCGACGCGGTGCGCGGGCGGGGTTCCGATAATGGAAAGCTGACGCAGACCGCTCATCGCCATGTTCAGGGTGCGCGGTATCGGTGTGGCGGTCAAGGTCAGCAGGTGGACGTCCGCTTTCAGCGCTTTCAGGGCTTCCTTGTGCCGTACGCCGAAGCGTTGTTCCTCATCGACGATGACGAGACCAAGACGCTCGAAGCCCACATCCTTCTGCAGCAGCCGGTGCGTTCCGATGATGATATCGATTTTGCCTACGGCGAGCAGATCCAGCGCCTGTTTGATTTCCTTCGTGCTCTTGAAGCGGGACAGCACCTCGATCCGCACCGGCCAGTCGGCGAAACGGTCGCTGAAATTCCGGAAATGCTGCTCCGCCAGCAGAGTGGTCGGCACCAGAACCGCAACCTGCTTTCCGGCCATGGCGGCGACGAAGGCGGCCCGCAATGCCACTTCGGTCTTGCCGAAGCCGACATCGCCGCAGACCACCCGGTCCATCGGATGCGCCTGTGCCATGTCCGACAGAACGGCATGGATGGCCTGTTCCTGATCCGGCGTTTCCTCGAACGGAAACCCGGCGGCAAAGCGATCGTAGAGCGCGCGCTCGGTATCCAAAGCGAATCCATCCTGCGCCATGCGCTTGGCTTGGATCTCCAGCAATTCGGCCGCAACATCATGCACTTTTTCCGCGGCTTTGCGCTTGGCCTTGTCCCAGGATTCCCCGCCCAGACTGTGCAAGGGAGCATGCTCGGTGCTGGTTCCGGAGTACCGCGATACCAGATGCAGTTGCGCCACGGGAACATAGAGCTTGTCGCCCTTGGCGTATTCGATGCTGAGGAATTCCCCGGGCATGCCACCGGTTTCAAGGCTGATCAAGCCCTGATAGCGACCGACACCGTGGTCTTCGTGCACGATCGGTGCCCCGATGCTGATTTCGTTGAGATCACGGAGGATCGCTTCGGGATCTTTCTGCTGGCTTTTCCGGCGCCGGCTCTGGCTGACGCGTTCGGGAAACAGCTGGCGTTCGGTCAGCACCGTCAACGGCGGCGATGAAACGCAGAATCCGTCCGAGAGATCGGCGCTGGTCAGCATGAGGCGATGCGGTTCGGCATTCCGGAGGGCTTCCAGCCAATCGCCTGCCATAACGGCCTCGATGCCGGCATCCTTGAAAAGGGTTTTCAGGGATTCCCGGCGACCGGCGCTGTCGGCCGCCAGAATCACTTTCCCGGGATAGGCCCCGAGGAAATCGATCAGGGCCTGCCCGGGCTTTCCGGCCGAATCAAGCCATGCGCCGCTGAATGGCGGCGTCAGGGCCAGGCTTGCCGCCTTGGAGTGACCGGCTTCGTCCGCGCCCAGCAGCTGGTAGCGGTGATGTTGGTTGAAACGCGCACGCAGTGCTTCCGGCGTGAAATATAATTCCGCCGGTGCCAATACCGGACGTTCGATGTCGTGCCGACGTTGTTCATAGCGTTCGGTGGTCTGCCGCCAGAACAATTCAGAGGCATTCAGGACATCCGGTGCGAGCAGCAACTCGAAATCCGCCGGAAGATAATCGATCAGACTGGCGGTTTCGGCGAAAAACAGCGGAAGGTAGTATTCAATGCCCGCTGGCGCCACTCCCTCTTTAAGATCGGCATACAGGCCGCAGTTGCGGGGATTGATGTCGAACCGTTCCAGCAGCTGCTCGCGTGCCTGCTTGCAGGCCTGTGCATCAAGCGGAAATTCGCGGGCCGGCAGCAGCTTGATGCTTTTCCGGGTCTCTCCCGAGCGCTGGGATTCCGGATCGAACAGACGCAGCGATTCGATTTCGTCATCCAGCAGCTCGATGCGTATCGGGAGTACCGATCCGGCCGGAAAGAGGTCCAGAATGGCGCCGCGAATCGAGAAATCACCGGCATCCATCACCTGCGGCACGTGCCGGTAGCCGAATTTCTGAAGCCGGCTGCGTTCGGTCTGCAGATCGAATTTCATGCCGACGGAAAGGTCGAGTACCTGCGCGGCGATCCAGTCCACGGGCGTGATGCGCTGCATCAGGCTGGTCACCGGAACCACCAGAATGCCCCGGGAGCTTTGCGGCAACCGGTAGAGGCAGTCGATGCGTTGGGATACCAGATCCGGATGGGGGCTGAATTGGTCGTAGCTCAGGGTTTCCCAATCCGGAAAGTGCAGAATCGGCAGTTCGGTGCGCAGGGCGCGCAGATCCTGCTCGAGTTGCTGTGCGCGGTAACTGTCGGACACCACCACCACGAGCAGGCGGTCGTTTGCCACGGCCTGGGATTGGACGGTATAGGCCAGTGCCGCCCCGTTGGGCGGCGCCTTGACGGCAGTATGCAGGTGATTGGGCGCTGGCAATGGCAGCAAGGCGGGACTCATTGCGCCATTTTATCAGTTCGCGGCTTCGGGATTCTCTGTTTTGAGCCATTTCATGGTGAACGCGGAACCGCCGTCATCGAGCAGTTCGGCCAGCTGGCGCATGC
>JBMSNF010000096.1:0-6651 GCA_049421545.1 Arenimonas sp.
TGCGTGATTCCTGCGACCAGCTGCGCAGATCGCCGCGTTTGACGGCGGCGATGTCGGCGGCGGTGCGGCCTTGGCTGGCAAAGGTGGCCAGTTCGCTGTAACTCAGGCCATTGCCTTCGATGATTTCACTGTCCCATACCGAGTGCAGGTTGGTCGCCTTGCCGAACCAGGTGACGCGGCAGGTGTTGCCGCCGCGGTCGTTGCCGCCGCCCACATGCAAGGGCTGGTGGACATCCCCGACCAGATGCACCACGAAACGCAGCGCATCGGCCCGTTCGGCCTTCGGTGCCCGCGTGTTTTTCAAAATCGCCAACTGTTTTTCCACTTGGGTCAGCAGGAAGCCCGTATCTTTGGTTTCATCCGCGGCGTGGAAACCTTCGTCTTCGTCCTGCCAGGTGGTGTAGTGCCAGTTGAAGGTATGGCTGTAGCGCTTGGGATCGGAACGGATTTCATCGGCCCAGGTGGAGGCATACGCCAGATCGTGGCCGTCAAGCAGGGCGCGGGCCTTTTTCACGGCGTCCGCGCGCATGTTTTTTTCGGCGATTTCGCCGATGGCGCGGTGGCCGGTCTGGCCCCAGGCCAGAAGCTGCGGCGAACCCAGACACAGGCTGATGCACAACAGAATACGGGTCGGACGCGTCATCGGATTATCTCGGCAGGGTCAGGCGTCCATTATCGCTGAAGCGGACCGTACCGAACAGACCGCTGTCGAGCCGGCCGCGGACTTCGTAACCGATGCCGTTCTGCGGCGGCTTCTGCATCAGGGCAAAGGCCTGCCCAAGGGCATTGATGGTTGACACGGTCACCGGCAGGTCATAGACCAATTCGCCGTAGGCGGGAATTTTGCCCGGCACATCGCTGAGACCGGTGGCCACGCGCCGTCCTTCCACATACAGGTCGACCACGACGCCTTTATAGTTGATATCGACCCGGTTCGGGTTCTGGATGCGCAGCTTGACGTTGAAGCGCAGCTCGCCGCCCTGGCCATCGAGCGGTGCGATGCCGGCCACGCCGATGCGCGGCGGGTCGTATTCAGGCAATGAGGCGCAACCGGCCAGGATGGCCAGTGTCAGCAGCGAGAGCAACAGGCGGAAAGCGTAAAGACGGGCGGAAAGCATGATCAGGCTCCGGAGAGATTCGGCACAGTATGCCCGAAGCCTGCAATGACCGGCGGCTTGAACCGGTCCGTCCGGGGTGCACATTCAGCCCGGATTCAAACGCGGCTCACGGCTGCCAGGCATAGCCCAGTTTCAGAAACAGCGATCGGTTGGTCTGGAAGCTGTCGATGCTGTCGGAACCGAAATAGTTGTCGCTGTAGCCGGCATAGAACACCGTGCGCGGATTGATCTTGTAGGAATACACCAGCTGGGTGCCGAAATCCGACAGCTCGGCATCGGTCTGGCCCGGATTCAGACTCAGGTCGAAGTCGGTGGTGCCGTACTGGATGGCCAGACGCAGGCGCTGGCGCAGATTGAACTGCCAGGACAAGCGGGTATCCAACAGCCGGGCATGGTAGACCGTGCCGCCGTCGCGGGACAGACTTTCATCCACGTAATTCAGATTCAGGCTGATGTTGTCGTTGATGCTTCCGGTTACGCCCGGCTCGAAGGTATTGATGCGGCCCAAGGCGTTGTTGCGGAAGTCGATCTGGTCGCCGCCGCGGTAGAACAGTTCGAACTGCCAGGACTTGAACGGCGTGAACTGGCCATAGAAGGTGTAGAAGGTTTCGTCATAGTTGACGCCGCGCCAGTAACGCACGCGCTGGCCGCCGCCGGTTTGAATGAAGCTCTGCATTTTGCCGTTGGCGCTGACATATGCCTCGATTTCCCTTTCCATCAGGCGTTCGACGCTGACCTGGTGGGTGATGTCCCAGTCGCCGTTGATCGAAATCTGGTTGAAGAAATGGTTTTTCGGATACCAGCGGTAGGCACCCCCGATGACCGACTTGGTGAAATCGACCTGACCGATGAAGCCCATGTCAGCGCGGAAACCGGGGTCATAGCTGAACTGGCGCAGATTGAACGATTTCTCGCGGTCGCTGTAGTTGTAAGCCAGAAAGTAGGCATCGCCGGAAAACGGATCGGCCGAGTAGCCCAGTGCATCGTCGGTTTCGCTGTGCATGAACTGCGCGGTCAAGGTGTGACCGCCTTTCTGCCACTTGCCGTCGACTGCGGTCAGGGTGCTGCTGTAATCGCCGCCGCTGCGGTGCGTCACCAGGGTGCCGATGTTGGAAGTCGAATTGAAGTTGTAGCGGTAGGTGCCGACCAGGTCGGTCGATTCGGCATTGATGAAGCCGATGCGCGAGCCGAACGGGCCCGGGCGCAGCACATTGGTCTGGGTGTCGCTGGCGCCGAAGAATCCATAGGTGTTGTCGCCGCTGCGGCCGGTGAAGCGCAGTCCGTAATCGGGATCGGCGATATTGCGTGAATACACCAGCTGCGACGGGGTGGTGAAGAAATCGGCGCTTTCCAGAAAGAACGGCCGTTTCTCGGGATAGAACAGCGCGAAGTTGGTGTTGACATCGAGCTGGGCGCCGTCGATTTCGATCTGCGAAAAATCCGGATTGTAGGTCGCGCTCAGCGTGTTGTTCGGCGTCGGTGACCAGGTCAGATCGAGACCGAAATCGATGTTGGTGCCGTCGCTGCTGAAGGGCTGGCCGGGTGCATTGCGGTCTTCGCCGTAGCCCGCGGTCAGGGTCGGATTGACCAGGATGTTCTTGCCCGGATCGGCATGGGCGAAGCCGCTGATCTTGCTCTGCTGGCAGAGTTGGCATTTGTTGTTGCGGTCATCCTTGCTGTCGGAATAGACGAAGCGGTTCTCGCGCGGCCGGATGCGCAGGAACTGGATGCCCCAGAGCTGGGCTTCGGTGGAATGCTTGAATTTCAGACTGGAATAGGGGATGTCCATTTCCACGGTATAACCGTCGGCGTCGATCTGCGCCCCGGAATCCCAGATGGCGTCCCAGGATTCGTCTTCGTCGCCGTTGGCTTCGTCGTAAGTCAGGTCCATCTGCACGCCGCGGGCGCTGACGAAGAACTCCAGAGCGCGCTGCTGGGTATTGAAGGTGTCGATCCGGATGCCCAGGAAATCATCTTTGAAGGCGCTGTCGCGGTCGCGCAGTACCGCGATGATTTTGGACGGATCCGGATCCTTGGCTTTGAAGGCCACCCGCAGGCTTTTGCCGGAATCGACGATATAGACCGTGGTTTCGGCGCCGGCCGGGGTGTTTTCGCCCGGGCCGATTTCGTAGGGCATGCCGGTCACCGCCGCCTGCTGCCAGAACGGCTCATCCAGCTTGCCGTCGGCCTTCATCGCGCCCTCGATGCGCGGAATGCTCAGTGCCGGACTTTCTTGGGCGGCAAGGAGGCCGGGGACGGTCAAAGCCAGGAGACTGAGGGCGAGCGGAAGCTTTTTCATGAGGGACTACAGAGAAGGTAATGCTCATATTATCGGGGGGATTGCGTGAAGGCAGCTTGTGCCATAAGTCATTGACATTATATGAATTAGTGCTAATGTTTGAGCGTGCGGCTTGAAATACCGCATGCGCCGCAAAATTCAGGGGGGTGGGGTATGTTCTGGAAGAACTATTTTCTCGATGAGAATACCCGACAGCTGCCGGCCTTCATCGGAAGTTACGATCCCGTCTGGGTGACCGTTTCGGTCTTGATCGCCGTTGCCGCCTCCTTCTTCGCATTTGAAATGAGCAGCCGCTTCGCTTTGTCCGGAAGGCGTCGCATCTGGTTGCCGTTCGGCGCCATCGTCCTGGGTCTCGGGGTCTGGGCCATGCATTTCATCGGTATGCTGGCCTTCCGGCTCGACTGCAATACCTCTTACGCGCCATGGTTGACGGCCGTGTCCATGATTCCGGGAATCATCGCGGCCGGTGTCGCCCTGATCATCGACTCGCGTCCGGGGATTGGCGGCGGGCGTTTGACGATCGCCGCGCTGATTCTGGCTTTGGGCATCGGCAGCATGCACTACATGGGCATGGCGGCGCTGCATCTGGAAGGCATCATCCGTTACGATCCGGTGCGCTTCGTTATGTCCATTCTTGCGGCATTCGTGCTGGCTCTGATCGCGCTCGCGGTGAAGGCGCGCATCAACCGGAATTTTTTAAAAGCAACGTCGGCACTACCATCGCTTGCCGGTGCCGTCATTCTGGGCGGCTCCATAGCGACCATGCACTACATCGCCATGTCGGCGGCCTATTTCATCGATTCCGGTCCGGGCAACATCAGGCCTACGGACATCACCGATCCCCAACACCTGGCGCTGATCGTGAGCGCTGTGGCGGTAGCTCTGATACTTTTCAGTACCGTGTTCAGCTACCTCGGCGGCCGCTTGATCGAGGCCGAAGTCAGGATCAACAGCATCCTGTCTTCCGCGGCGGAAGGCTATGTCCTGCTCGACAAAGAGCAGCGGATCATGGATTGCAATCCGGCGGCGGAGCATCTGTTCGGCCAGGACCGGGTAGGACTGAAGGGTATGCGGATCACGGCCTTTTTCGAGTCGGACATCTCTCCGCTTCTGAGGGACGTTTCCGATTTCGAAGCAACGGTCAATCGCGGGCCAGGGCAGAGCACACCGTGCATCGTGCATGCCAGTGAGATCCGGGATGACCGTGATCAGCTGTTGAACCGGGTCCTGTTGCTGACCGACATCACCAACCGGAACGAGGCCGAAAAAACCCTGTTGTCACAGCGGGAAGCGCTGCGGCGTCAGGTCGAGCGCGAGGCGAAACTCCGTCACGAATTATGGGACGCCTCCGCCCTGCAGCGGTCCATCGTGGAGAGTGCCGGTGCGGCCGTAATTTCGACCGACACCGCGGGAACCATCGTCAGCTTCAACCCGGAAGCGGAAAAGATGACCGGCTACGCCGCCGCCGAGCTTGTCGGCATCAGCACCCCCGCCGTTTTCCATGTCGCCCATGAGGTCAATGCCCGGGCCGCCGAGCTGGGCATCGATCCGGGCTTCGAGGTCTTCATCCATCCGCTGCTGCAGATGAAATCGCACACCATGGAGTGGACCTACCTCAGCAAGTCCGGCCACCACATACCGGTGTTGTTGACCGTGTCCGCCCTGCGCAACGAAACCGGTGAGATCACCGGATTCCTGGGCATCGCCCGCGACATCAGCGAGCGCAAGCAGGCCGAACAGCTGATGAAGGAAGCCAAGGAGGCGGCGGAGTCCGCGGCCCAGGTCAAATCCTATTTCCTCGCCAACATGAGCCATGAAATCCGGACCCCGATGCACGCCATCACCGGGTTGACGCATCTGCTGCTGAAAACCGAGCTCAGCGCCCGGCAGCGCGACTATCTGCTGAAAATCCAGAGCTCCGGTCGGCATCTTCTGGGCATCATCAACGACATCCTGGACATCACCAAGATCGAAGCGGGCCGCTTGATGATCGAGCGCATCGTGTTCGATCTCGAGGCGATGCTGAGTGATGTTTCCGGTCTGGTCCGCGGCAAAGCCGAAGAAAAGGCGCTCGAACTGGTCTTCGACATCGACCCCTCCATTCCTGCGACCCTGAGCGGCGACCCGCTGCGGATCGGACAGGTGCTGATCAATCTTGTCGGCAACGCCGTGAAATTCACCGAAAAAGGTGAGGTGGCGGTAATCGGCAGGAAGCAGAACGACTTCGGCGATGATCTGCTGCTCAAGTTCACCGTCAAAGATACCGGAATCGGGTTGACGCCGGAACAGCGCGGGCATCTGTTCGAGTCCTTCCAGCAGGCCGACACCAGCACGACCCGGAAATTCGGCGGTACCGGTCTGGGTCTTGCCATTTCCAAAAAGCTGGTCGAATTGATGGGTGGCGAGATCGGGGTTGAATCCGAGCCGGGCAAGGGCTCGAGCTTCTGGTTCACCGTGCGGGTCGGGAAAACCACCAGCCGCAAGCGGCTTCTGCTGCCTGATCCCGATCTGCGCGGCCGGCGCATGTTGGTGGTCGATGACAATGAATATGCGCGCACCATCATTTCGGACATGATGCTGTCGATGTCCTTCAAGGTCGAACAGGCATCCAGCGGGCAGGCGGCGATTGAGGCCGTGCGTGCCGCCGCCCAGAAATCGGTTCCCTTCGACGTGGTCTTCATGGACTGGCAGATGCCGGAAATCGACGGCATCGAGACGGCCCGCCGTATCCGTGCGCTGGGTCTTCCGGTCACTCCGAAATTATGCCTCGTCACGGCCTTCGGCCGCGAAGAAGTGCATTTGGCCAGTGATTCCGCCGGAATCGACGAAGTATTGATCAAGCCGGTTGCGGCATCGACGCTGTTCGATGCCATCGCCCGGTTGTTCGGCCGCGACAGAGCGCCCGCCGCCGCCGTTTCCAATCCAGCGGACCAGAATGAAAATCAGGAATCCATGCTGACTGCCATGGCCGGAAAAAGCATCCTGCTGGTCGAAGACAACGAGATCAACCAGGAAATCGCCCGCGATCCGCTTGAGGGTGCCGGCCTGAAAGTCGAGACCGCCGGAAATGGTGCCATCGCCATCGACATGCTCCGTCTCAAATCCTATGACGCCGTACTCATGGATATCCAGATGCCTGACATGGACGGTATCGCGGCGGTGGAGCGCATCCGGCAGCTTCATATGTACCGGTATACTCCGGTCATTGCGGTTACCGCCAATGCCATCATCAGC
>JBMSNF010000097.1:0-6651 GCA_049421545.1 Arenimonas sp.
CTTGGCACGCTTGTCCTTCTCGATGCCCTCGCGGGTGAACACCTGCACGTCGATGACGGTGCCGTCCATGCCCGGCGGAACACGCAGCGAGCTGTCTTTCACATCGGAGGCTTTTTCGCCGAAGATGGCGCGCAGCAGTTTTTCTTCCGGAGTCAGCTGGCTTTCGCCCTTCGGCGTGACCTTGCCGACCAGAATGTCACCGGCGCGCACTTCGGCACCGATGTAGACCACGCCCGACTCGTCGAGTCGGCCAAGCGCGCTTTCGGACACGTTCGGGATGTCGGCGGAAATTTCCTCCGGTCCCAGCTTGGTATCGCGGGCGGCCACGGTCAGTTCTTCGATGTGGATGGTGGTGTAGCGGTCTTCTTCGACCACGCGCTCGGACAGCAGGATGGAGTCTTCGAAGTTGTAGCCGTTCCAGGGCATGAACGCGACCAGCATATTCTGGCCCAGTGCCAGTTCGCCGATGTCGGTCGACGGACCGTCGGCCAGCACGTCGCCGCGCTCGATGCGGTCACCCACGCGCACCAGCGGACGCTGGTTGATGCAGGTGTTCTGGTTGGAGCGGGTGTATTTGACCAGATTGTAGATATCGACGCCGGCATCATTGGCGCCGATTTCCTTTTCATTGACACGCACCACGATGCGTGCGGCATCGACCTGGTCGACCACGCCGCCGCGCAGGGCGTTCACGGTCACACCGGAGTCGCGCGCCACGGCGCGCTCGATGCCGGTGCCGACCAGCGGCTTCTGGCTGCGCAGGGTCGGAACGGCCTGACGCTGCATGTTCGCACCCATCAGGGCGCGGTTGGCGTCGTCGTGCTCGATGAACGGAACCAGGGCCGCGGCCACGGACACCGACTGCATCGGGGAGACGTCCATGTACTGGATTTCCGACGGCGGCTTGAGCAGGGTATCGGCTTGGTAACGGCAGGTCACGTATTCGCTCTTGAACTTGCCTTTCGGATCCAGCTCGGCATTGGCCTGGGCGATGGCGTATTCGTATTCTTCGATGGCCGACAGGAATTCGACCTTGTCGGTCACGATGCCGTTTTCGACTTTGCGGTACGGGGTTTCCAGGAAGCCGTACTTGTTCGAACGGGCATACACGGCCAAGGAATTGATCAGACCGATGTTCGGACCTTCCGGGGTTTCGATGGTGCAGACGCGGCCGTAATGGGTCGGATGCACGTCGCGCACTTCGAAGCCGGCGCGCTCGCGGGTCAGACCGCCCGGGCCCAGGGCCGAGACGCGGCGCTTGTGGGTCACTTCCGACAGCGGATTGTTCTGATCCATGAACTGCGACAGCTGCGAGGAGCCGAAGAATTCCTTCAGCGCGGCGGCGACCGGCTTGGCATTGATAAGCTCCTGCGGCGACAGATCATCGGCTTCAGCCATCGACAGGCGCTCTTTGACGGCGCGTTCGACGCGGACCAGACCGACGCGGAATACGTTTTCGGCCATTTCACCGACCGAACGCACGCGGCGGTTGCCCAGATGGTCGATGTCGTCGGTGACGCCGCGGCCATTGCGGATTTCGCAGAGGGTGTTGATGACTTCGAGGATGTCGGAGCTCTTGCCGTACTTGGCCACCAGGGCCTTGGCGGCTTCGTCGCTGCGCTCGCTGAAGTACTGGAAATCGTACAGCACTTCGGCGCCGGTGACTTCCTTGCGGCCGACGCGGCGGTTGAACTTCATGCGGCCGACCGAGGACAGATCGTAACGTTCGAAGGTGAAGAACAGGTTGTAGAACAGGTTCTGCGCAGCATCCTTGGTCGGCGGTTCGCCCGGACGCATCATGCGGTAGATTTCAACCAGGGCTTCCAGCTGCGTTTTCGACGGATCGATGCGCAGGGTGTTGGAAATGTACGGACCGCGGTCGAGATCGTTGACCCAGAGGGTGCCGATGGTGGCGATGTTGTGCTTGCGCAGCTTGGCCAGTTTGGCTTCGTCCAGCTCGTCGTTGGCGCTGGCGATCAATTCGCCGGTGCTGGCGTCGATGACGTCATGCGAGAGGATGCGGCCGATCAGGTAATCGTCCGGCACTTCCAGGGTCGCGATGTTTTTCTTTTCCAGATCCTTGACGTGGCGGGCGGTGATGCGCTTGCCGGCCTCGACCACGACTTCGCCCTTGACCACGAGGTCGAAGTTCAGGGTTTCGCCGCGCAGACGCTCGGCGACCAGTTCAAGCTCGACGCCGTCCTTCTTGGAAATGTGGAAGGTGTTGATTTCGAAGAAGTGGTTCAGGATCTGCTCGTTGTTGTAACCCAGCGCACGCAGCAGGATGGTGACCGGCAGCTTGCGGCGGCGGTCGATGCGGGTGAACACGCAGTCCTTGGCGTCGAACTCGAAGTCGAGCCAGGAGCCGCGGTAAGGAATCACGCGGGCCGAATGCAGCAGTTTGCCGGAGCTGTGGGTCTTGCCGCGGTCGTGGTCGAAGAACACGCCCGGGCTGCGGTGCAGCTGCGAGACGATGACGCGCTCGGTGCCGTTGATGATGAAGGTGGCGTTGCCGGTCATCAGCGGCAGATCGCCCATGAACACTTCCTGTTCCTTGACGTACTTGACGGCCTTGTTGGAAGATTCACGGTCGAAGATGACCAGGCGGACTTTCACGCGCAGCGGGGCGCCGTAAGTCTGGCCGCGCGAACGGCATTCGCGTTCGTCGAACGCCGGCTCACCGAGGGTATAGCTGACGTATTCGAGAGCGGCATTGCCGGAGAAGCTGACGATCGGGAACACCGATTTCAGGGCGGCATGCAGGCCCCGGTCGTCGTGACCGTCGGATTTCGACGAGTCCTGCAGGAATTCCCGGTAGGAATCCATCTGGATAGCCAGCAGATAAGGCACGTCGAGGACCGGGCGGTTCTTGCCGAAATCTTTGCGGATGCGCTTTTTCTCAGTCAGGGAATACGTCATGGGAGCTACCACCTTTGTCAGTGCCAATCGGATTGGCGGGTTTACGACGGAATACTTTGCTAAATCGCCCGTTATGGCGGCTTAGCAGAACATTCCGGTCGAGCGGAATGCGAAAACAGGGACAGGCCGGGGGTTTTCACCCCCAGCCTTTCCTTTACTGATGCAAGTCAGCGACGGCAAGCGTCGATTACTTGACTTCAACCGTGGCACCGGCGGCTTCGAGTTCTTTCTTGAACTTGTCGGCGTCGGCTTTCGAAACGGCATCCTTGACGGTCTGCGGAGCGCCTTCGACCAGGTCTTTGGCTTCCTTCAGGCCCAGGCCGGTGATGGCGCGGACGGCTTTAATGACTTCGACTTTCTTGTCGCCGGCGGCTTTCAGGACAACCGTGAATTCGGTTTGTTCTTCAGCCGGGGCGGCGGCGGCGGCCGGACCGGCAGCAACCATCACCGGGGCGGCGGCGGAAACGCCGAATTTTTCTTCCATTGCCTTGACCAGCTCCATGACTTCCATCAGGGTCTTGCCGGCGATTGCTTCGATGATCTGTTCGTTAGACAGGGACATGTTGATAACCTCTGTATTTGATCGTGAACGTATGTTCAGTGAGTGAGTTGGATGTATTGCCTAGCTTTATGCTTCGGCCGTGTCTTTTTCGCCGATCGCCTTGAGCGCACGAGCCACGCGGGTGGCAGGTTCGACCATGACGCTGAGCAGCATCGACAGGGCTTGGTCACGGGTCGGCAGGGAAGCCAGCACGTCGACATGCGACGCCGGGTACTTCTGACCGCCGATTGAAACCAGCTTGGCTTTCAGCTTTTCATTGGTCTTGGCGTAGTCCTTGATGAGACGCGCGGCGGCGCCGGGGTCTTCCATCGAGAACGCGTACAGCAGGGGACCGACCAGATCGTCTTTGATGACGTCGAAATCGGTGCCTTCCACGGCACGGGTAGCCAGGGTGTTCTTGACAACTTTCAGGAACACGCCGTTTTCACGGGCCTGCTTGCGCATCGAGGTCATTTGACCCACGGTGACGCCAGCGTATTCGGCCGCGACCAAGGATTGAGCTTTCGAAGCCACTTCTGCTAACTCGGCAACGACGACTTGCTTCTGTGACAGATTGAGTGCCATGTTTACTCCTTTCCTGTGAATTTCCGCGCACGGCTCCAGCCGATTGCGGTCCAAGGCGGCTCCGAGTCCTTCGGGGCCGGGAATGCAAGCATTCCAGTGGTGGCCGTTCCAGATAAATCCAGTGTTCGGCACCATCTACGCAGGCCGGAGTTTCCCCCGATTAAACCTTTCCGCTTACATCGCATCGAATCCTTGCCAATCCAGCATCCCTGCCCGATTGCGATGTGCGCCAAAGGCACCTACGGTCTTTGATGGCTTGCCGCCCTTGCGGGCGACTTGCCTTCAAATTCATGACGGACGGGGCGACACTCCCGTCCGCGTCAAACAGTTATTTCAGGGTCAGCGTGGACTGGTCGATGACAACGCCGACGCCCATGGTGGAGCTCAGCGAGATCTTCTGCAGATACTGGCCTTTGGCCGAAGACGGCTTGGCTTTGATCAGATCCTGCAGCAGCGCATTGAGGTTGTTGCTCAGGGCGTCGACGGCGAAGTTGGCCTTGCCGATGGTGCAGTGGATGATACCGGCCTTGTCGGTACGGTAACGGACCTGACCGGCCTTGGCGTTGCGGACGGCTTCAGCCGGGTTCGGCGAAACGGTGCCGACTTTCGGGTTCGGCATCAGGCCGCGCGGACCGAGCACCTGGCCCAGCTTACCGACGACGCGCATGGCGTCCGGAGTCGCGATGACGACGTCGTAGTTCAGATCGCCGGCCAGCATCTTGTCGGCCAGATCGTCCATGCCGACGACTTCGGCACCGGCAGCAAGGGCTTCATCGGCCTTGGCACCGGCCGGGCAGAACACGGCAACGCGCACCGATTTGCCGGTACCGGCCGGGAGCACGGTGGCGCCACGGACCTGCTGGTCGGACTTCTTGGCGTCGACGCCGAGACGCACGGCAACGTCGATCGACTCGACGAACTTGGCGTTGGCATTGGCCTGGAGAAGCTTCAGGGCTTCTTCGAGCGGGTAGGATTTGCCGGCAACGACGGTCGCCTGCAGTGCTTTGAAACGTTTGGTCAGCTTTGCCATGTCTTAGCCCTCCACCACGAGACCCATGCTGCGCGCGCTGCCGGCGATGGTACGCACGGCGGCATCAAGCGAAGCAGCGGTCAGATCGGGTTCTTTCGCTTTCACGATGTCTTCCAGTTGTTTACGGGTCACCTTGCCCACCTTTTCGGTGTTCGGACGCTTGGAGCCCGAAGTGATGCCGACGGCCTTCTTGAGCAGCACGGTAGCCGGGGTGCTCTTGGTCACGAAGGTGAAGGTACGGTCGGAATAGGCGGTGATGATCACCGGCGTCGGCAGGCCCGGCTCCAGTTTGGAGGTCGCGGCGTTGAACGCTTTGCAGAATTCCATGATGTTGAGACCGCGCTGGCCCAATGCGGGACCGACCGGCGGACTCGGGTTTGCCTGCCCGGCTTTCACCTGCAGTTTGATGTAACCGACTACTTTCTTTGCCATGTTGTTTACTCCTGGAGTTCAAACGTCTGCACGCCTGGGGCTGCGGGACTCCTCCTTACGCTTGAAAACGGAACGCCCGGAGGGCGTTCCGGCCTTTAGGCCTTTTCCACCTGGCCGAACTCGAGTTCGACGGGAGTGGATCGGCCGAAAATCATCACCGCCACGCGCAGACGGCTCTTTTCGTAATTGATTTCTTCGACGGTGCCGTTGAAATCGTTGAAGGGGCCATCGACCACGCGGACCAGCTGGCCCGGCTCGAACAGCACCTTCGGGCGCGGCTTGTCGACGCCGTCCTGCACGCGCTGCAGAATGACATCGGCTTCGGTGTCCTTGATCGGCAACGGACGCTCGCGCGTGCCGCCGATGAAACCCAGCACCTTCGGGGTTTCCTTGATCAGATGCCAGCTCTCGTTGTCGATCAGCGGCACGGTGCCTTCGGTGCTGGTTTCGATCTGCACCAGCACGTAGCCCGGGAAGAATTTGCGGTCGGACTTGCGCTTCTGACCACCGCGCATCTCGACGACCTCTTCGGTCGGAACCAGTACCTGGCCGAACTTGTCCTGCATGCCAGCGCGCTCGATACGGGACAGCAGGCTCCGCTGGACCTGGTGCTCGAAGCCCGAATAGGCGTGTACAACATACCAACGCTTGCTCACAGAGAACTCCTTAACTGCCCAACAGCAATTTGATCAGCCACGAAATCACCAGGTCGAAACCCGACAGAATGAGGCTGATCAGCAGAACCACGACCAGCACCATGCCGGTAATCCGATAGGATTCCTCACGGGTCGGCCAGACCACCTTGCGCAATTCGAACAACGAATCCGAGAAGAATTCCCGGGCTTCGCGGCCCTTGGCGGTCAAGCCGAAAACGACCAGCGCCAGTCCGAAACCGACAGCGACCAGCAACCCGCGGATGACGCCCGACCACTGCGGCATCATGTAGAACACGGCAACGCCGGCCGCTGCGATCAGCAACGCCAAGGCGTACTTGCCATAATCCAAGACGCTGGTTCCACCCTGATTTTCGACTTTTGTATTCATTCGTACTCTTGATCTAACACCCGAAGTGGCACGCCAGGAGGGACTCGAACCCCCAACCTGCGGTTTTGGAGACCGCTGCTCTGCCAATTGAGCTACTGGC
>JBMSNF010000098.1:0-6613 GCA_049421545.1 Arenimonas sp.
TACTTCGACATCAAGGGCGCCAAGACCGGCCTGCTGTCCAAGGCGATGACCGCGCCGGACGGCCTGGTGCGCATTCCGCTGAACGAATCTTCGGACCCGAAATCGCAGATCAACGAATACCTGGAAGCCTACAACGGCGAGGGCATCCAGCACATCGCCTGCTTCACCGACGACATCTACAGCACGGTCGAGAAGATGATCGCTGCCGGCGTGAAATTCCTGGACACGCCCGACACCTATTTCGAGGCCGTGGATGTGCGCATCCCGAACCACGGCGAGGATCTGGAACGCCTGCGCCGCAACAAAATCCTGATCGACGCCGATCCGGAAACCAAACAACGCAAGCTGCTGCAGATCTTCACCCAGAACGCGGTCGGTCCGATCTTCTTCGAAATCATCCAGCGCAAGGGCAATGAAGGCTTCGGCGAAGGCAATTTCCAGGCCCTGTTCGAATCCATCGAGCGCGACCAGATGCGCCGCGGCGTGCTGTAAGGAACCGGTCATGACGCTCGCCTACCAATCCGGTTTCGGCAACGAGTTCGCCACCGAAGCGCTGGCCGGCACCCTGCCGCAGGGCCGCAATTCGCCGCAGCGGGTGGCGCACGGCCTGTACGCCGAACAGCTCAGCGGCACCGCCTTCACCGCGCCGCGCCACAGCAACCGCCGTACCTGGTTCTACCGCATCCGTCCGGCTGCGTTGCATGGCAGTTTTACCCTGCTGCCGGAAACCGCCTTCCACAATCGCTTTGCGGAACTGCCGGCCGATCCGAACCAGCGGCGCTGGTCGCCGCTGCCAGCGGCGAAACCGGGCACCGATTTCATCGACGGCCTGTTCGCCATGTGCGGCAATGCCGGCGTCGGTGTGCATCGGTTTTCCGCCAATGCCGACATGCACGGCCGTTTTTTCAGCAATACCGATGCCGAAATGCTGATCGTGCCGCAGGCCGGCCGTCTGCGCTTGCGCACCGAAATGGGCGTGCTTGAGATCGAACCGCAGGAAATCGCGGTGGTGCCGCGTGGCATCCGTTTCGCGGTCGATCTGCCGGACGGCAGCGCCGCCGGTTATGTCGCTGAAAACTTCGGCGCGCTGATGCGTCTGCCCGATCTGGGGCCGATTGGTTCCAACGGTCTGGCCAATCCACGGGACTTCCTGTATCCCGTTGCCGCCTACGAAGACCGCGAAGGTGATTTCGAATTGCTCAATAAATTCCAGGGCCGGCTCTGGCGCGCCCCGTTCGGGCATTCGCCCTTGGATGTGGTCGGCTGGCACGGCAACTACGCGCCCTACAAATACGATCTGCGCCGCTTCAACACCATCGGTTCGATCAGCTACGACCACCCCGATCCGAGCATCTTCCTGGTGCTGTATTCGCCGAGCGACACCGCCGGTACCAGCAATCTGGATTTCGTGATCTTCCCGCCGCGCTGGCTGGTGGCGCAGGATACCTTCCGTCCGCCGTGGTTCCACCGCAACATCGCCAGCGAGTTCATGGGTCTGATCCACGGCGTGTACGACGCCAAAGCCGACGGCTTCGTGCCGGGCGGGGCCTCGCTGCACAACGCCATGAGCGCGCACGGCCCGGACGCCGCCACCTTCGACAAGGCTTCCAACGCCGATCTCAGCAAGCCCGATGTGATCACCGGCACCATGGCCTTCATGTTCGAATCCCGATCCATGTTCGCGCCCACGCAGCAGGCGCTACAATGTGCCAGCCGCCAGCGCGATTACCAGAACTGCTGGCAGGGCCTGGGCAAACACTTCAAACCGGACAACGCATGAAACTCGCTTCCCTGAAACAAGGCGGCCGCGACGGCACGCTGGTGGTGGTCTCGAAAGACCTGCAACGCGCGGTGCCGGTGCCCGGCATCGCACCGACCCTGCAACGCGCGCTGGAAGACTGGCAGTCGGCGGCGCCGCGCCTGAACCGCGTGTATGAAGCGCTCAATCACGGCAACGTGCAGACCATCGACGCCGAAGACGTGTTCGCACTCGACACCACCGCGCTGGCGGCACCGTTGCCGCGCGCTTACGAATTCGTCGACGGCAGCGCCTATCTGCCGCACGTGGCACGGGTGCGCAAGGCCCGTGGTGCGGAAGTGCCGGAAAGTTTCTACACCGATCCGCTGATGTACCAGGCGGTCTCGGCCGGCTTTTACGGCCCGCGCGATCCGGTGCTGGTGCCGAGCGAAGCCTTCGGCATCGATCTGGAGGCGGAAGTGGTGGTGGTCACCGACGACGTGCCGATGGCGGTGACGCCGGAGCAGGCCGCCGGCCACATCCAGCTGATCGGTCTGGTTAATGACGTGTCGCTGCGCAACCTGATTCCCGATGAGCTGGCCAAAGGTTTCGGCTTCCTGCAATCGAAACCGCGTTCGGCGCTCAGCCCGGTGTTCGTCACTCCCGATGAGCTCGGCGAGGCCTGGCAGGACAGCAAGGTGCATCTGGCCCTGCTGACCCACATCAACGGCGAATGGTTCGGTGCGCCGGAAGCAGGCGTCGACATGCAGTTCAATTTCGCCCAGCTGATCGCGCATGCCGCCAAGACCCGGCCGTTGTCGGCCGGCACCATCGTCGGTTCCGGCACCGTCGCCAACGAAGACACCGCGCTCGGCGCCTCCTGTTTCGCCGAACGCCGCACCGTGGAAACCCTGCGCGACGGCAAGCCGAGCACGCCGTTCATGAAATTCGGCGATGTCGTGCGCATCGAGATGAACGACCGCAGCGGCGCCAGCGTGTTCGGCGCCATCGAACAGAAAATCACCGCCGCCGGAGCCTGAGCCATGGCCGAACCCGATCTGGTGCTGTATCACTACTGGCGCTCCAGCGCGAGTTACCGTGCCCGCATCGCGCTGAATCTGAAAGGTCTGGATTACCGCATCGTGCCGGTGCATCTGCTGGAAGACGGCGGCCAGCAGCACCACGAGGCCTACCGCGCGCTCAACCCGCAGCAGTTGGTGCCAACCCTGATCCACGACGGGAGTGCCATCGGCCAATCGCTGGCCATCATCGAATACCTCGATGAAGTGTTTCCCGGGCCGCGCCTGCTGCCGGCCGAACCGCTGGCGCGCGCGTTCGTGCGCGGGCTGGCGCTGTACATCGCTTCGGAAGGCCAGCCGCTGATGAACCTGCGCGTGCTCCAGCACCTGCAGCATACGCATGGGTTGGACGAGGATGCCCGCAATGCCTGGGTCCGGCATTGGCTGGCGGTCAATTTCGGCAATGTCGAAGCGCAGCTGGCCAATAACCCGCATGGCGGCGTGTTCACCGCCGGCGACACGCCGGGTCTGGCCGAATGCTGTCTGGTGCCGCATGTGTTCGCGGCCGCGCGCTTCAATCTCGACATGACGCCGTACCCGAACGTGATGCGCATCGTCGGCCAGTGCCAGCCCTTGCCGGCATTCGCGCGTGCCCACCCGGGGCGGCAACCGGATACGCCCGCGGAATTCCGCGTGAATTGATGCCGAAAAAAAGCCCGCTTGCGCGGGCTTTTTCGTTATTGGTTGTTGTACAGATCCCCGTAAGGGTCGTGTTCGGCGCTTCCGCCTTCGGACAGACGCACCTTCAGCGCCAGACCGTCGCGTGAGTCGGCCTTCAGCAGGGCTTCGTCGAGGGTGATCTTGCCGTCCTTGTACATGCGGAACAGCGATTGGTCGAAGGTGTGGATGTCTTCTTCCAGACTGGTGTCCATCGCTTCCTTGACTTCGTGGATCTGCCCGCGCCGGATCAGGTCGCGGATCATCGGGGTGTTGATCAGCACTTCCGTGGCCGGCATGCGGCGGCCGTCCATGCCGACCACCAGACGCAGCGAGATGACCGCGCGCAGGTTCAGCGCCAGATTCATCAGGATGTTCTTGTGCGCGGCTTCCGGAAAGAAGTTCAGGATGCGTTCGAGGGTCTGATCGGCGTTGTTGGAGTGCAGGGTGGCCAGACACAGGTGACCGGTCTCGGCGAAGGTGATGGCCGCTTCCATGGTGGTGGCGTCCAGGATTTCGCCGATCAGGATGACGTCCGGCGCCTCGCGCATGGCGTTCTTCAGCGCATTGTGGAAGCCGTGGGTGTCGAAGCCGACTTCGCGCTGGTTGACCAGCGATTTCTTGTGCCGGTGCAGGAATTCGATCGGGTCTTCGATGGTCAGGATGTGGCCGGTCTGGGTTTCGTTGCGGTGGTCGATCATCGCCGCCAGCGCCGTCGATTTGCCCGAGCCGGTGGAACCGACCACCAACACCAAGCCGCGCGGTTCGTTGATGATGCGCTTGAGCGTCTGCGGCAGCTTCAGTTCCTCGATGGTCGGAATCTCGCTCTTGATGGCGCGGATGACCATGGCGATTTCACCGCGCTGCTTGAAGCAGTTGACCCGGAAGCGGCCAGCCTCGCGGATGGAGATGGCCATGTTGTATTCCAGCTCATGCTCGAACACCTTGATCTGCTCTTCGTCCATCAGCGAGTAGGCGATCTTCTTGACCATGCCGGTCGGCAGGCCGTTGTTGCCGAGGGCATAAAGTTTGCCTTCGACCTTGATGTAGACGGGCGCGCCGGTGCTCAGGAAAAGGTCGGATGCGTTCTTTTCACGCATCAGTTTCAGGAAGTAGCCGATATCCATAAGTTCCCTTGTCCGGTTTTTGCCGGGGCCGTTATTGTGTACACTGGAACGCGGTCCCAGATTCTTTCTTTCAATGGATTATAGAGTGTCCAAGCGGTTTGTGTACTTGTCGGCCATCACCTTTTTTCTGGCGGCCGCATCCGTGCACGCCCAGGCGCCGGCGCCGACCCCGGCGTTCGCCGCCGCCGAACGCGCCTTGCTGGAAGCGGATCGCGAACAGGCGGCGCAGTGGGCCTCGGTACCCTATCAGGCCGCACGCGATGCCTATGCCCAGGCGCAGGCCCTGCAGCTCAAACGCAAGAAGAACGATGCCGAGCGTGCCGCACAGACCGCGGAAGCGCAGGCCGAGCTGGCCAGCGCACAGGCCCGGCAGCGCAAACTGAGCGAACAGATCGAACGCAAGATTTCCGAGAACAACGCCCTGCGTCGGGAGCTGCTGCTCGGCAAAGACGGGAAGCGGCCATGAGACGTTGCCTGGGCGCGATCCTGTTGATGCTTGCCAGCCTGCCGGTGCAGGCACAGAGTCCGGCCGCAGATCCGCAACTGCTGTGGCCGTTGTTGCAGGAGCGACTGGCCGCGGCGGATGCCGCCGCCGGTGATGGCGATGCCGCCGCACTCGAGCGTCTGCAGGCCCGTCAGGCCTTGCAGGCCTTGCCGGAAGTACGCTCCCGCGATCGGGCCTTTGCCACGGGCATCGCCGAACTGCGGGTGGCCACGGCCGAAGCCGCGGTGAAGGCGGCGCAGTTGCGCGATCAATTGCTGGCGCTCGACCGCGAGCGCGATGCCATTTTGCTGGAAGCCAGCAGGCGCGATGCCGAGATGGCGCGCAAGGAAGCCGAGCGCCTGCGTCTGCAGGCGCTGGCGCGCGAGGAAGAAGAAGCCCTGCTGGCGGCCGATGCCGCCGCTGTCGCGGAACAGACGGCCACTGCCGGTGCCGCTCTGGCCGCCAAAGACGGGGAACTGGCGCGTCTGGAGGAAGAGCTGGCGGCCTTGGCCAATGCCCGTGGCGACGACCTGGTCAGCCTGGGCGGATCAGGCAAGGGCCGCTACCGCGTGGCCGGCACCGCCTTCCAGGCCGGCAAAGCCACCCTGCAGCCGGAAGCCCGGCAAAGCCTCAGCCAATTGGGCAAGCGTCTGAAGGCCTCCGGCAAGGCCTGGTCGGTCGAAGGCTTCAGCGACAATCTGGGCAGTGAAGAGGCCAACCTGACACTGTCGCGCCAGCGTGCCGAGGCGGTGATGGCGGTACTGCGGGCGGCCGGCGTTCCCGCCGCCAAACTCAGCGCCAAAGGCTGGGGTTAGGCCAGGCCGCTGGCGTCAAACGCCGGAAAATCAGGGCGTGCGCAGAATCGGCGGGTCGAGATCATCCAGAAATAAGCCGGAAATCAGCGGCTTGCAATTTCCGGGTGTGCGGCAGTCATCCATAAGTCCATGAATAATAACCAGAAATTTCCGGTTTTGCGATTCCGGCCGATGGACGTTTTGAAAGTATCGCGAAATCAAGGAGATAAAAAAGCGCTTGCGGCCCGAAAAAGACCGGCGTAGGTTTTATATCCCATGCAGGCAGTTTTCCGATGCATGGCGAAAGCGAGCCACGATCATGCACGACGCCACATCACCTCGTCCCGATGCAGCACAGGATTTCCGGCCGGAAGCGGGCCGCGATTCCATCGTCATGACCGCGTGCACAACCCATGAAACCCCGGCCTTGCCGGGGTTTTGTTTTTGCCTAGGGGGTTCCTGTGTTTGAAGGTCAATCGAAACAGTCAGTCGATTCACGCATCCAGACGGACAGCGATTTCCGCCGTCTGTATTTCCACCACCAGAAGCTCGACAAGAAAGTCACCGACGCCGAACTCGGCGTGCTCCCGATCGATGACCGCACGCTGACCCGCATGAAGCGGGAAAAGCTGATGGCCAAAGACCGGTTGACCCGCATGTTCGGAGACGGCGGTCGCTGAACCGGTTTGCGGAAAAAGGGTGATGGCCGGCCCCCTCGTCGGACGGCCGTCACC
>JBMSNF010000099.1:0-6609 GCA_049421545.1 Arenimonas sp.
CCCAGCATCATCTTCCAGTACCGCCTGCGTCCGGATGGCACCGCGCACTTTCCCTATGTCAACACGCGGGTCCGCAGCTTCGGTGTCGACGAGAACGAGCTGAAGAAAAGCGCAGAACCGGTGTTTGCGAAAATCCATGAGGATGACTATGCCGATGTCGTGAAGTCCATTGCCCTGTCGGCGCATAATCTGAGCCTCTGGAACACCCAGTTCCGGCTGTGGAGCAACACCGGGCAGTACCGCTGGCATGAAGCCAAATCGATTCCCGAACGCCATCCGGACGGCAGCATCCTCTGGCATGGCTACATGCATGACATCCAGGACCTGAAGGACGTCGAGGAAAAGATCCGACACATGGTCGTGCACGACGGCTTGACCGGCCTGGCCAACCGGTCATTGCTGGAAAGCCATGTCCGTGCCGAAATCGCGCATGCCGAACGCAATCAGTCAAGCTTCTGCCTGATGTTCCTGGACCTGGACAATTTCAAATACATCAATGACCGTTTCGGACACGGGGTCGGCGACCATCTCCTGCAGGAAGTCGCCAGACGACTGAACGTCACTCTGCGCAAGTCCGACTTCATCGCCCGGGTCGGTGGCGATGAATTCGTCATTCTGGTGCGCGGCATGCATCAACTCGAGGAGATTCTGGGGATTTCGGAAAAGATACGTTCCGCCATCTGCGAGCCCTACGATATCGACGGAAAGGTGATGAAGACGTCGGTCAGCATCGGCGCGGCGATCTACCCCGAGCATGGAAAAGACATGATTGCGCTGGAACGCTGTGCCGATACCGCCATGTACGATTCCAAACGCAAAGGCAAGAACATGGCAACCATCTTCCAGGGCCACAGCCTGATCTGAAACGCCGATCAGAACCCGAAACCGGCGCCCGCTCCGAACAGCGTAGCAATTCCCATTGCCGCGAACATGGCGGCGGCGATGCCGTGCACCAGCTTCATCGGAATCCGGGCGGCGAAACGGTCCCCGATGAACACCGCCGGGACATCGGCGATCAGCATGCCGAGGGTGGTGCCGATGACCACCAGTACCGGAGTCGGGTAATGCGCGGCCATGGCCACGGTGGCGATCTGGGTTTTGTCGCCCATTTCGGCCAGAAAGAAGGTGATCAGGGTCGCGCCGAACACGCCGAATTTTTTGGCGACCTGCATTTCCTCGTCTTCGATCTTGTCGGGAATCATGGTCCAGACCGCCATGGCGATGAAGGACAGGCCGAGCACCCAGCGCAGGATGTCCGGGCTCAGCACCGCGGTAATCCAGGCGCCAAGCGCGCCGGCCAAGGCATGATTGAAGACGGTCGCCACCAGAATGCCGGCGATGATCGGCAGCGGTTTTTTGAAGCGGGTCGCCAGCAGAAATGCCAGCAATTGGGTTTTATCACCGATTTCGGCCAGCGCGACCACACCGGTTGATACGAGCAGGGATTCCATGCACTATTTTAACCGGATTTCGGAACCACCATGACGGTCAAACGACCGGTGCAGACCAGTTTTCCGGTGGCCTCATCGTGGATATCCACCTGCCACAGATGCGTGCGCTTGCCGCCATGCACCAGTTTTCCGGTGCCGCGCACATGCCCCTGGGTGACGGCACGCACATGATTGGCGTTGATTTCGACACCGACCGGCTGCTCACGCTCCAGATTCAGCAACAGACTGGAACCCATCGAACCGATGCTCTCGATCAAGGCCATGCTGGCGCCGCCATGCAGCAGACCCATCGGTTGATGCGTGCGGGCATCGACCGGCATGCGCGCCACCAGAAAATCACTACCGATTTCAAGGCACTCGATGCCCAGCGTCTGCATCAGGGTATTGCGGCTCCAGCCGTTGACGGTTTCAATCGGCAGTTGTTTCAGGGTCATGGGCGGTCCAAATGGGTGGGTGATGAATCAGCGTAACTGGCTGTCTTTGCTGCCGCGCCGGTTGTAGCCGCTGTGGGCGGCATCGGCATCCTGTGCGCGTTGGCACTCAATGCACAGCCGCACGCCGGGCACGGCCTTGCGCCGGGCCTCCGGAATGGCGGCATCGCATTCTTCGCACTGTTTCAGGCTCTCGCCGCGCGCCAGCTTGCCACGGGCGCGGGCAATCGCATCTTCGACGCTGGCGTCGATTTGATCCTGCACCGCACCATCGCGGCTCCAGCCCCCGGCCATGTTATTTGCCGGTGATCTTGAAGCTGACGCTGTAGGACGCCATTTCGTTGCGGCGGGCGGCATTGCGCATCAGATAGACGCGTACGGTGTATTTGCCGCCGGCCGGCAGCACGCCAGAGTAGTTGTTGCCTTCGCTGCTGCCGATGAAAATGGCTTCGCCGGTCGAACCCGGCGGCAGCACATTGAAATAGGACGAGGCATTGCTGGTGGTCATTTTCACCGACATGCTCTGTCCGGCTTTGGCCACCAGGGTGTAATCCACGGAATCATACCCTTTGACGGTGCCCTTGACGGTCGCGCTGTTGCTGCCTGCGGCGAATTGCACCGGCTTGGTGATGATCTGGTCGGCACTGGCAACGGATACCGCGAAGCCGAACGCCAACACAAATGCGAAAGCTTTTTTCATGTTCATGGTCTCCCCTGTTTTCTGGATGGACGTCCATTCTAGTCCTGCCCGCCCCGGGCAACAAGTCGGGCATGGCGCCCGATGCATCATCCCGTCCGGCCGCTGCGGTAGGATAGAACGGTATCCTCGACGAGAACGCACCCCTTGAAATCCGCCAGCATTGCCCTGCTTCTGCTCACCGCCGTCTGCAGCCACGCGGCCGAGCCGCCGACCCTGATCCTGATGGGCGGATCCTACCGCACCTGCTCGAGTCTGCTCGCTGAAGACTGCCGGCCCGACCAGCGTGATTTCCCCGGCGCCCGCGGCGCACCGGAATACCGTCTCGATCCCGCGCGCTTTTCCGAAATCCTCGACCCCGCCTACTGGCAAACCCGCCGTGGGGCTCCTGGACTGCATGCCCTGCGGAACATGCTCGGCAAAGCGCATGCCGCTTCCGGCAATGCCCTGCTCAATGCCGAAGCGCTCGCCCGCGCATTTGAAACCGCCGACGCAGTGACCTGGAACGGATTGTTGACCGCCGAACAGGATCTGATTCTTTCAGCCTTCGAACAGTTGCAGCAGAGCAAGGGCATACGGAAACGCGAACAGGTCCGTCTGGATGGCGGCAACCGGCCCTATGATGCCGCGCTGTTCCGGCAGTTGGTGCTGGAGGCCGGCAAGCGCAGCCACGGCCGCAAACCGCGGATCGCGTTCACCACGTCCGCCTCCATCAACGGTTTCGATGCCGTCGATTTTTACCGGGATCTGCTGGCCCAAGCCGGCGCCGAACCGGTCTGGTGGCCGGTCGATGCCGCGTTGGCCGAAGCACGCTTCGGCGGCACCGGCGGCTGTGCCTTCCTGCAGACGATGCGGCGCAATGCGTTTTCGAGCCTGGGCCGGGAACGGGTGTTTCCGGACCTGGACGCGGAACAGAAAGCCGCCTGCGCCGATCCAAAAACGCTGGATGGAGTACCGGACAGCGTGCAAGCCCTGTTTCTGGACGGCGGCGATCAATGGCTGCACCGGCAGACCTTCTTTGGCCGGGATGATCAGCCCAATCCATGGTTGCTGGCGGTACGCGCCGCCTTCCACCGCGGCGATCTGGTCGTGGCCGGCACCAGCGCCGGCGCCGCCGTGCAATCCGGACGTTCCGGCATGATCACCAACGGCACCAGCATGAACGCCCTGAGCCATGGCGCGATCGCCTTCCCTGGCAGCATGCCCGAAGGGTGTGAACGCGCGAAACGTTGTCCCATTCCATTGCGCGAGGATGATCTGACCTGGTGGCACGGCGGCGGACTCGATCTGCTCGGCAATGTCTTGGTGGATACCCATGTATCCGAGCGCCGGCGCGAACTGCGTCTGGTGACCCTGATGGGTGCGCTTGCCGATAGTTCGGAAAAAGGCCCCCTTGCCGGCATCGGCGTCGATGAAACCAGTGCCTTGACCGTGCGCCTTGTCGCCGACGGTCTGCAACTGGAAGCCAGTGGCCAATCCGGCGCCTGGTGGTTTGAACCCCCGAGTGCGCGGACCCCGGTCGGCGGTTGGACGGTACGTGGCCATTATCTGGCCCCGGGCGTGGGCCTGCTCTGGTCGAAAGGCCGGATGCAGTTGCTCTCCCCCGCTTCTCCGGTAAATCCGGGCCAGAGCATCGGCTTTGTCGGCGGCGATGCCCTGCAACCGGAGGTATTGCGTTCAGTCGTCTGGCATCTGGCGCGGATAGACGCACAAAGCACCGAGCTGTCCGCGCTCGACTTCAGACTGCGGATCAGCGTCCTGCCGGGATCGCGCCGCTGGCAGGGCCCGCAAGGCCAACAGGGCATCACCGATCTGGAGCTCACGCTGGCGCGGCCCTGATCGCCTTTCACCTGGACAGCACAGGCAGGCCCGCACACTGAGTGTCTGTAATGGAGCGTTCTCATGCATCGGAAACCCTTTCTGCCCAGCAAGACCTGTCTGCGTTGCGGGCGGCCGTTCTGCTGGCGGAAAAAATGGCAACGCGATTGGGATCAGGTCAAATACTGCTCCGAACGTTGCCGGCGTGAACCCTCGAAAGCATGAATACCGTCCGCCTGCTGTTGGGTGACCAACTCAACCCCCTGCATCCCTGGTTCGACCGCATCGATCCGGATGTGCTGTATGTGTTCATGGAAATCCGTCAGGAAACCGATTACGTGCTGCACCACGCGCAGAAGATTCTGGCCATCTTCGCCGGCATGCGCGAATTGGCGCGCAGGCTGCGTGCGGACGGGCACCACGTGCATTACATCGCCATCGATGATCCCGATAACCGCCAGAATCTGACCGGCAATCTGGAAGCGGTCATCGCCAAAGCCGGTGCCCCCTGCTTTGAGTGGCAGGCGCCTGACGAATACCGGCTGGACCACCAGCTCGACCAGTGGTTCAAGCAATCCGGCTTTGCCGGCGGCAAAACCTCCAGCAGGCACTTCCTGGCCAACCGATTCGAAGCCGGAAACCTGTTTTCCGGAAAAAAACAGTGGCGCATGGAGAATTTCTACCGGAACATGCGCCGCAAACACGGCGTGCTGCTCGAGCCGGATGGCAGCCCGGTCGGTGGACAGTGGAATTTCGATGCCGAGAACCGCAAGCCCTGGCGCGGACAACCGCCGGAACCCGTTGACCGCCGGCCGCACCATGATCACAGCCTGCTCTGGCAAACGATATGCCAAGCCGGCGTGCAAAGTTTCGGAAACGATACTTGCGCTGATTTCCGCTGGCCCTTGCACCGGGACGAGGCCTTGGATCTGCTCGCGTCCTTCATCCGCGACGCGCTTCCGCATTTCGGCGACTATCAGGATGCCATGAGCACTAGCGCGCCAAGGCTGTTCCATTCGCTGCTGTCGTTTGCCCTGAATGTGAAGATGCTGAATCCACGCGAGGTCATCGCCGCCGCGGAAACCGCATGGCGCAATGGCCACGTTCCGCTGGCGGCCGCGGAAGGTTTCATCCGGCAGATCCTGGGCTGGCGCGAATACATCCGCGGAGTGTACTGGGCGCATATGCCGGGCTACGAAAACAGCAATGTGCTCGCACACAATTTGCCGCTGCCGGACTGGTTCTGGACCGGAAAAACAAAGATGCGCTGTCTGGCCGAAAGCATCGGCAATTCGCTGGAACATGCACATGCCCACCATATCCAGCGGCTGATGGTCATCGGCAATTTCGCCCTGCTCGCCGGGCTCGATCCGCAGGCCCTGCACCGTTGGTATCTGGGCGTCTATATCGATGCCTTCGAATGGGTGGAACTACCGAACACCCTCGGCATGAGCCAATTCGCCGACGGCGGCCTGCTGGCCAGCAAGCCCTATGCCGCCAGCGCGGCCTACATGCACCGCATGGGCGATTACTGCCGGGGTTGCCGCTATAAGCGCGAGCAACGGACCGGTCCGGAGGCCTGTCCGTACAATGCCCTGTACTGGGATTTTCATCTGCGGCATGCCGAGCGTCTTTCCGTCAATCCACGCATCGGCATGGTTTATCGCAACCTGGCAGCCATGGACACGGCTGAAATCGATCGCATCCGGCAACATGCCGCCGGTCTGAGGGCGCGTCTCGACGGACTTTAAGCGGAACTAGCGCGAATCGGCCAGAAAAGCGGCGACCTCATCGTAACTGCCGCGGAAAATCACGCGCCCTGCTTTCAAGCCGAGTTGATAGGCATACATCGGATCGTAGTAGTCGCGAAGAAGCGTTTCGATCCAGGATCGGTGCGCCTCTGGATTACCGCGGGCATGTGCCGCCAAGGCGGCATTCATCTCGGACAGCAATTGATTGTGTCGGTGACCGCCCAGCCGGCGCTGCAACGTCGCCAGATTCTGGCGCAATTCATCCGCGAAGGCGGCGAAACCGGCAAGCTCACCGGCATGCGTCTGCCAATCGGCGAGATTGCGCAGGATGTAATTGTGGAAGGTATGCTCGACACGATCCGGCAAGGGCATTTCAACCACCGCCAGGGGCGCCTTGGCCATGCTGTTGCGCAGCACTTCCGGAAGCGCGATGCGCCCGATCAGCCGGCTTTCATCTTCCA
>JBMSNF010000100.1:0-6602 GCA_049421545.1 Arenimonas sp.
TGTTGAATGAATTTGTTTGACCGCTTTCGGGGGTGTTCTGGCTTCGACGGGGGTTGCAAAGTTATTTGGCGCATGCCGAGGGGGCGACTTTCCTCGTTAATCCAGTAGCAAAACTCTAGTTGCCAACGACGACAACTACGCTTTAGCCGCTTAAGGCTTCGCCCCGAACCCACTTGTGTCCATGCTCGTCGGTGTAGGGTCATTATCATGGAACCGTTCCAGGTGGCGACCCGTCAGCCCGGAATCAACTAAAGCGGGTATGTTTGCAGGTGTGCTTCGTACGTTGTGTTGCCTGCCGACGAGACTGAACAACGGACTAAGCATGTAGTGCTGGAAATGGCGCGCTTTCGGACGCGGGTTCAACTCCCGCCACCTCCACCAAATAAAAACCCCGCACAAGCGGGGTTTTTTGTTGACATATAACTCGCTTAGATAAGCATCACGGCACAATCAAAATCTTGCCGTCGCGCTCGCCGGCCGCAGCCGCAGCCACTGCTTCCTTGATGTGGTCGATGCCGTAAGTAGCCTGGATGCGGGATTTCAGCGTGCCGGAAGCGATCAGTGCGGCGACCTCCCCGAATACAGCCATGCGCTGTGCCGGCGTGGCCCCGATGAACCACTTCGACAGCCAGAACCCGCGCAGGGTGACATCGCGGAACACGAAGGAGGCCGGCGAGACCTGGCAGGGCTCGCCGCTCATGGCACCGTAATTCACCAGCACACCGCCCTCGGCCAAGCACATGGCCAGATGATCGGTGCTGGCGCCGCCGACGGCATCGATGCCCAAACGGATGGCGGCACCGCCGGTAGCCTCGGCCACGCGTTTGGCCAAATCGCGGCCATCCACCAGCACCACATCGCCGCCGGTTTCACGCACGCCGGCCACCGCCGAGTCCCGGCGCACCACGTTCACGGTTTTCAGACCGCGGGCTTTGGCCAGCTGGATCAGATAGGCGCCGACGCCCGAATTGGCAGCATTCTGGATCAACCACTCGCCCGCTTGCAAATCAACGAATTCACGCAGCATCAGCAGGGCGGTCGGCGGATTGACCGTCATCATCGCCAGCTGCAGCGGATCGGCATCATTCGGCAAGGGCATCAGATTTTTGGCATCGGCCAACACATGGGTGGACCAGGTGCCGCAACCGACCGGCAACAGCACGGTCTGGCCGACGGCCGGCCCTTGGGTATCCGGCCCGAGTGCCAGCACGCGACCGACGCCTTCATTGCCGCCAACCGCCGGCAAGGGCGGCAACATGCCATACAGCCCGGTCAGGGTCAGCACATCGGAGGGATTGATGGGGGCCGCCAACACTTCCAACAAGGCCTGACCGGCAGCCGGCACCGGGGTGGGTGATTCGACCGCAGCAATTGAGGCCTGCGGATCGGGGCCGCGTTCGCTGTATTGGGCGCGTTTCATAGGCTTATGATTTCCTTGGTTATATTTCAAAAAATGGCGGAATAAAAACGGAGCTTGACGATGACCTCATGCTAACACAGGGCTTCCCCGGCTTCGGTGTCATGCCGACATGACCGGAATGGGAGTCTTTTCTCCTTTTAGTAATGTGACGAAGTTCACAATAAGTTTGCATCTAGTTCACAATTAGTTTGCATTTAACCACCCCAATCCCCGTATCTTGAACTTTGTAATCAATGGGATATCGCACATTTATGCGATTTGGGCTGAGGTCGAAGCCAATCTGTGGACACACGACCCGGACCGGGAGGATGCATGTTTCCGCATTCGCCTGAAAAACCGTCCCCGATTCCGGACCGCAGCGCCGGCATTCCGGCCGTCATGCGCGAGACCCGCCAATCACTGAACCGGTTGGAGCAGCGCTTTCACCACTATGCCATGCCGTCCATGCGCACCTTGAGCTGGATGGCTTTTCTGATCGGTGAAATTCTGATCGTGCAGGCCCTGCTGGTGCAATGGAATGTGTTCGATATCGGTCGGCATTCGCCCCGGCCCGGACTCGGACTGCTGGCCGGCGCCCTGTGCATCGGTGTCGGGCTTTATCTGATGCAGCGGAAAAACCAGGATGAATCACAGGTCCGCTTCCTGCTGGCCGGTGCAGCCATCGCCGTTTACATCTTCGCCATCACCTTGGGCGGCAGCGGCTCGATTCTGTATCTTTCGGCCGCGCTGGCGGCATTGCATATGCTGCTGCACCCGGCGCTGGCGCTGCGGGTATCACTTGCCGTGACCGCTGTGACACTGGTACTGGCGGCGACCTCGCTCACGGGTGCCGAAGCGCCCGACTTGCTGGGCCAGCTCGCCACCGGATTGATGGTCATCGCGGTGATGCAGGCGCTGGTCCGTCAGCATGACCGGAACAACATCTCGGCACTGAAAGACATCCGCGGCTTCGGCAATCAGGTCGGCCGGCTCGAAAGCGAGCTCATCATCAGTCTGGATGAACGCGAAATCGCCGAAATGACCGACGGCATGACCGGCCTGCTCAACATCGGCGGCTTTGAATCGGTCGCCAACGCACAGATCGGCCGTGCCGCTGCGGATGACAGCTTCCATCTGCTGATGATCCGGTTCCAGAAGCTGGAAGATTACATTGCGGTGCTCTCGGTCAACGAGCGCGTTCTGGTCCTAGGCAACATCGTCAGCCGGTTGAAGGAACTGGCCGGCGAAGGCGCGGTGCTGGCGCGCATCGGCAAGGACGAGTTCGCCGTGCTGCTGCCCTCGGACAATCTGAGCGCTTCGGAAATGGATGCTTCGATTCGATTGATCCATGACAGCCTGAAACGGCCGCTGAGCGGCGCCTCGAAATCGGTGGTGCCGGCGCCGGCCATCGGCGTCAGCGTCTGGCCGGAAGACAGCCGCGACATCAACCGCCTGCTCGGCATGGCGGAAATCGCACTGATGCGCGCCATCGAAAGCCGCAGCAGCAATCCGATGCATTACGACGAAGTGATGCAGATGGAAGCCGAAGAACGCGCGGCGATCACCCAGGACCTTGAACTGGCCATCGACCGCAACGAATTCGAACTGCATTACCAGCCGATCATCGATCTGGGTAGCGGCATCGCCCACAAGGTGGAGGCGCTGATCCGCTGGAACCATCCGGTACGCGGCATGATATCACCGGTCCAGTTCATCCCGTTGGCCGAGTCGTCCGGTCAGATCATCGGCCTGACCGAATGGGTGATCGATGCCGCCCTGCAGCAGCTTCGGGTCTGGCGCGAAACACTCGATCCGGAAATCGAAATCAGCGTGAACATCCCCTCGGCCTACCTCGAATACTGCATCGAGAACGAGGAGTACGTGCTCGATCGTCTGGTGCGCATGAAGATTCCGGCGCGCGGTTTCACCTTCGAAATCACCGAGGGCAGCTTCCTCAGCATGACCGCCGAGATGCAGCGCTTCATGTCGATCCTCGAATCGATCGGCATCCAGCTCGCCATGGATGATTTCGGGGTCGGCTATTCGAACCTTTCGCAGCTTGAGCGGCTGCCGCTCAACTTCCTCAAAATCGACAAATCATTCGTCGACGGCATCGAGTACTCGACCCAGAAGCTGGCGATCTGCCGCGCCATCATCAAAGTCGGCCACGAACTCGGCCTTCGCATCGTTGCCGAAGGCATCGAAAATCCGGGACAGCAGTCCCTGCTCAGCAAGGCCAAGTGCGATTTCGGCCAGGGCTATCTGTTCTCCAAGCCCCTGAAAGCCGCGGATCTGGAAATCCTGTTCCGGATGAAATCACAGCGTCCATCCACCCATCTCAACCTGGTTTGATCGGCTCGATGCACGCTAAACCGCGGCCGGCGTCCAAGAGTTCACAATTATTTTGCAGTTAAGCCCCGAATTGCCCTATCATCGCTAGATGAATCAACAAGATGCGTCCTCATACTAAGAATTCTTAGGGCGCCGCATAGGGTATTTGCAGAAATGGCGTACGGCACCGAAATCGGTATACCAAGCCTGACCCCGACGCCGCGCAAGGACGTGGGCACGATTCTGCGTGAAACACAGGGTGCCCTGCAGCAGCTCGAAACGGCCAACCGCAGCCAAACCCAGATGCCCCTGCGCTTGGTCGGTTGGTCGGCGATTCTGATCGCCGCCCTCCTGATTCTGCAAAGCCTGGCCGCAATGGCCGACCTGTTCGGCAGCGGCCACCACCTGCGCGTGCCGGAACTCGGTACGATCAACGGCACCTTGATCCTGCTGTGCGGTCTGGCCATGCTTCCGGAACGCAACCAGAATTCCACCGCTGTCAAAATTGCGATGCTGTCCATCTGCATTTTGACCACCATCGGAGCCATCATTCTCAATGGGGCTGTGTCGGCCCTGTTCCTGACCTCGATGTTCGTGCTGGTCCACATCATGCTGACGCCCTACCGCGCCCTTTGGTTTTCGATCGGCACGCTGCTGCTGATCATTCCGATCAGCAACTATTTTCTCGATTATGAAGGGCAGTACCTGATCACCCGTTTCGTCATCGGCGGCCTGGTCACGCTGATCATCATGCAGGTGCTGATGCGTTTCATCAGCGGCACCAACAGCAAAATCATCACAGTGACCGAAAATCTGAGCAAGCTGGCGCTGCAGCTGGACGAGGAACTGCTGCAAAGCAACCAGGCCCGCGATACCGCCACCATGACGGATACGACCACGGGACTTCTCAACAGCTTCGGCTTCGAGACCGCCATCCGTCAGGCGCTGTCGGAGCAGCCCTACAGCCGCCGCCGATTCCTGCTGGCCCTCAACTTCCAGCGCCTCGAGGAATTCAACGCCATCATGTCCGCCAACGAGCGGACCTTCATTCTGCAGTGCCTGGTCGCGCGCATCCGCGATATGGTCGGTGCAGACGCGCTGATAGCACGGACCGGACGCGATGATTTCAGCATCCTGCTGGCACATGCCGAAGTCGATGATAGCCAGATGATGCATTCCATCCGGACTATCCAGGATGTGCTGCGCCGGCCGTTGTTGAGCACCAGCAGCACCATTCTGCCCTCACCCGCCATCGGCGTGAGCGTCTGGCCGGAGGACAGCGAAGACGCAACCGAGCTGCTCAACCGCGCCGAAGTCGCCTTGCAGCGTGCCTACGGCGTCAAAGAGGGGCTGCCCGTTCGCTACCAAAAGCACATGCATGACGAACACATCGACCAGAGAACCCTGTCCACGGATATCACCGCGGCCATCAATCTGGACGAATTCGAAATGTATTACCAGCCGATTCTGGATCTGCAGACCGGGAAACTGCGCAAGGCCGAGGCCCTGATCCGCTGGAACCACCCGACCCGTGGCTTCCTGATGCCGGCGCGCTTCATTCCGCTGGCCGAAGCCAGCGGGCAGATCATCCCGATTACCGACTGGGTGCTCGATCATGTGCTGATCCAGCTCCGGAATTTCATTGAAAACATTTCGCCCGACTTCCAGATCAGCATCAACATGCCTGCGGCCTATCTCGAGTACTGCGTGGAAAACGAGGCGAAAATGCTGGGGCGCCTGTTGGCCATGCAGATTCCACCGCGTGCATTGATCGTCGAAATCACCGAGGGCAGCCTGCTGAACATGACGCCGGAATTGCTGCGCTTCCTCGGCATCCTCGAGTCGATTGGTTTCCAGCTGGCCATGGATGATTTCGGTGTCGGCTGCTCCAATCTTTCCCAGCTGGAGCGGCTGCCGCTCAGCTTCCTGAAAATCGACAAGTCCTTCGTCGACGGCATCGAGGACTCGATGCAGAAACTCGCGATCTGCCGCGCCATTGTCCGCATCGGCCACGAACTCGGCATCAGGGTGGTCGCCGAGGGCATCGAGAGTACCGGACAGGAAAAACTGCTGCATGAGGCCGGCTGCGATTTCGGCCAGGGTTACCTGTTCGCCCAACCGATGCCGGCCGAGGATTTCGCCAGCTTCATCACCGACCATTCCCCGTTGAAGAATCCGTAATGAATCTCCACCTGCCGACTCTGTTCATCATTTTCATTCTGGTCGACCTGGTGATGCTGTCCATGTTCGCCTACGCCAGCCAAGCCCATGGCAGCAAGAGCAACCGGTACTGGGCCTTGGGGCTGCTGCTGCATTTTGTCGCCTTGGTCTTCTGGGGGCTGCAGACGCAGATATCACCGGTTCTGGGCTTCGTGTTGCCGAGTATTTTGCTGAGCTTCGCCTTCGTGCTGATGTCGATCAGCATCGGCTTGCTGCTGAACTACCGCCTAAAGTACGCGCTGCTCTGGCTGCCTGCAGCGGTCATCGTGATCAGTACCATCGTTCTGCGGAATCAACTTCCGGCACTGCTGATCAGCACCGGATTCATTTATGCGTTGCAGTTCAGCGTCATGCTCTACATGCTCGGATCGCGCTGGTACAACATCCGCAGCGGTGGCCGCTATTTCATGGCGGCAGCGCTGTTCGCCATCATTGCCGCATTCTATTTCCGTTCGTCCTGGATGCTGACCCACGATGTTAGCCACGAAATGATGCGTAACGGCGATATCATGCTTACCCTGCCCTACCTGGCCGGGATCATCGCCAACATCGCCCTGTCCGGCGGCATGCTGATGCTCCTGCGTGACCGCATGGGCGAAAAACTTCTGGAAAACCAGCATTTCATCGACGAAATCGCGAACAACATTCCCAG
>JBMSNF010000101.1:0-6522 GCA_049421545.1 Arenimonas sp.
CGCCCATACCCTCGACTACAAGGCGGTCAGCAAACGCCTGATCCAGTTCGTCTCCGAATCCAGTTTCGGCTTGGTGGAAACCCTGGCCGAACGCTGCTGCGACATCATCCTTGAAGAATTCAAAGTCAGTCACGTGTCGCTCAAACTCAGCAAAATCGGGGCGGTGCGCGGCGCCAAAGCCGTCGGCGTGAAAATCGAGCGTTCGCGCGCGGATGCCTAAAGCTTATTTAAGCCTGGGCTCCAATCAGGAGCCGGAAAAACATCTGGCCCAAGCCGTCAGCACCCTGCGCGACACGTTCGGCGGCGTCGTGCTGTCGGATTGGATACGCACCCAAGCGGTCGGCTTCGACGGTCCGGACTTCATCAACGGCGCCGCCATCATCGAAACCGACTGGGACGTGCATACGCTCGATCACTGGCTGCATGCGCTGGAAGATGCGCACGGCCGCCGGCGTGATGTGCCGCGCTTTTCCAGCCGTACGCTCGACATCGACATCATCTTCTACGATGACCTGATGCTTGATGGCCCGGGCAATTTGAAGATTCCGCGTCCGGAGCTCCAGCACGCATTCGTACTAGAGCCCTTGGTGCAGATCGCGCCGGATTTCATCAATCCCGAAAACGGGATGACGCTCGCGGAAATGGCGGCGGCCCGGCGCTGAGCGCTGCCAGTGCGGCATTGCCGGAATCAGCGGCGCTTGACCATCTCCAGGATCTGCCCGACATCGATGGTCTGCGCTTTCTGTTCGATCTGCGCGCGGTACTGGCCCTGCATCTGCTTGCCCTGCGAGAACATCTGCGCGAACACCTGTTTCAACTGGGCGCCATCGATGCTGCGGCCGTTGCCGTAATACTGCTGCGCGACCTTGCCCAGCGCATAGGTGGTGGCGAACGAAAACGCCGCGCCGGTGGCCGCACTGCCCAGTCCGCCGAGCAGACCGCCGCCGACTTTGCCGAGCAGGCCGCCGATCAATTTGCGGCCCATCTGCTCCACATATTGGCCGGTCATGCCGACACCCAGCGTGGCCGCGAAGTCCTTGATGTGCTCGCGGTCGAGTTCGTAGCCGTGCGCCTTGCCGATGCTGTACACCATCTTCATCTGCAAGGGCAGGATGGCCATCGAGGCCAGGGATTGCGGAAGCAGTTCCAAGGCGCCGTTGAGGATGGCGTAGTTCAACACCGATTTGTCCAGGGCCGCGTTATCGACCGACGGACCGGAATCCAGCGGCACCGCGACCAAGGGCGCGTCGGCCAGGGCGTCGGCCTCGTTGGCGAAGGATTGGGCTTGCGCGGCATCGATCCGCAGCAGGCCACGCAGGATATCCAGGAAACCGTTCTCGGCCGCGCTGCGGACACCGTCGGCATCGCACACGCACACCGCCATTTCATACGCCAGTTGCCGGCTTTCGGCGCTTTCCAGCTGGGCGGCGCTCTGTTCCAGCGTGCGCCGCTTCAGCAGCACGTCCTGATATAGTCCGGGCATATTGATGCTGCCATCGGGCACCAGGCTTTCCGCAATCTGTTTGATCTGCTCGCGCTCGCGCGCATCCTTGCTGCCGTCGGCGAAGGCGGCATGCAGGGTGATGGCCAGCAGGGCCTGTTGTTCCTGTGAAGTCATGGAGGTGCATCCGTCGTTGCGTTACGCTCAGTGTCGGATGGCCAAGGTTAACCCGGCGTGAATGCCGGCGGGGAAAGCGCTGCCGGTCTTAGTGGTGATGCCCGGCTTCAGATGAGGCTTCGGGCGCCTGCTTGGCGGCGGTGAACTCCAAAACCCGCTTGCCGGCTTTCTCGAAAACCAGAGTGATGCTGACTTTCTGGCCTTCGGCGATCGGCTTTTTCGGTGCCATCAACATCAGGTGATAGCTGCCGGGTTTGAGTTGCACGCTTTGGCCGGCCGGAATCACCAAGCCCTCGGTCAGGTGACGCATCTGCATGAGTTCGCCGGACATCTTCATTTCGTGGATTTCAACGCGTTCGGCGGCATCGCTGCTTGCGGAAAGCAAACGATCCGCGTTCTTTCCGGAATTGCGGATTTCCACAAAACCACCGGCCACCTTCGCATTCGGTGGCGTGGCCCGCACCCAGGCTTTGTCGAAAGCCAGGGAATCGGCGGCCTGCGCGCCGGTAGCCAGGGCCAGTGCGAGCAGCGATGCAGTCAGGAAACGAAAACGCATGGTGGAACTCCGGGAAGTAGATGGCTTATTTTACCCTGCTAAGCAACGGCCGGTTTGATTCAACGCAAGAGGCGCCCGCCATCCACGGCCAAAATCTGCCCGGTGCAGTAAGCCGCGTCTTCAATCAAAAACCGGGCCGCCTTGCAGATGTCGTCCACTTCGCCGATGCGGGCCAAGGGCGTGGCATCGAGAATGGCCTGCTTCTGGGCCTGGGTTTTGCCCGATTCCGGCCAGAGAATGGCGCCCGGTGCGATGGCATTCACGCGCACCGCCGGGGCCAACTCCAGCGCCAGTGATTGGGTCAGCATGCCCTGCGCCGCTTTGGCCATGCCATACACGGTGTGTGCGGGTTTCGGCCGTTCGGCGAAGATGTCGAGCAGATTGACGATGCAACCCTTGTTCTTGGCCAGATGCGGCGCGGCCGCCTGGCTCAGGAAAAACGGGGCACGGGCATTGGCATCGAACAGGGCGTCCCAGTCGGCATCGCTGGTGCTCCCGATGGGGGTAGGAAAGAAACTGCTGGCATTGTTGATCAGCACATCCAGGCGTCCGAAGTGCGCCATGACAGTCGGTATCAGCGCGTCACGCTGTGCCGGATTGCCGAGATCGGCCTGCAGGGTGATTGCGCTGTCCGGCCGCGCCCGGTTGAAGTCCGCGCACAATGCCGTGGCCTCGGCGATGGAGTTCTGGCAATGCAGGGCGATGCGGTAGCCGCGGCCATGCAGATCGGCGGCCAAGGCCGCGCCGATGCGGCGGCCGGCACCGGTAATCAGGACCACGGCGGAAGTATTCGTCATGACGCATCTCGGTTCAAAACAGGACACAGACAAGGTATCCTGAACGGGCATCAATGACCAGTGAAAGACCGCATGGAATTGCCCCGTCCCTCCGAGGAAGCGCTCGCCCACAGCGCACGCCTGACCGACATCATCCACCAGGCCATCGCGCTCGAGCAGGGCGCGATTTCGTTCGCGCGCTACATGGAGCTGGCTTTGTACGCGCCGGGCTTGGGCTATTACAGCGCCGGCGCCCGTAAATTCGGCGCCGATGGCGATTTCGTGACCGCGCCCGAGCTTGGCGGCGGCTTCGCCCATGCCTTGGCGCAGGCCGGGGCCGGTGTGCTGGCGCAGCTCGACGGTGAGGGCATCTGGTTCGAGATCGGCGCCGGCACCGGCGCTCTGGCCGAAAAGACCTTGAAAGCGCTGCAGCGCCTGGATCGGCTGCCCGCCCACTATTGGATCCTCGAACCGAGCGCGGATCTGCGCGAACGCCAACACACGCATCTTCAGGCCACGCTGCCGGCGGAGTTGTTCGCCCGTTGCGTCTGGCTGGACGCGCCGCCGGAGCAGCCCTGGCAGGGCATGCTGGTGGCCAATGAAGTCATCGATGCCTTGCCGGCGACCCGGTTCATCAAGGAAGAGGGCGAGGTCTTCGAGGAATGCGTGGCGCTGGATGCCAAGCAGCAGTTCGCACGGGTCATGCGCCCGGCCGATGCCCTGGTCAGCGGCGCGGTGCGCCATCTCGAGCGCTACCTGCAGCGGGAGTTCGAGGAGGGCTATTGTTCGGAGGTGTTGCCGCAGCTGCCCTACTGGATCCAGGCGGTGGCCGGTACCATGCGCCGCGGCGGCATGCTGTTCATCGATTATGGCTACCCGCGCGGTGAATACTATCTGCCCGAACGCGATGACGGCACCCTGATCTGCCATTACCGGCACCGCGCGCATGGCGATTATTTCGTCTGGCCCGGATTGCAGGACCTGACCGCTTCGGTGGATTTCACCGCCTTGGCCGAGGCCGGCACCAGTGCCGGATTCCAGTTGGCCGGTTACTGTTCTCAGGCCAGTTTCCTGCTCGCCAACGGCCTTGCCGAATACATCGCCGCCTATGAAAACGGCATGGATGAGATCGCGCGCTACCGTGAAAGCCAGATGGTCAAGAAACTGATTCTGCCCGGCGAAATGGGCGAGCGTTTCCAGTTCATGGGTTTTGCCCGGGGTGTTGATTTCAGCGCGGCATTCGCCCAAGGCGATTTGAGTTACCGACTGTGAAATCCTTGCGATGGCCGCGCCTGTGGCTGGCACTCTGGTTTACCGGCATGGCGATCGGCGCCTACCTGTCTTTGCGTGCGGGTATTCTGCGTGAACCGGTGATTCCGCACTTCGATAAAGTCATCCATGCAATCGGTTACGGAGTTCTGGCCGTATTGGCCTGCGGTTTGTTTGCATCCGGACCGGCACGTGCCGCTGCTTTGCTGTGGTTGCTGGTTTTCGGCGGCTTGATCGAACTGGCGCAGGGGGCCTGGGCCGTCAACCGCCAGGCCGATGCAGGGGATCTGCTGGCCAACGCCCTTGGCATTGCACTTGCAGCACTTCTGTTCCGCCGCGGCGATGTCCTGCAGCGCATCGAGCAGCGATTGCCCGGGTAGCGTTCAGCGCCGGGACGAGCGGTTTTCCCAAGAGGGATCGGGATGCCAGGTCTTTATCCATTCCAGCAGTGCCAGGAAGGGCATGGGACGGGCGATGGCATAACCCTGCCCCTGCGTGCAGCCGATCTCCAGCAGGATGCGGCCATGCTCCAGCGTTTCCACACCTTCCGCGATGACCTTGCGGTCGAGGCCGCGGGCCAGATCCAGAATGCCCTTGAGCAGAATCACGTCTTCGGGGCGCTCGGTGATGCCGCGCACGAAGCTTTGATCGATTTTCAGGGTTTCCACGGGCAGTCTGCGCAGATAGGTCAGCGAGGAGTAGCCCGTTCCGAAGTCGTCCAGCGAGAAACTGACGCCGAAGGTCGCGCACTCGCGGATGATCTCGAACACCCGGTCGAGATCGTCGAGTGCGCTGGTTTCCAGGATTTCCAGTTCGATCTGGCAACGGTGACTGCAGCTGCAGTTTTTCAGACGGGCGCGCAGGGACTCGACGAAGTCGGCCTTTTCAAGGTGCCGTGCCGAAATATTGACGCTGACGAGAAGCGTCAGGTCATGCAGGCGCAGCCGCCCGCAATCGGTCAGCGCCTGATCGATGACCCAATCGCCGAAGGGGATTTCGAGCACGGTGTCCTGAATGTCCGGAAGGAAGGCGCCCGGCGGCAGCACGCCACGTTCCGGGTGGTTCCAGCGGGCCAAGGCCTCGAGGCCGATGATCTGGCCGGTCGCCATATTGACCTTGGGTTGGTAGTACAGCTCGAATTCACCGGCAGCCAGCCCGATCCGGATGCGATCCAGATTTTCGTTGTGCACGCGCAGGTCGTGGTCGTAGGCTTCATCGAAGATCTGGAAGCGGTTGCGGCCGGCCTGCTTGGCGTGATACATGGCCTGGTCGGCCTGCCGCAGCAACTGCTCGCCGTCGTATTCCAGGCTTTGCGGATAGAAGGTGAGGCCGATGCTGGCGCTGACCGACAGCGAGAAATCGCCGAAAGGAATGGGCGTGGCGAGGCTGGCCAGAATACGGTTGATCACCAACAGCGATTCCTGCTCCGCGGACAAGCCGGTGATGACCGCCACGAACTCATCGCCGCCGAGCCGTGCCACGGTTTCGTGCGCGCGCAGGCAGCTGGTGATGCGTTCGGCGACGGTAATCAGCACATGGTCGCCGGCCTCGTGGCCGAACTCGTCGTTCACTTCCTTGAAGCCGTCGAGATCGATGAAGGCGATGGCCACTTTCTTGCCATCGCGTTGGCTTTTCGAAAGTTCCAGCTGCAGACGATCCGCCAGCAGGACGCGGTTGGGCAGTCCGGTCAGGCCGTCGTAATAGGCGTTGTATTCCAGCAGACGTTGCTGTTCCTTCTGCAGGCTGATGTCGGTGAACAGAGCGATGTAGTTGATCGGATTGCCGTGCGTGTCGAACACGGTGCTGATGGCCAACAGTTCGGGATAGACCTCGCCTGATTTGCGCCGGTTCCAGATTTCGCCGATCCAGTAATTTTCGCTCTTCAGTTTCTCCCACATCGCTTCGTAGAACTCGCGGCCATGACGGCCGGAGCTGAAGAGCCCCGGGGTCTTGCCGATGACTTCCTCGCGGCTGTAGCCGGTGATCTTGCTGAAAGCGGCATTGGTTTCGATGATGCGGGCGTTCAGGTCGGTGATGATGATGCCTTCGTGTGCGCTGGTGAACACGCTGGCGAACAGCTGCAGCTGCTGCTCCGCGAGAACCTGACGGGTGATGAGCTGGCAGGTACCGAAGGCGCGTAGGGCGGCACCTTCGGCATCGCGTTCGAACTCGGCACGCTCGCGAAGCCAGCGCACTTCGTCATTAACGATGATCCGATGGCGGATATCATAATTGTCGCCACTGAGTGCCGCATCCCATGCTTTGCCCACCGCTTCCCGGTCTTCGGGATGGATATGCTCGAA
>JBMSNF010000102.1:0-6462 GCA_049421545.1 Arenimonas sp.
TGTGTCCGAACCCGCAGTACCTTCTGGATGAGCGCTACATGGGCTGGGCCGAGGCCAATGCGGCCGCCTCCGGCGGCTCATTCGCGGTCAGCCACGATATCGATGCCAGCTATGCCGGCGCGGATGTGGTGTATGCCAAGAGCTGGGGCGCTTTGCCCTATTTCGGCAACTGGGAAGCCGAAAAGCCGATGCGCGAGGAAAACAGGCACTTCATCGTGGACGAGGCCAAGATGGCTTTGACCAATAACGGCGTGTTCTCGCATTGCCTGCCGCTACGCCGCAACATCAAGGCCACCGACGCGGTCATGGACTCGCCGGCCTGCATCGCCATCCAGGAAGCCGAGAACCGCCTGCATGTGCAGAAAGCCATCATGGACACCCTCATCAACCACCCCGAAATCCGTTAAAGGAATCCCCATGTCGAAAGATGTCGTTTTATCGTTCTCCGGCGGACTGGACACCAGTTTCTGCATCCCGTACCTGCAGGAGCAGGGCTATACGGTGCATACCGTATTCGCCAATACCGGCGGGGTCAGCGCGGAAGAACGCGCCTACATCGAAAATCGGGCCGCCGAACTCGGTGCCGCCAGCCATGTCACGCTTGATCTGGCCCAGGATCTGTTCGAATCGTTCGTGACCCCCTTCGTCTGGTCCGGCGAGAAATACCAGAACCAGTACCCGCTGCTGGTGTCCGACCGTTACCTGATCGTGCAGCACACGCTGGCACGCTGTGCGGAAGTGGGAACGCGCACCGTCGCGCACGGCTGCACCGGCATGGGCAATGACCAGGTCCGTTTCGACGTCTCCATCCAGTCGCTCGGCGACTATGAAATCCTGGCGCCGATCCGGGAAATCCAGAAGGCGCATACGCACGTCCGCCAGTACGAGCAGGACTACCTGGAACAGCGCGGCTTCGCGGTGCCCGCCAAGCAGAAGGCCTACACCATCAACGAGAACGTGCTCGGCATCACCCTGTCGGGCGGGGAGATCGATCAATGGCAGGCACCCGGACCGGAATTGAAAGGATGGTGCGCCAAGCGCGCCGATTGGCCTGCTTCCGCGCTTGAAGTCCGTATCGGTTTTGACAAAGGCGTGGCCGTGCGCCTGAACGGCAAAGCCATGCCCGGCGGCGAGATGCTCAAGGAATTGAACCGGCTGTTCGCGGCCTATGGAGTCGGCTGCGGCATGTACACCGGCGATACCACCATCGGTCTGAAAGGACGCATCGTGTTCGAAGCACCGGGTTTGACCGCCCTGCAGACAGCGCATCAGGCCCTGGAAGAGGCGGTCTTGAGCAAGCAGCAGAACCGCTTCAAACCGATGGTCGGCCGCAAGTGGGTCGAACTCGTTTACGAGGGCTTCTTTTTCGATCCCTTGAAAACCGATCTGGAGGCCTATCTGAGCGCCAGCCAAGCCTGCGTCAGTGGCGAAGTGACCCTGCGCACCGAAGGTGGCACGGTCACGGCTGTTGCCGTCGACTCCAAACACATCCTGCAAGCCAAGGGCGCGACTTATGCGCAATCGGCGGACTGGGGCGCAACCGAAGCCGAAGGCTTCATCCGCCTGTTCGGCATGAGTTCGAACCTGTGGGCCAAGGTCAACGGAGACCGCGCATGAGTGAGGCCCTGTTGCACCGGACCTTGACGCATCTGAAGGCCTTGGTGGCGTTCGACACCCAGAATCCGCCACGACGGATCGGAACCGACGGTATTTTCGATTATCTGCAGGCGCAGCTCCCCGGATTTGCCTGTACCGTCACCGATCTCGGTGCCGGTGCAGTCTCGCTTCTCGCCATCCGCGGCAAGCCCAGCACCTTGTTCAATGTGCATCTGGATACGGTGCCGGTGGCCCCGGGCTGGAGCCAGGACCCGCACGTACTCACCATCCACAGCGACCGCGCCGTCGGTCTGGGCGCCTGTGACATCAAAGGCGCGGCGGCCGCGCTGCTGGCCGCTGCCGAAGTGAGCACGGGCGATGCCGCGTTTCTTTTTTCCAGTGACGAGGAAGCCAACGACGCGCGCTGCATCGCGGCGTTCCTCGCCAGCGATCACGGGTTTACCGATGTGATCGTATCCGAACCCACCGGCTGTGAGGCCGTGCTTGCGCACCGGGGCATCAGCGCCGCCATGGTGCGTTTCACCGGCACTTCCGGGCATGCTTCGAAAATCAGCGACCCGATGCAGAGTGCGGTGCATCAGGCCTTGCGCTGGGGCAATGCCGCCCTCGACCTGGCCGCCGGCCAATCCCATCACCGGTTCGGTGGTTTGACCGGCATGCCGTTCAACATCGGCAAGGTCGAAGGCGGCATCAAGGCCAATATGATCGCCGCCGCCGCCGAGCTGCGTCTCGGCTTCCGGCCGCTGCCCACGCAGTCGGCCAATGAACTGCATGCGGCCTTTGCCGCATTGTTGCCGGGCATCGATTATGAAATCACCTTTTCCGGCCCGCCGCTGCCGGCAGGCGATACCGCGCAAGCCGAACAGCGTCGTCTGCAGGCCCGTGATTTCGCCGAGGGCCTGAATCTTCCCATCGGGCATGCCGTCGATTTCTGGACGGAAGCCGCCTTGTTTTCGCAAGCCGGCCTCAACGCCATTGTATTCGGGCCGGGCGATATCGCGCAGGCGCACAGCGCCGATGAATGGGTCGCGCTGTCGCAGTTGCAGAAGGCCGTAGACCACTACATCTCCATCCTGGAATGACATGAACCACGACAGTCCCATCCGCGATACCATCGTGCGCCTGCTCAGCAACATCGGCAGCGCCAAGGAAATCCAGCAGTACCTCAAGCGGTTTTCGCAACGTGATGCATCCCGCTTTGCCGTGGTCAAGGTCGGCGGTGCCATCCTGCGTGACGATCTGGAAGCCTTGGTCAGTTCGCTCGGATTCCTGCAGCAGGTCGGCCTGACCCCGATCGTCATCCACGGCGCCGGCCCGCAGCTGGATGCCGAACTGGCGGCCGAAGGCGTGCGCAAACGCACGGTTGACGGACTGCGCGTCACCACCAAGAAAGTCCTGAAAACCGTACGCCGGGTCTGTCTGCAGGAGAATCTGCGTCTGGTCGAAGCCCTGCAGGTACAGGGCATCCGGGCGGTGTCCCTGAATTCCGGCGTGCTGGAAGCGAAGCTGCTGAACGAACGCAAATACGGCATGGTCGGCAAGGTCGTCGCCGTGCATACGCAGGCCGTTTATTCCGCCATCCAGTCCGGATCGATTCCGGTCATTTCCTCGCTCGGAGAAACCGCCGACGGGCAAATCGTCAACATCAATGCCGATTGGGCCGCCAATGAAGTGGTCAAGACCCTGCAGCCCTACAAAATCATCTTCCTGACCAACACCGGCGGTCTTCTCGACGGGGATGACAACATCATCGACTCCATCAATCTCAGCACCGACTATGCCCGTCTGATGCAGCAGCCCTGGCTGCATTCGGGCATGAAGGTGAAGATCGAACAGATTGCCGAGCTGCTGGCCGAGCTGCCGAGCGACAGTTCGGTATCGATTACCAAGCCGTCGGAACTGGCCAAGGAGCTGTTCACCCACCGCGGATCCGGTACGCTGGTGCGCAAGGGGCAACGCATCCTGTCCGCCGGGCGTTGGTCTCAGATTGACAAAGCCCGTATGCAGAAACTGATGGAATCCGGATTCGGACGCAAGATGAAAGCGGGCTATTTCCGCGACAACAATCCGGCCAAAATCTACTACAGCGCCGATTACCGCACCGCGCTCGTGCTGTTGGCGGTGGATGGCGCCATGTATCTGGATAAATTCGCGGTCGCCGACGACGCCCAGGGCGAGGGTCTCGGTGCGGCGGCCTGGTCGGTGATGCGTCAGCACACGCTGAAGCTGTTCTGGCGCTCGCGCCATGACAATCCGGTCAATGCCTTTTACCTGCAGGCTGCCGATGGATGCCTGAAATGCGGCCATTGGACGGTGTTCTGGTATGGCTTGCAGGGTTTTGCCGAAATCGAACAGGCGGTGTCCTATTGCCTCGGAAAACCGGCAAGCTTCCATGAGTTGGATGCATCATGAGCGCCTCGAACCGCATTTTCCGTGTCGGCCTGGTCGGTGCCCGCGGCCATGTCGGCGGCGAGCTGATTCGACTTCTGGCCAAGCATCCACGTCTCGAGATTGCCTTTGTGTCTTCACGGGAGCGGGCAGGGCAGGCGGTTTCCGAGTTCGATCCGGAAGCACCGGACGGACTGCATTACGTCAATTACAATCCCGTGCAGGCAGTGGACGCGGGTGCCGACGCCGTCATTCTGGCTTTGCCGAACGGCTTTGCGGCGGATTGGGTGCAGGCATTCGATGCCGCTGGCAGCTCAACGTTACTGATTGACCTGTCCGCCGACTTCCGTTTTGATCCGTCCTGGTATTACGGTTTGCCGGAATTGACGCGTGCAGACTACAACGGACAGCGCCGGATCAGCAATCCCGGCTGTTATGCCACCGCCATGCAGCTGGCCATCGCGCCGATGCGCGATGCGCTTGCCGGGCCGGTCAACTGCTTCGGCGTTTCCGGTTACTCCGGTGCCGGCACTGCCGCATCCGACAAAAACGATCCGGAAAAGTTGAAGGACAATCTGATGCCGTATGTGCTGGCCGGCCATCTGCACGAGCGCGAGGTTTCCGCCCAAATGGACAGCTCTGTCCAGTTCATGCCGCATGTGGCACCGCATTTCCGCGGGCTCTCGATTACCACCAACATGGTGCTGAAGGATGCATTTACTGTCGATCAGGTCTTCGTACGCTATCAACAGGCCTTCGGCAAAGAACCGTGTATCGACATCGTCCGGGAAATCCCGCTGATCATGTCGGTTGCCAACACCGTTCAGGCCAAAGTCGGCGGGTTCACGCTGACCGATGACGGCCACCGTCTGGTCGTTGTCAGTGTCTTGGACAATCTCCTGAAAGGTGCCGCCAGTCAGGCCTTGCAGAATATCAATCTGGGCCTTGGACTGCCCGAAACCATGGGGGTTATATGAGCCATCCGGTCATCTGGGCCAAGCCCGGCTTCGAAATCAACCAGGCCATCCAGCACTTCCTTGCCGGCGATGACATCCTGTCGGATGCCGTGCTGTTTCCATATGACATCGCCGCCAGCCGTGCCCATGCCCTTGGTCTGGCACGCATCGGCATGCTCAGCGGGGACGAGGCCGGGCAGTTGACGGCGCAGCTCGATCGGTTGGCCGGGGAGTTCGCATCCGGTGATTTCATCCTCGATGCCCGTTTCGAAGATGGACACAGTGCCATCGAATGGTTCCTCACCGAAGCGCTCGGCGATACCGGCCGCAAGATCCATGCCGGCCGCAGCCGCAACGATCAGGTGTTGGTGGCGTCGCGCCTGTGGTTGAAAGACCAGTTGGCCGCACTGGACGGTCTGTGCAGGAACATCGCCACGGTCAGTCTGCAGCGTGCCGAGGCGGAAGCCTTGCAGGAGTTTCCCGGCTACACCCATCTGCAACGGGCCATGGTGTCTTCGCTCGGCATGTGGTGGGGCGCCTGGGCGGAAGCTTTCATTGATGATGCCGTGCGTGCCAAACAGTGCCTGCAGTGGATCGATGCCAATCCGCTGGGCAGTGCTTCCGGATTCGGCGTCAATCTGCCGCTGGACCGCGCCTTCTGCACCGAAGCCCTCGGATTCGCCCGCATGCAACAGATCGCGACCTATGCCCAGCTTTCCCGCGGAAAGTTCGAGTTGGCCGCGATTGATGCCCTGCTGTCGGCGATGGGGGATCTGCGCCGTCTGGCCTGGGATCTGTCCCTGTTCAGCACCAGCGAGTTCGGCTTCGTAAAGCTTCCGCCGGAATACCAGACCGGCAGTTCGCTGATGCCCAACAAACGCAATCCCGATCTGATCGAACTGCTGCGTGCTTCCTACGCGGTGGTCTCGGGGGCGCGCTCGGAACTGGAACAGAGCCTGTCCTTGCCCTCGGGCTATCACCGGGATTTGCAATACACCAAAGCGCCCGTCTTGCGCGCATTCCGGCACGGATTGGCGGCGCTCGCGCTGGTGCCGGAGCTGCTGGCGAAACTGGCCTGGCATCCGGACCATATCGCCGCCGCCATCGAGCCCGCCATGATGGCGACCGATCTGGCGGTGGATTTCGCAAAATCAGGGGTTCCCTTCCGTGAGGCCTACCAAAAGGCCGCCGATCCCCTGCAATGGCAGGGCCGGACGGCTGCGGAAAGCCTCGCTGCCCGTACTTCCGAGGGCGCGGGCGTCAATCTCGGACTGTATAAACTGAAACAGCCCCTTGCGGCGCTGTGAAAGTTGGTGGGGGAGACAGGTTTCGAACCTGCGACATCCGGCTTGTAAGGCCAGCGCTCTACCGCTGAGCTACCGGCCCACGGGTTCGCCGCGTTTATCGCCCCGGTGTCGGGCGGTCAAGCGCGCTCACTGGTGCGTGCTCGGCGCCGGCACCGTCGGTGCGCGACGGATGGTCTACGCCGGGCAGCACGGCG
>JBMSNF010000103.1:0-6432 GCA_049421545.1 Arenimonas sp.
GCGGATCCGGGAAAGGGCGCGCCGCGCGACGCCGCCTACTGGGCCGGCCTGAGCGCCTGCCTGGCCGCGGCAAAACTGCCCACGGACGAACAGGCGTCGCAATTGCAGGATTTCAGCGATGCTTCCGGCACGCCGAGCGCCAAGCCGGCCCCCGTTGCCGCCGTGGCGCCGGAATGGCAGGCGCACGTTCCGGTCAGTGCCAGCGCCGAGAGCCGCTATGAAACACCGCCCATCGCCTACTGGCGGCAATGGTCGGAAGGCGCCGGACCGCCGACGCCGGTGAATGCCGAAACCCAAAACAAATCTCCCGCAGCTCCGGCCGCGGCCCCTGCTAGGATGGCACCCATGAACGAAACCAACAAAACTCCGCCCGATGCCGGATTCCGCAACCAACGCATCTACCACCTGACCCGGCACGGCACGCTGGCGCAGGAAATCCACCTGCAGCTCGAACAGGCCGGCGTCGACCTGGAGCTGCTGGAAAGCGTGGACGAACTCTCGGAGCTGCTGCAGGCGCTTCCGGCCGATCTGCTGTTGATCGATTCCGAGTTCGCCGATGACGTACTGCGCATCGGCGGCATGATCGGGGAATACCGGCGCCAGCATCCGAAATACCTGACCGCCGTGCAGCTGCTCGCGGCCGACGCCGATACCACCGACGACCGCTTTGCGATGATGGATGCGGTCATCAGCGGCAATGCCGACGCCCGCGGCGTGGTCGCCCGCATCGACCAGATCCTGCGCTTCGGAAAAACCGAACGCTACCGCGTACTCATCGTCGAAGACGACCGCTCGCAGGCGATGTTCGCCGAAGGCATCCTGCGCAATGCCGAAATCAGCACGAAAGTGCTGCTGGAAGCCGACAATCTGATCGGCCACATCGAATCGTTCAAACCCGACCTGATTCTGATGGACCTGAACATGCCGAAGGCGAGCGGCATCGAGCTGACCGAAATGATCCGGCAGTCCGTGCAGTTCCAGAACATCCCGATCGTGTTCCTGTCCGGCGAGTCCGACGAGGAGCGCCAGATGGATGCACTGGAAGCCGGCGGCGATGACTTCCTGAGCAAACCGATCCGGCCGCGCCGCCTCATCGCGGCGGTGCAGAACCGCATCAAACGCCACAGGGCGCTGCGCAAGGATGCCGGCGGAGCCACCAGGGAAACCGGATTGATTCTTCGCTCCGACATGCTGACCCTGCTCGAGCAACGCATCGACCGTGACGATTATGCCCTGTTCTTCATCGAACTCAACGGCATCAATCTGCTGAAGGAACGCCTCGGTCTGAGCGCGATGGAAAACCTGCTGCGTGAATTTTCTTCCTTCCTTGCGGGCATCAACCAGCCGGCGCCGGTCGCGCGCTTCGGTGACGGCGCCTGCGCACTGATGTACCAGGGCGACACCGATGAAACCACCATGGCCACCCAGGCCGGCAAGCTGCGCACGCGGATCATGACGCAGAAATTCGAAATCCAGGGACAAAGCATCGAATTCCGCGCCCACATCGGCATCTGCGACTTCGAATACGGCAAGGGCAGCACGGACATCCTGATAAACGCCGTCGAACGTACCGCGCGTGCCGCCCGCACGGCGGCAACCGGCGTCGTGGTCTACAAGCCGCAGTCGAGTGCCGAGGTGCAGCGCGAGGAAGCCATCATCGCCCTGCTGGCCAATGCCGACAGCAACGGCTGCCTGTCGCATCTGTACCAGCCGATCGTGGCGGTTGCCGGCGGCGCCGAAAAACAGTTCCAGTCGCTGCTGCGGCTGACCGACGGCAACGGCGACATCGTTCCGGCCACCGAATTCATCCACATCGCCGAAAAAAGCAATCTGATCATCGCACTCGACCGCTGGTCGATGACGCGTGCGGTGGCCACCATCAGCGAGCGCGCGGCCGCCGGCGACCAGATCAAGCTGTTCGTCAACCAGTCCAGCATCACCCTGCTCGACGAGAGCCAGCAGGTCTGGCTGAAGAACCTGCTGAAAGCCTATGGCGTGCCGGTGAACAGCCTGGTCATCGAAATCAACCACAACGATGCCCTGCTCAACCAGCAATCCATCAAGGATCTGTGCCAGAGTCTCGGTAGCGAAGGCGTGCAGTTCTGCCTGAGCCGCTACAGCCCGCGCAATGACGAACCGGACCTGCTCAGCAGTCTGCCGATCAGCTATGTGAAACTGGCCAACCGCTTGACCAATGAACTCGGCAAGCAGGAAGCCCGTGACCAGGTCAAGGCGATAGCCGACAATGCCCATCGCCGCGGCGTCGAGGTCATCGGTCATTGCGTGGAAGACGCCCAGAGCGCGGCGGCGCTGTGGATGAGCGGCATCGATTTCATCCAGGGCAATCTGGTGCATTCGGCCGACAGCAGCCTCGAGTTCGGCTTCGACCAGTCGGTGCTCTAGATGACGAATCCAGACGAGCGCCCGCAACAATCCACGCTGATCCGCTGGATGGCGCTGGCATCGGCCGCTGGCGCCGCCATCTCCTCGGGAATCAGCCTGTGGCTGAACGATTCGGTGTGGCTCAACGTTACGGTGATCTCCTCGTTGCTGACGGTGTCCTTCGTGGCCGCGCTCTGGCACCGCATCGAGAGCCATCACAACCGCGTCGCCCAGACCGAAATCAACACCGAACAGCATCTGCAGGAAGTCAGCGGCCTGCGCACCGAACTCGAAAAACAGCGCAGCCTCGAATTCGAGCTGAAGAAATCCAAACTCGCGGCCGAATCGGCGGCCATGGCCAAAAGCGAATTCCTGGCGACCATGAGCCATGAAATCCGTACGCCGCTGAACGGCATCATTCCGATGCTCGATCTGCTGTCGACCACGACGCTGGCGAAAGACCAGGCCGACATCCTCAGTACCGCGCGCAGTTCCGCCGCCCAGATGAAACGCATCGTCGACGATATCCTCGACTACTCGAAACTGGAAGCGAACAAACTGCAGCTGGAAACCACCGGCATGAACCTGCGCGACGTGGTCAACTCGGTGGTGCGCATGTTCCAGAACCAGGCCGATGCCAAGCATCTGGCCATCCAGGTCAACCTGGATCCGTCATTGCGCCTAGCCGTGCGCGGCGATCCGGTGCGTCTGCGCCAGGTGCTGAGCAACCTGCTCAGCAACGCCATCAAATTCACCGACAAAGGCACATTGACGATTGCGGTCAAGGCCAAGTCGGAAACCCGCCAGCATCATATCCTGCGCTTCGAGGTGAAAGACACCGGCATCGGCATCTCCCCGGAAAACGCCGGCAGTCTGTTCAAAGCCTTCAGCCAGGCCGATGCCTCGACCACCCGTCTGTACGGCGGCACCGGTCTGGGCCTTGTCATCTGCAAACGCATCGTCGATTTGATGGCCGGACAGATCGGCGTCGATTCCCAGCCGGGCGCCGGCTCCACCTTCTGGTTCGAAATCCCGATGCTGAAGGCGGTCGGCGACAGCCACGGCCTGGCCAGCGAACTGAAGAACGCCAACGTCCTGCTGTACTCCAGCGATCCGATCCTGACCGGGAAAATCGAAAAGGCCAACATCAATGCGGGCGCGCAGCTGAATGTGGCCGGCACCGTGTTCGAAGCCCAGCGCATCCTCAAGGAATCGGTGGCGGTCGGCGCCATGTCCGATCTCGATCTGCTGATCATCGATGTCAGCTCCGGCCGCCAGAGCGCCCTGCAGCTGCAGAAGAGCCTGCTGGCCGATTCCGAATTCGACCGTCTGCGCATCGCCATGCTGCAATCGGCGGAAGGCCCGGTGCTCGAGCTCGACAAATCGCCGCGCCGGCGCATGATTCCGCGCAACACCGACATGTCGACCCTGTTCGCGGAACTCAACCGGCTGCTGGCCAGCACCGCCAGCGAACTGCAGCCGCCCAACTACCACGAACAGAAGCCGGCGGTGAACATCCTGCCGGCCGATCTGCTGTTCGTACCCGGACAATCGCGCGGCCTGGTGCTGCTGGTGGAAGACAACCCGGTCAATCTGCTGGTGGCGCAGCGCCTGATCCAGATCTGCAATTTCGATTGCCTGAGCGCGGAGAACGGCGAAATCGCGCTCGACATGCTGCAGCAGAAACACGATTTCAATCTGGTGCTGATGGACTGCCAGATGCCGGTGATGGACGGCTACAAGGCCACCCAGGCCTGGCGCCGGATCGAAGCGGAACACGGACTGCAGCGCCTGCCGATCATCGCGATGACCGCCAACGCCATGGCCGAAGACCGCCAGCGCTGTCTGGATGCCGGCATGGACGACTACCTGTCGAAACCGGTCGACCGAAAACTGCTGGAGCAGGTCATGATCAAATGGATGGCGCGCGATACCAATACCCCGGTCGTCAAAGCGCCGGAACCCGAAACCCCCTCACCGCTTGCCGCGCGCGCGGAACTGCCGGCGCTCGACATGGAAATCGTCGAAGACCTGCAGGAAATGATGGGCGGCGACTACCAGAGCCTGATCCGGATCTATCTGGAAGACAGCCCGAAACTGATCGGCCAGATCCAGAGCGCGCTCGACAACCGCGACTGCGCCGCACTGGTGGCACCGGCACATACCCTGAAATCCTCCAGCGCCAACCTCGGCGCGATGGCGTTGTCCGACATCGCCAAGACCATCGAAAAAAGCGCGCGCAACGGCGACATCGAGACGCCCTTGCAGGTGGGCGCCGGCATGCCGGACGAGTTCGAACGGGTACGGGCGGCCCTGGCCGCCATCATCGCCTGATCAGGCCGGCTTGCGGGCCTTGCGTTCGGCGCGGCCGCGGGCGTCGCGCGCGATTTTGCGGCTGCGCAGGTTTTCCAGCAGACGCTCGCCGACCTGTTGCGGCACACCGGCCTCGCCGGCCAGCTCGCGCGCCATCGGCGACAGCAGCTGCAGGGCCTGCACGTACACTTCGCGTTTGAAGTGCACCACGTTCTCGCCCGGATACCAGAAATCGACCCAGCGCCAGGCATCGAACTCCGGCGTGTCGGTCATGTCCAGACGCACTTCCGATTCGTCGGCATTGAGCTTGAGCAGGAACCAGACCTGCTTCTGGCCGATGCAGACCGGCTTGGTGTGGTTGCGGATGCTGCGCCGCGGCAGCCGGTAACGCAGCCAACCCGGGGTGGCACCGAGCACATCGACATGATGCGACTGCAGGCCGGTTTCTTCCTCCAGCTCGCGGTACATGGCTTCCAACGGGGTTTCGTCGGTGTTCATGCCGCCCTGCGGGAACTGCCAACCATCCCGGTTGACCCTGCGGGCCCAGAACACCATGCCGTCGGCACGCATCAGGATGATGCCGACATTGGGGCGGTAACCGTCCGGATCTATCACGGCCGGAACTCCAGAAAATTCTACTGCCTGTAAGACTGCCACAGCGCGTGGCAATCCACAAGCGCGGCGCTTACTGGCCGCTGTTGGCGAGCACCTCGGCGGCGGCACCGACGATCAGCGGATCGGGCGCGCGGGCCACCGACGGATCCTTGCCCGGATACGGCAACGTGCTCAGGAAGTGGCGCATGCAGTTGATGCGGGCGCGCTTCTTGTCGTCCGATTTGACCACCACCCAGGGCGCGTCGGCGGTGTCGGTGTGGAAGAACATCGCTTCCTTGGCTTCGGTGTAGGCATCCCATTTGTCGAGCGACTGGACATCGATCGGCGACAGCTTCCAGTGCTTGAGCGGATCGCTGCGGCGCGAATTGAACCGGCGCAGCTGCTCGTCGCGGCTGACCGAGAACCAGTATTTGTAGAGCCGGATGCCGCTGCGAACCAGCATGCGCTCGAATTCGGGCGCCTCGCGCAGGAACTCCAGATAATCGGCCGGACTGCAGAAGTCCATGACCCGCTCGACGCCGGCGCGGTTGTACCAACTGCGGTCGAAGAACACCAGCTCGCCGTAGGTCGGCAGATGGCGGGTGTAACGCTGCAGATACCACTGGCCGACTTCCTCCTAGTTCGGTTTTTCCAGCGCGACCACGCGCGCGCCGCGCGGGTTCAGGTGTTCGGTGAAACGCTTGATGGTGCCGCCCTGGCCGGCGGCGTCGCGGCCTTCGAACAAGAGTACGATGCGCTGGCCGGTGTCTTTCACCCAGTTCTGCACTTTCAGCAGCTCGATCTGCAACTTCTTCTTTTCCGCCTCGTATTCCTTGCGTTGGATGCGGGTGCGGTAAGGGTAGCCTTCCGGCAGTGGCGCATCGTTGCTGTCTTCACCGGTTGCCGGCAGGCGCTGCATGCGCTTGGCCGCATCCGGCGAAATGCCCAGGCCTTCGGCGGAAATACCCAGCGGCGGTACGGTCGGCTTCGGGTGCGCATGCGCCCACTTCACCGCTTCGGCCTGTGCCATGGCGGCGGCAACGGCGGTGTTGACGTCAAGCGGACCCCGGGTTGTTGCCTTGCGGCGATCGGTGGATTTGGCCACCGCCGCTTTGCGGCTCACGGCTTTCTTGGCCGGCGCGG
>JBMSNF010000104.1:0-6407 GCA_049421545.1 Arenimonas sp.
GGGACAATACCGATTCTTCCCGGGAAGAATCGGTATTGTACCAATTACAGGCATTAGTGGGCGAAAAACCGGTGGACCTTGTTTTATCGGACATGGCCCCCAATATGTCTGGTGTGGATACCGTCGATCAAGCGCGTGCGATGTACCTATCCGAACTGGCGCGCGACTTCGCCGATGCCCACCTTAAAAAAGGCGGTGATTTTCTGATCAAGCTGTTTCATGGCGAAGGTTTCGATGCTTATGTCAAAGACCTGCGTCCGCGCTATCAGAAACTGACCATCCGGAAACCGGCGGCTTCACGCCGCCGTTCCAACGAAGTGTATGCGCTGGCCACCGGCAAGCGCTGAAGGAACAACATGAACGATCTGGCCAAGAACATCATCGTATTCGTCGTCGTCGGTTTTCTGATGATGGCGGTCATGAACGCGTTTTCCCCCGAGTTCGGAAAGAACACGCCGGAAGTGGCGTATTCGAAATTCCTCGATGAAGTCGATACCGGCACGGTCACCAAGGTCGAGTTTTCCGAAGACAGCTCCAGCGCCCGTACCGAACTGAAATACACCCGGGGCGACGGCAGCGTCGGCCAGACCTGGGGCCCGTACGACCGTGATCTGGTCAATGTGCTGGTCAAGCGCAAGGTCGAAATCATCCAGGCCAAGCCGGCCTCCGGTCCGCCGTTCTGGGCCATCGTGCTGAACATCCTGCCCTACCTCCTGTTCTTCGGCATTGCCTTCTATTTCATCAAGCAGATGCAGCAGGGCGGCGGCAAAGGGGCGATGAGCTTCGGCCGTTCGCGCGCCAAAATGCAGGGCGAGAACGAGGTCAAGGTCACCTTCGCCGATGTCGCCGGTTGCGATGAAGCCAAGGAAGAGGTCGGCGAACTGGTCGAATTCCTGCGCGATCCTTCCAAATTCCAGAAGCTCGGCGGCCGCATTCCGCGCGGCGTGCTGATGGTCGGCAATCCCGGTACCGGTAAAACCCTGCTGGCCCGTGCCATCGCCGGTGAAGCCAAGGTGCCGTTCTTCTCCATTTCCGGTTCCGATTTCGTCGAGATGTTCGTCGGCGTCGGTGCCTCGCGCGTACGCGATATGTTCGACACCGCCAAGAAGCACGCGCCGTGCATTATCTTTATCGACGAAATCGATGCGGTCGGCCGCCATCGTGGCGCAGGTCTGGGCGGCGGTCACGACGAGCGCGAGCAGACCCTCAACCAGCTGTTGGTCGAAATGGACGGTTTCGAAGGTGGCGAAGGCGTCATTGTCATCGCCGCCACCAACCGACCGGACGTGCTCGATCCGGCGCTGCTGCGTCCGGGCCGCTTCGACCGCCAGGTCGTGGTCGGCCTGCCGGACGTGAAAGGCCGCGAGCAGATTCTGAAAGTGCATATGCGCAAAGTGCCGCTGGATGCCGATGTCGAACCGATGACCATCGCCCGCGGAACCCCGGGCTTCTCCGGCGCCGATCTGGCCAATCTGGTCAACGAAGCCGCTCTGTTCGCCGCCCGCGAGAACGCCAAGGAAGTGCGCATGGAACACTTCGACAAGGCCCGCGACAAGATCCTGATGGGCGCCGAGCGCCGTTCGATGGTGATGAGCGAGGACGAAAAGAAACTCACCGCCTATCACGAAGCCGGTCACGCCATCGTCGGACGCATGGTGCCCGAGCACGACCCCGTGTACAAGGTCACCATCATTCCGCGCGGCCGCGCGCTCGGCGTCACCATGTACCTGCCGGAAGGCGACAAGTACAGTTACAACAAGGTCGCCATCGAGTCGCAGCTGTGTTCGCTTTACGGCGGACGCGTCGCCGAGGAGCTGGTTTTCGGTGCCGACAAGGTCACCACCGGCGCGTCCAACGACATCGAACGCGCCACCAAGATGGCCCGCAACATGGTCACCAAGTGGGGCCTGTCCGATGAACTCGGTCCGATCGCCTATGCCGAAGACGAAGGCGAAGTGTTTCTCGGCCGTTCGGTATCGCAGACCAAACATGTCTCCGACGACACCGCCAAGAAAATCGACGAAGTCGTGCGCACCATCCTTGACCGTGCCTATGCGCGCACCACCCAGATCCTCAAGGACAACGTCGACAAGCTGCATATGATGGCGGATGCCCTGCTGACCTATGAAACCATCGACGTCAGCCAGATCGATGCAGTGATGGAAGGTCGTATTCCGGGCCCGCCACTGGACTGGGCCAAGTCCGGCCGGACCAACAAGGATGACAAGCCCAGTACCGGCCCGATCGGCGGGCCGATGCCGCAGACCTGAGTCACTCCACCGTCACTGAAAAAGCCGGAATGCGTTCCGGCTTTTTCATGCGTTATGCTAATGCCCACCAAGGAGCATTCCATGTTCGATACCGTTCCCAGCCTGCAATGCGGCCCGCACGCCCTGAAGCTCGATGCGCCGAAAATCATGGCCATCGTCAATGTCACACCGGATTCCTTCTCCGACGGCGGTCGGCTCGGGACCGCGCAGGCCGCCATCGCGCATGCGCTCGGTCTGGTCGAGCAGGGTGCCGACATACTCGACATCGGCGGCGAATCGACACGCCCGAATGCGGCGCCGGTTTCGTTGCAGGAAGAGCTTGATCGCGTCATTCCGGTCATCGAAGGGCTTGCCGGGCGCTGCAATGTGCCGATCAGCATCGATACCTCCAAGCCGGAAGTGATGCGCGCGGCCGTTGCCGCCGGTGCCGGATTCATCAATGATGTGACCGCGCTCCGGCATGAAGGGGCGATGGCGGCCGCGGCCGAACTCGGTGTGCCGGTCTGCCTGATGCACATGCCGGGCGATCCGCGCACCATGCAGCAGTCCGTGCACTACGACGATGTGCTGGTGCAGGTCCGGCAGTTCCTGACCGAGCGCCTGTTTGCCTGTGAAATGGCCGGCATTCCCAAAAAAAATCTGGTTATCGATCCGGGATTCGGATTCGGCAAGCATCTGGAGCACAATCTGGCATTGCTGGCCAACCTCGCCTATTTTTCCGAACTCGGTGTGCCGGTGCTTGCGGGTGTGTCCCGGAAATCCATGATCGGACAGATCACCGGCCGTGATGTCGACGGGCGTGTTGCTGGTTCGGCGGCCGCTGCGCTATTGGCGGCACAGAATGGCGCCGGCATCATCCGCGTGCATGACGTGGCGGAAACCCGGGATGTCCTGGCGGTGCTGGCGGCAGTGCAGGGCGCGAAACGGAAAGACCACTCGGTCAAAGCCAAGCCGGCCATCCAGTGGCCGGATGATTAGGAAGCCAATGCCGCGCGGTGCGCTTCCACCCGCGGATCCATGACCCGGCGCCACAAGGGCGGGCAAAGGGCGAGCAGGAACATGGTCGGATAGCCTGCCGGCAACTGCGGGGATTCATCGAAATGGCGCAGGATGCCGTAACGGCGCTTCGGATAGGCGTGGTGGTCGGAGTGCCGCTGCAGATTGAACAGCATGGCATTCGACAGTGCGTAGCTCGAGTTCCAGCTGTGAAGGTGTGTGGTGCGTTCATAGCCGGTATCGGTTTTACGGCGCTCCAACCCGTAATGCTCGACGTAATTGATCACTTCCAGGGTCGCAGCGGCGAGTAGGCCCTGCGCCAAGAAGAAGGCAAGACCCGCGATGCCCGCGATTGCAAAAACCGCCAATGCAAGCGCGAGCCAAATCAGGGTCATCACCAGCATTTCGTTGTGCCGGCTGACGACCGGCAGACCGGACTTGTGCAGCCGTTCCGCTTCCAGGGTCCAGGCGTTGACGCTGTTCCTGTGCAGCGCCTGCGGCAGGAACTGCCAGATGGTCATGCCGAAGGGAGCGCTGGACGGATCCTCCGGTGTCGATACATGTACGTGATGGCCGCGCAGATGTTCGATCTTGAAGCCATGGTAGCCGACCGTGGTCAGCAGCAGGGCTCCGGTCCATTGTTCGAGCCGGCCGTTTTTGTGAATCAGTTCATGGGCGGTGTTGATCGCCAGGGCGCCGCTGATGATGCCCTGCGACAGTAGCCAGCCGATGACGCCGATTGGCCTCAGGTCCGTGGCCAGGAACCACTGCATCGACAGATAAAGGGTGGCGACCTGCACCGGCAATACGGCCAGACACAACCATTTGAGGACAGGCTCGGCCGAGACCTCGCGTTCCTGTGCCGCTTCGACATTCACCGTGTCGCGGCCGATGCCGAAATCGATTATCGGGAGGAACACGAAAAAAAACAGAAGCGGCCACCAGGCCAACAGGTCGGGCATGCCGCTGCGGGTTCCCCACTGCATGGCGAGCAATAGCTGCAGGGGCAGGAGGAATACCAATGCATAACGGAGGGCTTTCAGTCTTTGCATCGTCCGTATACCATGTGGTTGTGGTTTCGATGCTACCTTAGTGCATCTAGAGCAATTACTCCAAACCGACCCGGAACCCTGACCATGAGTTGGACGCCTTTAACCATTACCTTTGCGCTTTACATCGTCCTGATGCTGGCCATCGGGTTCGTCGCCTGGCGCTCCGTCAATACCCTGGATGACTACATCCTCGGCGGCCGCAACATGGGCAGCTTCGTGACCGCGCTGTCCGCCGGCGCCTCGGACATGAGCGGCTGGCTGTTGCTGGGACTGCCGGGTGCGCTCTTTCTCAGCGGACTTTCGGAGTCTTGGATAGCGATAGGATTGATCATCGGCGCCTGGTGCAACTGGAAGTTCGTGGCCGGACCGCTGCGCGTGTATACCGAACGCTGCGACAATGCCTTGACGCTTCCGGATTATTTCACGCAGCGTTTCGAGGACGGATCACGCGTGCTGCGCATCATTTCGGCAGTGATCATCCTGGCGTTCTTTGCCGTTTATTCGGCTTCGGGCATCGTCGCCGGCGCGCGGCTTTTCGAGTCCGTATTCGGTATTTCCTATGCCAACGCCATATGGCTGGGCGCGGGCGCGACCATCGCATATACCCTGATCGGCGGCTTTCTGGCGGTCAGCTGGACCGATACCGTACAGGCGACGCTGATGATTTTCGCGCTGATTCTGACGCCCATCGCGGTCGTACTCAGCCTCGGCGGCATCGACACCAGCATGACCTTGATCGCCCAAGTGGATCCATCCAACATCGATTTCTTCAAAGGAACCACGGTGATCGGCATTGTTTCCCTGATGGCCTGGGGGCTCGGGTATTTCGGTCAGCCGCATATTCTGGCGCGCTTCATGGCGGCCGAATCACTCAAATCGATTCCTGCGGCACGCCGGATCAGCATGACATGGATGGTGCTGTGCCTGTTCGGCGCCATGGCAGTAGGCTTCTTCGGCATCGCCTATTTTGCCCAACATCCCGATCTCGCCGCGCCGGTGACCGCCAACAGCGAGCGCGTCTTCATCGTGCTGTCCGGCCTGCTGTTCAATCCCTGGATCGCCGGCATCCTGCTTTCCGCCATTCTGGCGGCGATCATGAGTACGCTCAGCTGCCAGCTGCTGGTCTGTTCGAGTGCCTTGACCGAGGACTTTTACAAAGGGCTGATGCGACCGCAGGCCGGCCAGCAGGAGCTGGTCTGGGTGGGACGCATCGGCGTGCTTCTGGTTTCTCTTGTGGCGATTGCGCTGGCCAGCAACCCCGAGAGCCGGGTGCTGGGGCTGGTGAGTTATGCGTGGGCCGGTTTCGGTGCGGCGTTCGGCCCCGTCGTTCTGTTTTCGCTCGGCTGGAAAAAGATGACCGGTGCCGGCGCGCTTGCCGGAATGGTGACCGGCGCGGTCACCGTGGTGGTCTGGAAGCAATTCGCCTGGTTCGGCCTGTATGAAATCATTCCCGGATTCATCCTGGCCTCTGTCGCCATCATCGTCGCCAGTCGATTCGGAAAGCCGGCATCGCCTGCGATGCAGGAACGCTTCGAAGCGGTCCGCAGCGAGCTCGAGCCCGGCTATTGAGTGCTGCCATGCAGGCCCCTCCGGTCATCGCCATCATGGGGCCGACCGCCTCCGGCAAGACCGCCTATGCGGCAGAACTATGCCGGGAGCTCGGGACTGAAATCGTCAGCGTCGATTCGGCATTGGTTTATCGGCGCCTGAATATCGGTGCCGCCAAGCCGGATTCCGCGACCCTGAAAATCGCGCCGCACCGGATGATCGACATCCGCGACCCGCACGAGATTTTTTCGGCTGCCGATTTCGCCCGTGAAGCCATGCCGCACCTTCAGGAGCTGGCGGGCCGGGGTAAAGTCCCGCTGCTGGTCGGCGGTACCGGTCTTTATTTCCGGGCCTTGATCGAGGGCTTGTCGGAAATGCCGGCTGCCGACGCCGAAGTACGTGCCGGGCTCAGGACCCGCATGACGGAGGAGGGATTGCCGGCCTTGCACGCCCAGCTGCAGGTGCTGGATCCGGCCAGCGCCGCCCGCATCCACCCCAATGATCCGCAGCGGATTCTCAGGGCTCTGGAAATCCATCAGGT
>JBMSNF010000105.1:0-6403 GCA_049421545.1 Arenimonas sp.
ACTGGCGGAATTGGAGAACCTGCGCTGTGCCTGGCAACTGTTTGAAGATACGGCCACCGGCAATGCCGCGATTTGGCTGGATGCATCCGGTCAGAATCAGATTCTGGTCGATCTGGCCGCGAACCGGCAGCTTACCGCCGAACATATCGCTTCCCATGCGGACGCTTTTTCCTCGGCCAAAGTGGTGCTGGCTCAATACGAAGCCAATCCGGCCGCCAGCCTGCAAGCCCTGATTCTGGGCCGGAAATACGGCGCCCTGTGTTTGGTCAACCCCGCGCCCGCCAGCGCCGATGCCTCTGCACTGCTGGCCATGGCCGACATCATCACACCGAATGAAAGCGAGTTCGCATCCTTGTTGGAGCAGACCGGCGAATCCATCCACAGCGGGGCCATTGCCGCCATGGGTTGCGCGGAACTGCACGCCTTGGCACGCCGCCTGCCCTGCGCCACGGTGATCATCACGCTCGGTCAGCGCGGCATCGTGCTCAGTACCGATGACGGATTCGAAGAAATTACTGCGCCCGCCGCTATCGTACGTGACACCACCGGTGCCGGCGATTGTTTCAACGGCGCATTGGCGGCGGAACTGGCCACAGGCAGGCCGCTTGCCGATGCTTGCGGCTTTGCCGTCAAGGCGGCCTCCTGCAAGGTCGAGCGTGCCGGTGCGGCACTGGCGATGCCGACCCGGGCCGATATTACCGCCCGTTTCGGCTGAACATGCAGATCGGGCCGCATGTAATTACGCCGAACCTGATTCTGGCACCGATGGCCGGCGTCACCGACAAGCCGTTCCGGATGCTGTGCAAGAAAATGGGTGCGGGCCTGTGCGTGTCGGAGATGACCATTTCCGATCCGCGCTTCTGGCGGACCAATAAATCGGTGCATCGCATGGATCACGCCGATGAACCATCGCCGATCTCGGTGCAGATTGCCGGTACCGATCCGGCACAGCTGGCGGAAGCGGCGCGTTTCAATGTCGATCACGGCGCGCAGATCATCGACATCAACATGGGTTGCCCGGCCAAGAAGGTCTGCAATGTTTTGGCCGGCTCGGCGCTGATGCGCGATGAAAAACTGGTCGCCTCAATCCTGAGCGCCACCGTCAAGGCCGTGGAAGTGCCGGTCACTTTGAAAATCCGCACCGGCTGGAGTCCCGACTCCCGTAATGCCTTGGCCATCGCCCGCATCGCCGAGGACTGCGGCATCCAATCGCTGGCCATCCATGGCCGCACGCGCCAGGATTTTTATACCGGCCTGGCCGAGTACGACACCATCGCCGCAGTCAAACAAGCGTTGCACATTCCGGTGGTAGCCAACGGCGACATCAGCGATCCGGTCAAGGCCAAATTCGTTCTGGAATACACCAAAGCCGATGCCCTGATGATCGGCCGCGCTGCACAAGGCCGGCCGTGGATTTTCAAACACATTCAACACTACCTTGAAACCGGCGAACTGCTGTCGGAACCGCCGGTGGCGTTCATCGCCGAAACCCTGCTCGGCCATCTTCGGCACCTGCATGAATTCTACGGCGAGCCGCAGGGCGTGCGCATCGCCCGCAAACATCTGGGTTGGTACAGCGCCGAACAGGACAATGCCATTGAATTCCGGGCACGCGTCAACAAGGCTGAAACGGCGCGCGAGCAGACGGCGATTACCGAGGATTACTTCTCGGGTTTGATGGCTTAAGCCAGCGTCGCTTCCAGGGTCACCGGCACTGCCAGTGCACGCGAAATCACGCAACCGGCTTTGGCGGCTTCGGCAATCTCGGCGAACTGCGCCGAGGTGATGCCCGGCACCTTGGCCAGCACGATCAGATGCACACCGGTCACGGTCGGGCCCGGATCCATGCCCGGTTCCATCATCGCTTCGGCCCGGGTTTCGATCCGGTCCGGGGTGAATCCGGCTTTGCCGAGCACCGCCGACAGGGCCATGCTGAAGCAGCCGGCATGCGCGGCGGCCAGCAGTTCTTCCGGATTGGTGCCTTTTTCGTCGCCGAAGCGGGTTTTGAAGGAATAGTTCTGGTCGGTGAACAGTCCGCTCTGCGGCGTGCTCATGCTGCCCTTGCCGGCGACCAGATCGCCCTCCCAGCGCGCGCTGGCGATGCGCTTGAATCCCATGGCGTTTCCCCTTAAATACCTGAAATGAATAGCCACTTTAGCAAATTCCGGGGCAGTTGAACGGTGGCTAAACCGGGGTGGTCAAAAAGTTGATGCGGGCCGGGGCATTTGCCTGTATTCTATGCGCTCCCTAAGTTGTATCTTTCTATCTCGATTAAAGGATATATGCCGCGATGAGCAACTACCTGTTCACTTCCGAGTCGGTCTCCGAAGGCCACCCGGACAAACTCGCCGACCAGATTTCCGATGCCGTCCTCGACGCCATCCTGGCCCAGGACAAGCGCGCCCGCGTGGCCTGCGAAACTCTGGTCAAGACCGGCGCGGCGATTGTCGCCGGCGAAGTCACCACGTCGGCGTGGGTGGACATCGAGGAACTGACCCGCAAGGTCATCAACGACATCGGCTACAACAATTCCGACGTCGGCTTCGACGGCCACACCTGCGCCATCATCAATATGCTGGGCAAGCAGTCGCCGGATATCGCCGCCGGCGTGGATGGCAGCAAGAAAAAGCAGAAGAAGCCGGAGGAACAAGGCGCCGGCGATCAGGGCCTGATGTTCGGCTACGCCTGCAACGAGGCCCCGGAATACATGCCTGCGCCTATTTACTACAGCCACCGTCTGGTCGAGCAGCAGGCCAAGGTCCGTAAAGCCAAGAACAGCAAGCTGCCGTGGCTGCGTCCGGACGCCAAGTCCCAGGTCACCCTGCGCTATAGCGAGAACGGCCACCAGATCCAGGGCTTAGATGCGGTCGTGCTGTCTACCCAGCACGACCCCGAGGTCAAGCACAAGGACTTGGTGGAGGCTGTCCGCGAATACATCCTCAAGCCGGTCCTGCCGAAAAAGTGGATGGATGCGCTGCCGAAGAACAAGGTGCATATCAATCCGACCGGAATCTTCGTAATCGGCGGCCCGGTCGGCGACTGCGGCCTGACCGGCCGCAAGATCATCGTCGATACCTACGGCGGCATGGCCCGCCACGGCGGCGGCGCGTTTTCCGGCAAGGATCCGTCCAAGGTCGACCGTTCTGCGGCCTACGCCGCGCGCTACGTGGCCAAGAACATCGTCGCTGCCGGACTGGCTGACCGCTGCGAAGTGCAGGTCAGCTACGCCATCGGCGTGGCCGAGCCGACCTCGATCTCGGTCACCACCTTCGGCACCGGCAAGATTCCGGACGCGCAGATTGAAAAACTGATCCGCGGCCACTTCGACCTGCGCCCGTACGGCATCGTCAAGATGCTGGACCTGATCCACCCGATCTACCAAGACACCGCGGCCTACGGCCACTTCGGCCGCAAGCCGCAGGAAGTGAGCTATGTCGACGGTCACGGCAAAACCCACAAAGCCACCGCATTCAGCTGGGAAAAAACCGACGTGGCCGAAGCCCTGCGCAAGGCCGCGAAACTGAAGTAATCGAAAACGGGGGCGGCGCAATCCGCTCCCGTTTTCACATGTCATTCCGGTGCAGGCGGTATCATAGGCCTGTACCAAAACACCCCATCGAGGGGCGCTGCAAGCACCGCCACGCGCGGAAGCACAGGCTCGATGGCGGTGGTCACTGCAACCGCGCCCGCTCACTTTGAACTTTGAGGAGCGTGCATGAACGCCGTTACGAAACTGAAAACCGATTACAAAATCGCAGACATCACCCTGGCCGATTGGGGCCGCAAGGAAATCGACATCGCCGAAGCCGAGATGCCCGGCCTGATGTCGATCCGCAACAAATACGCCGCCCAGGCCCCGCTGAAAGGCGTGCGCGTGACCGGCTCGCTGCACATGACCATCCAGACCGCCGTGCTGATCGAAACCCTGAAGGACATCGGTGCCGACGTGCGCTGGGCATCCTGCAACATCTTCTCGACCCAGGACCATGCCGCAGCCGCCATTGCCGCCAGCGGCACGCCGGTATTCGCCTGGAAAGGCGAAACCCTGGAAGAGTACTGGGACTGCACCCTCGATGCCGTAACCTTCCCGGGCGGCAAGGGCCCGCAACTGGTCGTCGACGACGGTGGCGACGTCACCCTGCTGCTGCACAAGGGCTATGAAATGGAACAGGGCTCGGATTGGGTCAACACCCCGTCGGGCTCGCATGAAGAGCAGGTCATCAAGAACCTGCTGAAACGCACCGCCGCCGAACGTCCGGGCTTCTGGACCAACGTGATGAAGGACTGGCGCGGCGTTTCCGAAGAAACCACCACCGGCGTGCACCGTCTGTATCAGATGATGGAAGTCGGCGGCCTGCGCGTGCCGGCCATCAACGTCAACGACTCGGTCACCAAATCCAAATTCGACAACCTGTACGGCTGTCGTGAATCGCTGGCCGACGGCCTCAAGCGCGCGATGGACGTGATGCTGGCCGGCAAAGTCGCCGTGGTCTGCGGCTACGGCGATGTCGGCAAGGGTTCGGCGCACTCGCTGCGCGCCTATGGCTGCCGCGTCGTGGTCACCGAAATCGATCCGATCAATGCCCTGCAGGCCGCGATGGAAGGTTTCGAAGTCAATACCGTGGAAGCCACCCTCGGCCGCGGCGACATCTACGTCACCACCACCGGCAACAAGGATGTACTGACCCTGGAACACATGCAGGGCATGAAAGACCAGGCCATCGTCTGCAACATCGGCCACTTCGACAACGAAATCCAGGTCGACCGCCTGAACACCTCGGACGCGGTCAAGCTCAACATCAAGCCGCAGGTCGATAAGTACACCTTCGCCAACGGCAACGCCATCTATCTGCTGGCCGAAGGCCGTCTGGTCAATCTGGGCTGTGCGACCGGCCATCCGAGCTTCGTGATGTCGAACTCGTTCTCCAACCAGACCCTGGCGCAGATCGACCTGTGGGCCAACAAAGACGTGTACGAACCGAAGGTCTACATCCTGCCGAAGAAACTCGACGAGGAAGTGGCCCGCCTGCATCTGGAAAAAATCGGCGTGAAGCTGACCGTACTGACCGACGAACAGGCCGCCTACCTCGGCGTCGCCAAAGAAGGCCCGTACAAGCCGGAACACTACCGCTACTGAGTCCCCGGAAAGGGCGCGCATGCGCCCTTTCTTTTTGCCCGGAACACGCCATGAAGATTTCCTACGAGTTCTTTCCGCCGAAAACCGACGAGCAGCGTGCCCAGCTCGACCGGACCGCCGCCGCACTCAAAGCGTATGGTCCGGAGTTCGCTTCGGTCACCTTCGGCGCCGGCGGCTCGACCTTGAGTTATACCGGTGAAACCGTTCAGCGACTGGCCGATGCGCACGGACTCAATGCGGTGCCGCATCTGAGCTGCATGGGCGGCACCCGCGAGGAAATCCGCCAACTGCTCGAGCAGTACAAGGCCCAGGGCCGCACCCGCATCATCGCGCTGCGCGGCGATCTGCCCTCGGGCATGGCGCGTGCCGGCGACATGCACTATGCCGCCGATCTGGTGCGTTTCATCAAAGCCGAATACGGCGATAGCTTCGAGATCACCGTCGCCTGCTATCCGGAATTCCACCCGCAGGCCGAAGATGCCGAATCCGACATCGCCCGCTTTGCGGAAAAAGCGGCATTGGGCGCCAGTTCGGCGATCACCCAGTATTTCTACAATGCCGATGCCTATTTCCGTTTCGTCGACGACGTGCGTCGCCGCGGCATCACCATTCCGATCATCCCGGGCATCATGCCGATTTCGAATTTCTCGCAGATCCGCCGCTTCTCGCAGATGTGCGGTGCCGAGATTCCGCGCTGGATGAGCCAGCGCATGCTGGCCTACGGCGACGATGCCGCCAGCATCCGCGAGTTCGCCGCCGACTGCGTGGCCGGCATGTGCCGGCGTCTGCTCGATGGCGGGGCCGGCGAACTGCATTTCTACACCCTGAATCTGGCCAAACCCACGGAAGCCGTGCTCTCGCGTTTGCGCTGAAGCTGCGCTAGAGTGCCGGTATGGCATTGATCCGTACCATACTCCTGTATCTGCTACTGACCGGCCATGCGGCATCCGCCCAGGAGCTGCACCGCTGCCAGCGCGCCGATGGCAGCGTGGTCTACACCGATCGGCTGTGCGAGCCGGAGCAGACCGAAAAAGCGACCCCATCGGCCACCGCTACGGCTGCTCCGCAAATACCGCGCTCCGGACGCACCGGACTGCCGCCGCCACCCGCCTGCAGCAAAAGCCCGGAGGAGCTGCTGTACAGCGTGCGTTCCGCCATCGACATGAAAGACGTCAACCAGCTGGTGAAGAGCTACCATTGGGTCGGCATCAGTCAGGAGCAGTCCGAAGCCCTGCTGACCCGTCTGGATGAGATGGTGGATCGTCC
>JBMSNF010000106.1:0-6370 GCA_049421545.1 Arenimonas sp.
CGCCAGGGTTTCGTACTCGGCATCCGGATCAACCGTGATGTTGATGGTCGGCTGCACGTCGCGCGCGCCCTCCACATTGAACTGCGACTGCAGTGTCGCCAAGGGAACCGGACTGCCGTTCCAGGCAATGGTACCGCCCGCCTGGACGTGGATATCGATCGGCTCCGGCGGTTCTTTTTCCTTGGGCGGCTCGACAGTCGACTTCTGCGGCAGATCGATCTGGATCTGATACGACAGCGGCGGCGCGGTCACCATGAAGATGATCAGCAACACCAGCATGACGTCGACCAAGGGGGTCACGTTCATGTCGGCCATTGCGCCGCCGGAGGAATTGGAGCTGAATGCCATAGTCTTGCTTCCTTAGTTACGCTCGGGCATCGACACGAAGCCGACTTTACGCATGCCGGACTCCCTGATGATGGTGACGACCGTCTTGATCTTCTCGTACTTGGTGTCTTCGTCGGCACGGATATCGACCTGCGGCTGCGGCTCCTTGGCCAGATTGGTGGCCAGATTGACCTCCAACCGGTTTTTCAGGCCCTGCGGATCGGAAACGCTGCCCATCGGCTGATCGTTCCAGAACACGTCGCCATTGCTGCTGATGGCGACGGTAACCGGCGGCACGAGGATTTCCGGCTTCTTATCCAGCGACGCGTTTGGCAGCTCCACCTTCACTTTGTGCGCCATCAGCGGCGCCGTAATCATGAAAATAATGAGCAGCACCAGCATCACGTCGACCAAGGGGGTCACGTTGATTTCGGCCATCGGGCCACCGCTGGAATTTGAACTGAAAGCCATGACTGGAATCCTCGAACGGGAAGTGGATTACTTGCTGCCGACGCGTGAGCCGGTCGCGAAGAAATCGTGCAGGTCGTGCGCGAAGGTGTCGAACTTCGAATAGATGTTGCGGTTGCTGCGGTTGAAGGCGTTGTAAGCCACCACCGCCGGAATCGCAACGAACAGACCGAAGGCGGTCATGATCAAGGCTTCACCGACAGGGCCGGCAACGGCATCGATCGATGCTTGGCCGGTGGCGCCGATGCGGATCAGGGCGTGGTAAATGCCCCACACGGTACCGAGCAGGCCGACGAACGGCGCGGTCGCACCGACGGTGGCGAGCCAGGTCAGGCCGTTTTCCATATTGGCGCTTTCACGGGTGACGGCTTGGCGCAGGGCGCGGTCGACGAACTCGGATTTGCTCAGGCTTTGAGCCAAAGCATTGCCTTCCTGGTGGGAAGCGGCCTCGATGGAGTCCAGGGCGATTTTCGAGAACGGCTCATTGGACTTCTGCTCTTCCAGAAACTGGCGGGCTTCCCGCGGGTTCTTGATTGACCAGAAGGTCTCAACGATGCGATCGGCGTTGGCGGCAATGCGGCCGTTGTTGATCGCATTCATGACGGTGTACCACCAGGATCCGATCGACATGATGATCAGGGTGATCAACACCACCCAGCCGACCAAGTCCATGTTTTGAATCATGTGGCTGAAACCCATTTGCTGCAGGGCTTCAGCGTTGTTGGACGATCCGCCCGCAGCGGGAGCGGCGGCAGTAGCGGTTAAAATGAGGTCCTGCAACATAAGGAATACCTTTATAAGTTAGTTAATGAAGAAAAAACGGTACAACGGTCAAATTACATCGTGAAGTCAACGCTTACCAGAGCGGAGCCGCCTACCGGCTGACCGTTCTTTTTGCCTGGATTGATTTTCCATTTCCGGACGCCGGCCAAAGCCGCGCGGTCCAGATCGCGGTTACGGCTGGATCTGTACACCGAAGCCTCGAGCACCGTGCCATTGGCGTCGTAAGTCACCTGAATGACCACGGTACCGGTGGCGCCGACACGGGCGGCAGCCGGCGGGTATTTGATCGGGTACTGGGCACGGGTCGATGCATCGACATCACCGCCACCGAAATCCGCCGGAGGCCCTGCGGGCGGAGCGGGCGGGGTCGGTGGCGACTGCGTATCCATCGGACCGGGCGTGTCGTACACCATCGGCGGCTCATCCGGCGGCGGCGGCGACTTCTGCGGCGTCGTCTGGATGATCTGTTTTTTCAATTCTTTCGGCGGATCCGGCGGCGGTGGTGGCGGCGGCGGCGGCGGTGGTGGCGGCTCGGCAAACGAAACCAGCGTTACGGTGTCCTCGCCTTTTTTGCTGTCCGGCGCAGAAACAGGGGCCATGAGCATCATGAAAATCAGCACATGCACGGTGATAGCAGCGGCGTTTGCCGCTACGCGTGGCACGCTGATCTTGTTCTTCTGCTCGTATTTAGAATTCAAATCCGTCATGTGGCGGCGGCTCTGCTTAATGGATGTTCAATGACGCTTCTGCGCCGTGACCCGCAAACACGCGGGAACCTAGAAGTTTACAACAGTTTCCCAAGCCCTGCCAAGCGCTTACTTGGCGCCGGCCTGTTTCAGGCGCTTGTTGGCCTCGGCCTGGGTTTCCGGGTCCTTGGCGGCCTCTTTCAGGGCCGCAATCATCGCGGTCCGGTTGTTGAGGCCAAACTCCGATTCCGACTCGGCAATGATCAGGTAGGCATCACCCTTATTGTCAACACCCTTGCTTAACCCCCGCTGAGCCGCGGCCTTGGCCTTGGCATAATCACCCTCTTCGGCGTAAACACGGGCCTGAAGCACATCGTAGTTGCCTTTATTGGACAACCCGGCGGCCTTGCCCCAGGCCTCGATGGCCGATTTGGGCTGGTCGGTATAGTAATAGGACTGCGCCAGGATGTTGTATACCGTGGCGTCGGGCTTGATGACCCCTTTGGCCATGCCGTCATTGATGATCTTGATGGCCTGGGCTTCCTTGCCTTCCACATAGGAATAGGAGATATAGCCCGCTTCGTATTCCGCCAGCGTGCTGATCTGGCCCTTGGCATACAGCTCATCGAAAATCTTCGCGGCTTTGTCATACTGCTTGGCATTGGCCAGCACCAGCAGCTGTTTCACCTGGGCGCTGCTGTCGCCAGCGGCCGCGCCGGCGGCGCCCGCCTTGGCGACCTCATCGGCAATGCGGTTGGCTTCGGCTTTCTGCCCGGTTTTGTTGTAGGAGTCCATCAACATGATGGCGATATTGGGGTCGGAGCCCTTGTCGAGGTTATAGGCGGTCTTCAATGTGGCGATCGCTTCCGGATATTTGCCGAGCCGGTAATTGGCGTTGCCTTTGTTCTTCAGTACCTGCAGGTCATCGACGATGCCGGTTTCCGCGGAAAAACGGTCGAGATAGCCGAGGGCTTCGGCATATTTTTTGTCGTTGATTTTCAACAGGCCGAGATTGCGCATCAGATCGTAGTGCTTGTTGTTGCTGAGGCCGCCCTGCTTGACGGCCGCCTCGGCCAGCTGCGACATGGCCGCATAATTGGTGGCATCGGCCGTGATCTGGGCGATGTACTTCTGGAAGTAGGCTTCCGATTTTTCTTCATTGGATGCATCGGGCGCCGCCAGAACGGCATCGGCGGCGGCGGTGAGTACGGCAGGATCCTTGCCGTTGGACGCCTTTACCATGGCCTCCCACTCTTTCTTGATTTTCGTCTTCGGCATCACCGGCTCAACGCGGGTGGCGTTCGGGTATTTCGCCACCGGCAGCGCGGCGGCGGCATCGGCCTTCGCCTGTTCATCGCAACTGACCGGGTTGCCTTTGGTGTCATAGCATTTTTCGGCCTTGAGGCGATCACGCGCGCCGCCCGATTGTGCGTGTACCGAAAACGAAACCGCCGTCATGACTAAAACCGCTGCCCAGAATTTGTGCTTGTTCATGGATTTTCCTAATGCCTTACAACCGGAGGGATAGAGTAAATCCTCCTGCCGATTCACTCAAGTGGCCGGCCCGGGCAAGCCCGGGACCGTTCATGTTCAGATATCGAGATTGCCGACTTTCAGCGCGTTTTCCTCGATGAAATCGCGTCTGGGCTCGACCAGCTCGCCCATCAAGGTCGAGAAGATCTGATCGGCGGCGACCGCGTCCTCGATTTTGACCTTCAGCAGGCGGCGGGTTTCCGGATTGACCGTGGTTTCCCAGAGCTGCTCGGGGTTCATTTCACCCAGGCCTTTGAAGCGCTGGATGGTGCGGCCCTTCTTGGCTTCATCGAGCAGCCACGCCTGGGCTTCGGCGAACCGGCTGACCGACAGGGTTTTGCCGCCGCGCTGGACGCTGGCGCCCGGCTGGATCAGACCATGCAGCACCTGCGCGACCTCGTTGATCAGACGCAGCTCGCCATTGACCAGCTGGCTGGCGGCAACCGTCTGGATGACCTGCAATCCGTTGTGCTGCTTCTCGATGACCAGTGCGCCCTGCTGGTCGTCGCTGGCGGGCTGGACGGCAACCGCATAGCGGGCTTTGCCGGCGCCGAGGTTATTGAGCTTGGCCTCGAGCGCGGCGGCCCAGTCGGTCAACGCGCCGACGGCTTCGAAATCGTCCATGCGCAGCGCGCGGCTGTCGAGCACGGCCTGCAGCACATCGACATCGACGCGATAGGCGAAACGCTCCATCACTTCCTGCGCGGCGACGACCTGCAGCATCAGTTTTTCCAGGGCTTCGCCGCGGATGGCCGGAGCGCCTTCGCCGGGAACGAGCTCGGCGTTTTCGACCGCATTGCTGACCAGATAGGCGTTCAGCGCCGGCACGTCTTTCAGGTACAGCTCGTTCTTGCCTTGCTTGATTTTGAACAAGGGCGGCAGACCGATGTAGATATGGCCGCGTTCGATCAGTTCCGGCATCTGCCGGTAGAAGAAGGTCAGCAGCAGGGTGCGGATGTGCGAACCGTCGACGTCGGCGTCGGTCATCAGGATGATCCGGTGATAGCGCAGCTTGTCCGGATTGTATTCTTCCTTGCCGATGCCGCAGCCGAGCGCGGTGATCAGCGTGCCGACTTCGGCGGAACCGAGCATGCGGTCGAAGCGGGCGCGTTCGACATTGAGGATTTTTCCCTTCAAGGGCAGGATGGCCTGGGTCTTGCGGTTGCGGCCCTGTTTGGCCGAGCCGCCGGCGGAGTCGCCTTCGACGATGAACAGTTCCGACAGCGCCGGATCTTTTTCCTGGCAGTCGGCCAGCTTGCCCGGAAGGCCTGCGATATCCAGCGCGCCTTTGCGGCGGGTCAGATCGCGGGCTTTGCGCGCGGCTTCACGGGCGCGGGCGGCATCGCAGATCTTGCCGGCGATGACTTTCGCTTCGGCCGGATTTTCCTGCAGGAATTCCTCCAGCTTCTGGCCGATGACCGCTTCCACCGCCGGACGCACTTCCGAGGACACCAGCTTTTCCTTGGTCTGCGAACTGAAGCTCGGATCCGGCACTTTCACCGACAGCACGGCGATCATGCCTTCGCGCATGTCGTCGCCGGTGGGTGCGATCTTCGCCTGTTTGGCGATGCCGCTCTGCTCGATGTAATTGCTGAGCGTGCGGGTCAGGGCCGAACGGAAACCGATCAGGTGGGTGCCGCCGTCTTTCTGCGGAATGTTGTTGGTGAAGCAGAACATGGTTTCCTGGTAGGAATCCGTCCACTGCAATGCGATGTCGACCACGATGCCGTCTTTCTCGCCGCTGGCGGCGATGACATTGCTGTGCAGCGGCGTCTTCAGCTGCGCGAGGTGCTCGACGAAACTGGCGATGCCGCCTTCGTATTCGAACAGATCGCGCTTGCCTTCCGGACGCTCGTCGATCAACTCGATGCGTACGCCGGAGTTGAGGAAGCTCAGTTCGCGCAGGCGTTTGGCCAGGATGTCGTAATGGAATTCAACATCGGTGAAGATTTCGGCGCTCGGCAGGAAACGCAGGGAGGTGCCGCGTTTGCCCGAGTCTGAAACTTTCTTGATCGGATACACCGGCTCACCCAGCGCGTATTCCTGCTGGTAGTGACCGCCGTCGCGCCAGATGTCCAGCCACAGCGAGGACGACAGTGCGTTGACCACCGACACGCCGACGCCATGCAGACCGCCGGAAACTTTGTAGCTGTTGTCGTCGAACTTGCCGCCGGCATGCAGCACGGTCAGAATCACTTCGGCGGCGGAAACGCCTTCTTCCTTGTGGATGTCGACCGGAATGCCACGGCCGTTATCGGAAACCGAGCAGGAACCGTCGTTGTGCAAAGTCACCGTGACCGTATCGCAATGACCGGCCAGCGCCTCGTCGATGGCGTTATCGACCACCTCGAACACCATGTGATGCAAACCGGTGCCGTCATGGACATCGCCGATGTACATGCCGGGGCGTTTGCGGACGGCCTCCAGGCCGCGAAGGACGGTAATGCGACTGGAATCATAGGTCGATTCCGAACCCGTGCGTTCTTGTTCCGTCATGCGATTTTTCAAGCTCCAGAATGGGGTGCTAAGCTTTTGTTTTATATAGCTATTTAACCATAACAACCAACACTCCA
>JBMSNF010000107.1:0-6276 GCA_049421545.1 Arenimonas sp.
ACGACCCAGCGCATCGGTGGCAGATACGGACGCATGGAAGAAAGCATCGGGCGATCACAGCGGGACGAAAGAGTGATGCCTAGCCTAACAAGGAAGCGGCCGGCTTGGCCAAGAATTTTTCTGCGGACCGGCCGGTTTTTGGGCGATAATGCCGGCATGATCCGAATTCTGCTGCTCGACGACCATGGCGTGCTCCGCGAAGGCATCAAGCGTCTGCTTGAGGCCGAGCCGGATTTCAGCGTCTGCGGCGAAGCCGGCAGCGTCAAGGAAGCGCTGGAAGCCCTGCGCATGCTCGGCCCGGACGTACTGATCAGCGACATCAGCCTCGGCGAAGGCAACAGTTTCGAGCTGATCGAAACCATGGTGCGTGCCGGTACCGGCACCAAAATCCTGGTGCTCAGCATGCACGAGAATCCGGCCTTCGTCAGCAAAGTGCTGTCGCTCGGGGTGCGCGGATATGTCACCAAGGCCGCCGCCGCCAAGGAGCTGGTGCCGGCCCTGCGCAGCCTGGTCGACAACGGCAATTATGTCTCCAGCGACGTGCGCCGGATGAAACCGGGGCAGGTGCCGAAGCTGACCCAACGCGAACTGGAAGCCTTGAAACTGCTGGTGCGCGGACTGCCGCCGAAAGTGATCGCCGGCCAGCTCGGCATCAGCGACAAAACGCTGTACGGACACCGCGCCAACCTGATGCTGAAACTGCAGGCGCGCAACCTGCCCGAACTGCAGGAAAAAGCCATCGGCTTCGGACTGATCGAGTCCACATGAAAAAGCCGCCCATCGGGCGGCTTTTCAATCAATGCCCCGGGAGCATCAGAACTCCGGCACGAACAAACCACGGCAACCGTCGACGATGATGATCCGGCCGGCCGCCTCGTCCGCGCTCATTTTTCCGTTGCAGGTGGTTTTGGATTCCTGCTTGTAAAGGCGCGGCATGCCGCAGGCGTCGAAATTCCAGGCGCAGGCGGTCGGCTGGCGGTCGCGGCTGGCGCATTTCAGGGGATTGGCGACATTGTAAGGACAGCTCACCTTGGGTGCGGCGGCTACCGCCTGCGCGCTTGCTTCGGCCTGGCGGCGCTGCTCGGCCAATAATTCCCGTTCGGCCTGCAGGGCTTCCTTGCGGGCACGGGCGGCTTCGGCTTCGGCCAGCAGTCGATCGCGTTCGGCTTCGGCGGCGAACTGGGCATCAGCGGCCGCGATACCGGCATCTTCGGCGGCGGCCATGGCCGCTTCATCGACGAATCCGCCATCGGCGGAAGGCTCGCCCAACGCATCCGCTGCCGGCGCTTCGGCGGGCGCTTCCACGGCATCGTCGATGAATTCGAAGGGACACTGGGCTTCCACGATCTGGCGCACCGTGCTTTCATCCAGACGGCTGGCATCGAACAGGTAGGTGAAGCGGTCGCTCGGTTTGAAGTCCTTGACCACCGCGTTGACTTCCCCGGTTTTGGCGATCAGCGCGGGAGATTTCCGGACTTTCTCGGACAGCGCTGCCAGCGCACCGGCAACGGCGGCTTCGCGCTCGGCCGCCGTCAAGGTGGCGGCCATCGGTGGCAGGCTTTCCTTGATGCGGCAGACTTCCGCCTTGGCTTCGCCGTTCAGGCGATCGGCTTCCTTGGTTTTGTCGGCGCAACCGGCGGCCAGCAGCACGGCCAGCACGGCGATGGTTTTCAGGGCGGTCATTGTGGCTTCTCCGTTACGGTTTTCGGACGCAGATGTTCTTCAATGCGGTAAATCGCCGGAATCACCATCAGGATGAAGATCAGCAGGATGGTGCCGATGATGACCGCAATCGAGCCGCCGAGCAGATACATGCGCTGCATGGCGCCGGCCGCTTCTTCGGCATCATGGCGCGAAATGACGTCCAGGATGTTCTCGCCGCAGAAGAACTCGCGGTTGAGATCCGGGTTCTTGATGGCGGCCTCGGCGAAGTCATAGAAGTATTTCTCGACGAAGCTGAAGTATTTGGAGCGGGAAGTGGCCGAAAGCCCGTTGCCGACCAGCACATTGTAGGTTCCGGTCGGATCCGGACATTGGGCGGCTTTGATTGCCGCCTGCAGATCCTTGCCGTATTCCGTTTCCACCGAAAGGCGCTCATTGGTGCCCTTGAAAGTGTCGGCCGCATCCTCGCCGATGGTGCCGTTATCCATATTGGCGGCCTTGGCGAAGGATTCCTCGAAGCTTTCATAATCGGTTCCGCCGGAGAACAGCGTCGAGGAGAACATGACGATGCCGCCGACCAAGGCGACCAACAGCACGAATGCCATGAAGACCGAAACCACTTTGCTGATGCTGAAACTGATATTCAATATCTTGTTGATTGACATGATTTTTATCCTGGAAGTTGCCGGAGGTGCGGTGGCGAACACCGTCGATACCTAGGAGAGTAAGCCAAAATCCGCAGATTCCGCAATGGACCCGGGTGCAGAGGCGCGTGCACCGGCCAAGAATTCACAATTTTGACACTGTTTGCCCCATTCCCATCATGTTTATGGCGGCGTTAGGCAATATTCCTATTCCTCAGCGTGTGCGCGCTCCCTAAACTGTCAAGCAGCAGTCAGGGGAAATACAAACGCATGAGCACTATCAATAAACCGGTCCTGCGGATACTGGGCCATCCGGACACCTATCGCAGACCCTCGCTGGTGCTGAGCGCGCTGAAAATCTTCTTTCCGATGGATACCGCGACGCATTATTTCCTGGCCCTTGAAAAAGGGAATGCCGCCGATGTGGAGTTCGGCAAAACCCGGAGTGATCAGACCATTCTCCGGCGCGGCCTGCAGGCCCAGGGCTTCATCATTGAAGTCATCGAGCGGCAAAATCCTTCGGGAAGCTGATTTCCACCGGACGCCAGCTACTTTCGGTTGCCCGCTCGCCAAGCAATTTGGCCTTGTTGCTGCCCCAGCAGTAAACCCTGTCGGATGCGGTCAAAGCGCACATGCCCCATTCGTTGTGCGCCAGTTCGACCACGGGCGCTTCGAATGCAACCGGCATCGGCACCGGCACATTCGGATAACGCGCGGGATCCTGTCCGGCCGAGCCGTGTTCGTTGTAGCCCCAGCAGAACACCTGGCCCGAGTCATCGAGCGCACACGTGTGCGATGAACCGGCGAGCTGGACGATGTTCTCAAGGCCGGGTACGCGTCCGGGATGCAGACGCTTGGCGTCCTCGCCGGGGTTGCGCAGACCGTCACCGAGCTGGTTTTCATAGTTCGCACCCCAGCAATACACGCGCTTGCTGACCGAAATGGCGCAGGTCTGCAGAAAGCCGGGCGTAATGCGTACCAGTCTTTCGGGCAGTTGCAGGACGCGTACCGGTTGCATGCGGTCATCAACGCTGCCATCACCGAGTGCGCCCATGCCATTGAATCCCCAGCAATAGGCGGCGCCGGAAGCGCCGACGGCGCAGGCATGGTGCGGTCCGAAACCCAGATGAATCGCCGGCTCGGGAAGCGGCATGGGTTCCGGGCGGCTGTAGGTTCTGAACACCCGTATGCGTTGACGGCTGTTGCTTCGGCCGACGGCCCCCCAACAGAACACCTTGCCGGCGGCATCCAACGCGCACAGGCCGTCGAAGCCGGAACTGATGCGGACGATGTTCGATAATCCGGGAACCGTGATCGGGCGGGTATCGGGCTGCGCGCCGGAGTTGCCGTCTCCCATGACACCCATGGCGGGATCGCCCCAGCACTGGACCTGCCCGCTCGTCAGCAATCCGCAGCTGTGGTCGGCACCACCCTCCATCATGCTGAACGGGCGGCGGAACGGAATCGCCTGCGGAACCGGCTGCAGTGCGAACTGAGGATTGGCAAGCTGTCCTTTCAGATTGTTGCCCCAGCACCAGAGCGTGCCGGCCTTGTCGCGCCGGCAGAGGTGGTTTTCACCCTGACTGAGCCGCTGCAGGCTCATGGCCAGGGCATTGCCTGTGAACGGCATCGGCGGCCGAACGCTGTCTTCGTTGTTTTTGGCGTCTTTCAGCAACGCGATGAAAGCCATGAAGCAGGCGGCATACAGCAGAAGATGTCGTTTCATCGCCGTTGCACCTGCAGCAGGAATCCGATTTTCTTGAAAGCCGCCTTGCGGCCATGCCGGAGGATGCCGCCGACCTGATGGGTTTTCTGGATGAGACTGTCGAGGCCGATGGCGCCGTTCTTGTTGAAATCGAAATTGCGGTCCACATCGTTGTCGCGCACGCAGCCGATGATGCGGATGTGGTTTTCGGTCATGCGCATGCGCAGGGTGATCAGGCACTGGTTGGCGCGGCTGTGCCTGAGGATGTTGGTGACCGACTCCTGGAAGAATCGGTGCATGTAGGAATAGAGCTCCGGCGTCACCTCGCTCCAGCCGGATGATTCCGGTGTGATGGCAAAGCGATAACCGATGCCGGACCCGCGCAGCAGCTGCGCGATTCGGCCGGTTGCCAGCTCCTGGCTGAGATAGGCGTAATTGACCGGGTCGCGGTCGAGGCTGTTGAGCATGTTGCGGATGCTGACCGAGGTCGCTTCCAGCATCGCCGAGCCCTTTTCGAACGCGCGCTGTGCCGTGCTGCTTTCCAGCGAGTTTTCGAGAGACCGGATATAGATGCTCGCGGCGACCAGACCCTGACCGACCTCGTCATGCAGATCACGCACGACCTGGTCCAGCTTATCGGTCATGACCCTGTTCTGGGAATGCACGATTTCCTGCATGTTGCGGATCAGGATTTCCTCGCGCTTTTTGGATTCCGCCAGATCCGCCTTGGCCATATTGAGGCGGTTGATGAAAAACGCGATGTACAGGTTGAAAATGCACAGGAAGATCAGATAGCTCATGGCGCCGTGCCAGGTGCTGAGCGTCCAGCCGTTATGCTGGCTGGAAATGATGAATACCGCCGACAGGCAGCCGACCCAGGTGGTGAGCACGCCGAACCGGTAGGCCGTGACCGCAAGGCCGCCGATCAGCAGCAGTAGGACCAGATAGATGAATGAGAGGTTGTTCAGCATGTCGAACACCTCCGCGCCCGCCCGGTACAGCACATACAGCAGGATCGGCATCACCAGTGCCATGACGATGGAACCACGCCGATATCCCGGATGCTCGATGACATAGACCGCAAAAAAACCGAATACCGCCGAGGATAGGGCGAATATCGCCAGCTTGGCATAGGCGGCGCTGACCAGGTAGAAGAAATCCCGGGGGTTGCTGAAATGCTCGAAGGTCAGCACGGCCGTGATGGTGGCCGCCGATACCGCACCGATGAACAGCACGTAGCGTGAAAACACCTGCGGGCTCTCGCCGGCACCGAACCATGAATCCTGCACCAGGAACCATGCGGACAGATAGGTCGCGGCGATGCCGCAGAGGTGGGCCTGGTAGGCGGTGGCGTCCTCGTAGGTGAAGATGGCATAGCCCGGATTGATGGAAACCAGTGCGGCTTCCAGAAGGGCCGCAGGCAGATAGCTCCTGACCGGCAGCCGCAGGATGACGACCAGACGCAGGCCGAACAGCACGCTGATGTAGACACTTTCCAGATCGCCGCCGACAAACACCAGCAGGGCAACCGCCAGAATGGCGATGACGCTGCCTTTGCTCATCATTGCACTTTTTACTTCAGGGGCCATATTCATAGACACAGCGTGCAACATGGCTGCTGGCACCGCTATAAGAATTTTTCCTATTGGCTTTTAACCTGCAGTCAGAGATTATGACGACAGCTTCAAGGGAATCAAACTTCGGCATGATACGGATTGTCCTGTTGGAAGACCATGCCATCGTTCGTGAGGGTGTCCGGTTTCTGCTCGACCAAGTTCCGGAGTTTTCAGTCATCGCCGAGTTCGATTGTCCGGAGCAGCTGTTCGCTGCCATTCCCGAACTGGATGCCGACATCCTGATCACCGATCTGGATTTCGAGAAATACAAAGGCGTCGAAATCCTCCAGCACCCGGCGGCCATTACCAGCCAGTTCCGTACCATCGTGCTGTCCATGCACGGCGAGGCGCACCTGGTCCGCCGCGCGATGGATCTGGGGGCCTTCGGCTATGTCACCAAATCCCGGGGTGCGCGCGAACTGGTGGCTGCAATTCACGAGGTTCAGAAAGGGCACTTCTATCTCACCGATGACATCCGCAATCAGGTTGCCATCACGCCGCCGCACATCACCAAACGCGAACATGAAGTCCTGATGCTGCTGATCAGCGGCGAAACCGCGAAGGCCATCGCAACACGGCTCGGCATTTCCGATAAAACCGTGTACATCCACCGCGCCAGTCTCATGGAAAAATTCAACGCCAAAACGCT
>JBMSNF010000108.1:0-6258 GCA_049421545.1 Arenimonas sp.
AGCAGGAACGCGGTGATCAGCCAGGTCCAGACGAAGATCGGCATTTTCAGCAGATCCATGCCCGGCGCGCGCATGTTGAGCACGGTGGCGATGATGTTGATGGCGCCCATGATCGAGCTGACGCCCATCAGGTGGATCGCGAAGATGGTGAACGCAGTGCTGGTGCCGCCCTGAAGCGACAGCGGCGGATACAGGGTCCAACCGCCGGCCGGACCGCCCGAGCCGATGCCGAACAGCACCTGCAGGATCAGCGGCAGCAGCAGCAGGGTGAACGCGAACGGCATGATCCAGAACGACCAGTTGTTCATGCGCGGCAGCGCCATGTCGGGCGCGCCGATCATCAGCGGAATCATCCAGTTGGCCAGGCCGACGAAGGCCGGCATGACCGCACCGAAGATCATCACCAAGGCATGCGTGGTGGTCATCTGGTTGAAGAACTCCGGACTGACCAGCTGCAGGCCCGGCTGGAACAGCTCGGCGCGGATGACCATGGCCATGGCACCGCCGATGAAGAACATCACCAGGGCGAACACGAGGTACAGGGTACCGATGTCCTTGTGGTTGGTGGAGTAGAACCACCGCTCGATGAAACCTTGTTTATGGTCGGCCATGATTGCCTCTGTTTTCTTGAATTCGGAAATGCGTTATGCGGCGGGAGCCGCGGCGGTTTCGGCGGTCGCGACAGGCGCGGCCTCGGCAGCCGGAGCCGGTGCCGCTTCTGCTGCAGGCGCGGCTTCAGCGGCGGGGACCGGCGCTTCGACGGCCGGGGCCGGCTTCTGGGCGGCCAACCAGGCGGCGTATTCGGCCTTCGGCAGCACTTTCACCACGATCGGCATGAAGCCGTGATCCTTGCCGCACAGCTCGGCGCAGACGCCACGGTAGGTGCCCGGGGTGGCGACTTTGGTCCAGGCGTCGTTGATGATGCCGGGGATGGCGTCCTGCTTCCAGCCCAAGGCCGGGACCCACCAACTGTGGATGACGTCGTCGGCGGTAATCACGAAGCGGATGCGGGTATCGGCCGGAATGACCAACGGCCGGTCGACATCACGCAGATAGGTGCCATGGGCGGCGATTTCGGCCTGACTGGCGGCCTTGTTCTGGCGAAGGCCGTCGGAGGTGCGGTCGAGGCGGGAGATGAAATCAACGCCTTCGCCGACGTATTCATAACGCCACATCCACTGGTAGCCGGTGACCTTGATCACCATTTCGTCTTTTTCGGCACCGTGGTCGGCGCCGTATTGCGCCATGACTTTCAGGGTTGCCGGGTAGGCCGAGACCACCAGAATCAGGATCGGGATGATGGTCCAGATCAGCTCGAGCTTGGTGCTGTGGGTCAGCGTGGTATCCGGCACCGCGCCTTTCGAGTGGCGGAATTTGAACATGGCATAGGCCATGGCACCGAACACGATGATGCCGATGACCACGCAGATCCAAAGCATCATCATGTGCGCATCATAGGCGTTGGCCGCAGTGCTGGTCACACCCGGGGTCATGTTCAGCTGCCAGCGCGCCGGTTCGGTCGGCTCGGTCTGGGCGAACGCCAATCCGGTCGTCAACACGCCCATCAGCACGGCAGCGCCCTGTTTCATACGGGGAAATTTCATGATGCAGCCTCAGTTTTTCTCAACGGGCAATTTTACCGCCTTCTCCATGACTTGGGCAAGCCTTCGCTTCCGGCGTCTTCACGCGCTCGGGGGGTTACGCTTTTGGCAAAAGCCCCTTAAAATTGGACCTCCTTGCCCGCCGGACCCCGCTGTGAATCCCATCATCAGCCCTGAACTGCCTGCCCTCCGCCCGGAACTGATGCAGCGCATCACCGCCGCCTATCTGCGTGATGAAGGTGAACATATCGCCGAACTGCTGGCGGCTGCACCGGTTTCCGGCCCCGAAGTCCAGGCCGAGGCGGTCACCTTGGTCGAGCGCACCCGCCTGCGCGCGGCCGATCCGGCGATGGTCGAAGCCTTCATGCGCGAATACGACCTCAGCTCGGAGGAGGGCGTTTTGCTGATGTGCGTGGCCGAGGCCCTGCTGCGCATCCCGGATCAGGGCACCGCCGACAAGCTGATCCGCGACAAGCTCGGCGATGCCGACTGGGACGCCCATGTCGGCCAGTCCACGTCCCTGCTGGTGAATGCCTCGACCTGGGGCCTGATGCTGACCGGCCGTCTGGTCAATCTTGCCGGCGAAACCCAACGCAATGCGGTGGGTTCGTTCAAGCGCCTGATCGGCCGCATGGGCGAGCCGGCCATCCGCCTCGCCGTGCGTCAGGCCATGCGCATCATGGGCCACCAGTTCGTCATGGGCCGCAGCATCGATGAGGCCCTGCAACGCTCACGCAACGGCGACAACGCCGCCTACCGCTACAGCTTCGACATGCTCGGTGAGGGCGCGCTGACCCGCAAGGACGCCGCCCGTTACCTGCAGGCCTACCGCGATGCCATCCGCGCCATCGGTGCCGGCGGCCCCTACCCGGACGTGTTCTCCGCGCCGTCCATCTAGGTAAAGTTGTCGGCACTGCATCCGCGCTACGAATTCAACAAACGGGCCCGGGTGCTGGCCGAATTGACTCCGGCCGTGCTCGAACTGGCCCAGTTGGCCAAGGCCCAGGGCATCGGCTTCACCATCGACGCCGAGGAATCCGAACGCCTGGAATTGTCGCTGGAAGTGATCGTCGGCGCCTTCTCCGACCCCTCGCTGGACGGTTGGGAAGGTTATGGTCTGGCCGTACAGGCCTACCAGAAGCGCGCGCCGTTCGTGATCGACTATCTGGTCGATGCCGCCCGCCGCACCGGCCGTCGCATGCCGATGCGTCTGGTCAAGGGCGCCTACTGGGATTCCGAAATCAAAAAAGCACAGGTCGACGGCCTGTCCGGCTATCCGGTGTTCACCCGCAAAGCCAATACCGACGTCAGCTATCTGGCCTGCGCCCGCCGCATGTTCGCGGCGCACGACGCCCTGTACCCGATGTTCGCGACCCACAACGCGCAGACCATCGCCGCCATTCACGCCATGGCCGAAGGCCGTGCTTTCGAATTCCAGCGCCTGCATGGCATGGGCGACCATCTGTACGCGGAAGTCATCGGCAAAGACCGCCTCGACGTGCCCTGCCGCGTGTATGCCCCGGTCGGTTCACACGAAGACCTGCTGCCCTATCTGGTACGCCGTCTGCTGGAAAACGGCGCCAACTCGAGCTTCGTCAACCGCATCACCGATGCCAGCCTGCCGCCGGCGGAGCTGGTCGCCGATCCGATTGCCGCCGTGGCCGGCTTCGCCAGCAAGCCGCATCCGCACATCCCCACTCCGAACGCCATTTTCGGCGAAGAAAGGAAAAACTCCATGGGCGTTCTGCTCGCGAATGATGAAACCCTGAGCCGCTTGGCCGCCGACATTGCCGCGGCCGTGAAACCCTGGCAGGCCACGCCGCTGGTGCCGGGCACCACCTCCAGCGCGGTGTTCACCGACGTCAGCAATCCGGCCGACCGCCGCCAGATCGTCGGCCGCTGGCAGGCCGCCGACAGCGCGCAGGTGTCGAAAGCGCTCGACATCGCGCACGCCGCCTATCCGGGCTGGGATCATACGCCGGCCGCCGCCCGCGCCAAGATCCTCGAGCACGCCGCCGACCTGATGGAACAGCGCATGCCGGAAATCATCGCGCTGTGCATCAAGGAAGCCGGCAAGTCCGTGGCCGCCTCGGTCTCGGAAGTGCGCGAAGCGGTCGACTTCGCGCGTTACTACGCCGTACAGGCCCGCCGTCATTTCGGCGCGCCGGAAGCACTGCCGGGCCCGACCGGCGAATCGAACGAACTGCAGCTGCACGGCCGTGGCGTGTTCGTCTGCATCAGCCCCTGGAATTTCCCGCTGGCCATCTTCCTCGGCCAGATCGCCGCCGCCCTTGCCGCGGGCAATACCGTCATTGCCAAACCGGCCGAACAAACCACATTGACCGCCTATCTGGCGGTACAGATTCTGCATGAAGCCGGCGTACCGGCCGAGGTCTTGCAGTTCCTGCCCGGCGACGGCGCCACCGTGGGTGCGGCACTGACCCGCGATCCGCGCGTGACCGGCGTGGTATTCACCGGCTCGACCGAAACCGCCTGGGCCATCAACCGCGCCCTGGCGGCACGTAATGCGCCCTTGGCCACCCTGATCGCCGAAACCGGCGGACAGAACGCGCTGATCGCCGACTCCTCGGCCCTGCCGGAACAATTGGTCAACGATGCCGTGGTCGCCGCCTTCGATTCGGCCGGACAGCGCTGTTCCGCCGCGCGCATCCTGTTCGTGCAGAGCGACATCGCCGACCGCGTGATCGAACTGCTGGCCGGAAAAATGGATGAGCTGACCGTCGGCGATCCGGGTCTGCTCAGCACCGATGTCGGTCCGGTCATCGATGAGGACGCCAAGGCCATTCTGGTGGCGCATGCCGAGCGCATGGACAAGGAAGCCAAGCTGATCAAAGCCTGCACGCTGTCCGAGGATTGCGCACACGGTAGTTTCTTTGCCCCGCGTGCGTATGAAATCAGCGGATTGTCGCAGCTGAGCCGTGAAATCTTCGGGCCGGTGCTACACGTGATCCGCTACGACGCCGACAAGCTCGACGACATCCTGGCGCAGATCAACGCCACCGGTTACGGCCTCACCCTCGGCATCCATTCGCGCATCGATGAAACCGTGAATAAAATCGCACGCACGGTGCGGGTGGGCAACTGCTACGTCAACCGCAACCAGATCGGTGCCGTGGTCGGGGTGCAGCCATTCGGCGGCGAAGGCCTGAGCGGCACCGGCCCGAAAGCCGGCGGTCCGCACTACCTACTGAAATTCGCCTCCGAACGCACGCTGACCATCAACACCACGGCGGCCGGCGGCAATGCCAGCCTGCTCACGCTGGCGGAATAATCACGGTCCGCTCCGATGAAAAGCCGCTGGCGACAGCGGCTTTTTCATGCGCATAATGCCCGCAGCACAACGTATTTGCTTTGCAATGGGGAAGCGGTACCATCAAGTTCCGGAAAGTGGAAATCACCCGCCTGTGAATTCCCGATTCATTCTCCGCCGTTGTCATCCATTCTGCCGGGTGAAACAGTGAACGTTCGATGAGGACCCAACGCGTATGATTTTTTGGAGAATGTCGGCATCGTTTCTGCTCGCAGGTGCCATGGCGGCCCAGGCCAAGGCGCCCGATGCCAAGGCTCTGGCGCAACTCGATGGCTATGCCTTGGGTCTTACCGATGCCGGACAGTTTTCCGGAGTCGTGTTGGTGGCACATGAGGGCAAAGTGCTTTTCGAGAAAGCGTACGGGCTGCGGGATGAAAAAGGCGATGATCCGGTCAAAACGACGACCCGCTTCAATCTGGCGTCGGCTGGCAAGATGTTCACCGCAGTGGCCGTGCTGCAGCAGATCGATGCCGGCCGATTGACCCTCGACAGCACCGTTGGCAGTGTTCTGCACGATTACCCGAATCCGGATTTCGCCAAAGTGACGGTACGGCAACTGCTGACGCATACCGCCGGCGCCGGTGATGTCGACCTGTTCGGTATCGAAAACGCCGCCAATCGTGCGCGCGTAGCCAGCACCGCCGACATCATCGCCCTGCATGGCAGCCGCCCGCCGGCCTTTGCGCCGGGCACACAGCAGGTCTATGGCAACTATGGCCATGTGGTGCTCGGCCGTATGGTCGAAATCGTTTCAGGCCAGGATTTTGAATCCTATGTCATGCAGCACATTTTCAAACCGGCAGGAATGCGGCATGCCGCGTTCACCGACTGCGGCGCCAGCGACGGCACGACCGCCGTTGGCTACGTGAACATGGGCGGCGAACGAGTCGTCAATTGCGCAAGCTTGCCCAAGCGCGGCTTCCCGGCCGGCGGGCAGGTAGCTGATGCCCGGGATATGCTCGCCTTCGTGACCGCACTGCAAGCCGGAAAATTGATGTCGCCGGCACTGTTCGCCGAAGCCACCCGCACGCATCGTGAATTCATGGGCTTGGGGTTTTTCGCCACGGGCTACGGCGCCGATGTGCCGAAGCGGGACTTCCGTTGGGGACACGGCGGCAGTGCCGACGGCATCTGTACCGATATCCGCACGTATCCGCTGACCGGCGAAACCCTCATCGTACTCAGCAACCGCGATCCGCCGGCTTGTTTCGGCATTGCCAACCTGTTGCATGGCCAATGGAAGCCCTGACATGGCCACACTGAATGCCATCGCCTTCCGCCGGCAGGCCAAAGGCCCGATGCTGGAAATCAGGTCTGTCGCCATCA
>JBMSNF010000109.1:0-6215 GCA_049421545.1 Arenimonas sp.
TGAAGCCGGACGATGTGTACTGGTGCACCGCCGATGTCGGTTGGATCACCGGCCACAGTTATGGCGTGTACGGCCCCTTGGCCAACGCCGCCACCACCGTGATGTTCGAAGGCGTGCCGAACTGGCCGGATTTCTCGCGCTTCTGGCAGGTCGTCGACAAGCATCAGGTCAGCATTTTCTATACCGCCCCCACTGCCATCCGCGCCCTGATGCGCGAGGGTGAAGCACCGGTCAAGCGCAGCTCGCGCGCCTCGCTGCGTCTGCTCGGCACGGTCGGCGAGCCGATCAATCCGGAAGCCTGGCGCTGGTATCACCGCGTGGTCGGCGATGGCCGCTGTCCGGTGGTGGACACCTGGTGGCAGACCGAAACCGGCGGCATTCTGATCGCACCGCTGCCGGCGGCGACCGATTTGAAACCGGGCTCGGCCACGCTGCCGTTCTTCGGCGTGCGGCCGCAGTTGGTGAATGCCGAAGGTGTGCCCATTGACGGTGCCGGCGAGGGCAATCTGGTGCTGCTGGATTCCTGGCCCGGCCAGATGCGCACGGTGTACGGCGATCACGCCCGTTTTTTCGAAACCTATTTCAGCACCTATCCCGGCACCTACTTCACCGGTGACGGCGCCCGCCGCGACGCCGACGGTTACTACTGGATCACCGGCCGTGTCGACGATGTCTTGAATGTGTCCGGGCATCGCCTCGGTACGGCGGAAATCGAAAGCGCGCTGGTGTCACATCCGGCCGTGGCGGAAGCGGCGGTGGTCGGTGCGCCGCACGACATCAAAGGCCAGGGCATCTATGTGTATGTCACGCTCAAGGCCGGCCAGACCGAATCGGACGCTCTCCGCCGCGAGTTGATCGAACATGTGCGTCATCATCTCAGTCCAATCGCCAGTCCGGATTGGGTGCAGTGGGCGCCCGGCCTGCCGAAAACCCGTTCGGGCAAAATCATGCGGCGCATCCTGCGCAAAATCGCGGAAAACCAACCGGAGGCGCTGGGTGACATTTCCACGCTGGCCGATCCGGCCGTGGTCGCGCATCTGGTCGAACACCGTTTGATCCGCTGAGTCAGTCCAGCAGCACCAGCTCGATCTGGAAGCCCTGGCTGTACAGCCGTGCGGCGAAGGTATTGAGCGCTTCGAATCGGCCCCGGCGGACCAACACCCGCCGGCGTTGCAGCAGATTCAGCAAAATGGCGTCCTCGTCCCCCGGCAGCATGCCGCGCAGGGCCTGCCGCGTCCGCTCCGGATTCTCGTCCAGATGCAGATGGTCCAGCACATAAATGCCATACAGACGGTTTTGCGCCGTTCCGGCAATCGGGTGGATATTGCTGTTCATGGGCAAAGCCTAACGCCGCCCAAAAGACGCCGCCATAAGAATATTTCTTGGATGCGCCGGAAACCAGGGCGGGGGTTAGAATGGGGGAAATCCGGACCCTGCGACGCCATGACCGACTACAGTGAAATCTTCGCCCAGCGCGCGCACCAGTACCATGCCGCCATGCAGCGCTATCCGCAGGCCCGCGACGGCGAATTCCTGGCCTTGCTTGAAGACTTGCCGGCGGGGGCCAGGGACTTGCTGGACGTGCCTTCGGGCGGCGGCTATTTGAACGCCTACCTGGATGCGACGCGGGCGCTCACCGCCTGCGATTTCAGCACAGGCTTTGCCGGCAGCAGCATTCCCTTGGGGCAACCCGAGGCCTTGCCCTTTGCCGATGCCGCCTTCGACGCGGTGCTGTCCTTGACCGGCCTGCATCATGTCTCGCTGGAGCGGCAAGCCGCGTTTTTCGCCGAATGCCATCGTCTGTTACGCCCTAGCGGACATCTGCTGATCGGTGAAGTGCTGGCGGGATCGCCGGTAGCGGCCTTTCTGAATGACTTCGTGCACCGGCATAACAGCCAAGGTCATGTCGGCGTGTTCTTCGATGTCGAATTTCCGCCGCGTCTGGCCGCGGCCGGTTTCGAGGTCACGGCCATGACCGTGCGCCATTACCCCTGGTGTTTCGAGGACGAAGCCGCGATGGTGTTTTATTGCCGCAACATGTTCGGCATCGACCGTGGCAGCGATGCCGAAATTCTGGCGGGCTTGCGCGACTACCTGGACTACCGCATCGAAGGCGACGGCCGAATCGCACTGCCCTGGCAGCTGGTGTTCTTTCAGGCGGTAAAGCGGTAAGCCAGCACGATGGCGGCCACGCCGCCGAGGACGCTGGCCAGCACATAGACTGCCGCCGTCACCAGCTCGCCACGCTTGAGCAGATGCACGGTTTCCAGTCCGAAGGCAGAAAAGGTGGTGAAACCGCCGAGCACGCCGGTGAACAGAAACAAGCGCTGATTCGGCGACAGCAGATCCTGCTTGGCCGCCAGCGCGAACAACAGACCCGCAATCAGGCAGCCGGACAGATTCACCGCAAAGGTGGGCCAGGGGAATTTCTGCTGCGCGCTGTGATGCAACAACCAGCCGGAAAGACCGTAACGCGCCACGGCGCCGAGGCCACCGCCCAATGCCACCCAGAACCAGTTCATATGGATTTCACCATTATTAAAAATCAGGGGGTGCGAATATAAACTCGGTACGACCAGGGTGGCAGTATCACCCCCTGTGCCTGCGGGAAGACAACAGATGCCCCGCTGAAATATTCGGTGTAGCGGCCGTGGTGCAGACCTTCCTCGAACAGGACTTTCTGGGTTTCGGCACTGAAGTTGATGACGGTGAACACCTTGTTGCCGTCTTTCTCACGCACGAAACTGAGCACCCGTGCCGGTACGCTGTTGGGCACCTTGATCATGCGTCCGCCCCAGTCCGAGTTGGCCAAGGCCGGATTGGCTTTCTTCAGCGCCGCCAGACGCATGTACAACGCCGCCATCGGATGCGCACGCCAGACGATCGGGTCCTTCTCGAAGAAAGCCAATCGTTTCGGGTTGCCGGCCTCCTGGCCGTTGTAGATCAGCGGCATGCCCTCGCCGGTGAATGACAGTACGGTGGCCGCCGGCAGTGCGTCGCCGAATTTCTCGACATCGGTGCCTTCCCAGGCGTTGGCATCGTGGTTGCTGGTGTAAGTCATGCGCATGGAACGTCGCGGCCAGGCGCTTTCGTTGTGCGAATAGAACACGAACAGTTTGTCGAGCGTGGCCGTTCCCTTGCTGACCGCGGATACGGCATCGAACCAGCTCCAGGCATAGGTCATGTCGAAGGCGTCGTAATGCATGTCGCGGGTTTCCCATTCGGCCAGCAGGAACACCCGTTTGACCTTCTCCATTTCGCGGCGCGCGGTGGCCCAGAAATCCAGCGGCACGAATCCGGCCACGTCGGCGCGGAAGCCGTCCACGCCGAAGTCGCGCACCCAGTACACCATAGACTCGGTCATTTCCTTGCGCAACGCCGGATTTCTGTAATCCAGATTGATGATGTCGTGCCAATCCCACCACGGCGTCGGCTGGAAATCGCCTTTCCAGTCGCGGGCGTACCAATCCGGATGTTGGGATACCCACGGATGATCCCAGGCGGTATGGTTGGCGACCCAGTCCAGAATCACCTTCATGCCCAGCGCATGCGCGCTGTCGATGAAGCGGCGCAACTCCGCCGGGGTGCCGAATTCCGGATTGACGCCGCGGTAGTCCTTCACCGAATACGGGCTGCCGAGTGTGCCCTTGCGGTTCTTGACGCCGATCGGATGCACCGGCATCAGCCAGACGATGTCGACGCCGAGCGCCTTCAGCCGCGGCAGCTGCTTTTCGGCGGCACGGAACGTGCCCTCGGGGGTGAACTGGCGGGTGTTGATCTGGTAGATGACCGCATTCCTGCTCCATGCCGGGTGACGGAGGTGTACCGGATTCTGCGGCTGGTAGCTCGGCACCTCCACCGGATAGGGCGGCATCGCAGTCTGTGCGGCGGTCATGCCGAAAAGGGGAAGCATCAACAGCATGAGTGCGGTCATCCGCGTTAATGCACGCATGGTGTTCTCCTCAGTGCAGACTCAACTCAAGGCGCTCGGCCGTCCAGTTCAGCGGAATATGCAAACTGCGTGCCGCTTGGTCATAACGCGAGTCGGCAACCGCTTTGCCATCTGCCTGAATGCGCTTGGCCGGCGCCGGCCAATTGTGTACCACCAATTCGATGGCCCGGGTTTTCGGTTTGCCGGCAAAATCACCTTGGCGTTGAAATGTAATGCTCAGGGACTTGCCGCGCTGCTTGGCGGAAAAATCCAAACGCTCGAAGCGTCCGGAAGCAAGCGCCTGCGGATCCTTGCCGTCATCGTCATACATCACGCCGGTGGCGGACTTCACCGAAGCATCGGCGTAGTAATGCAGCTGCAGTTTGGCACTGTCGTACTGCGTGGTGTTGCTCATATTCTCGGCGGCCATGGGAACGAATGAACCGGCTTTGACCAGAACCGGAATGGTCTTCAGGCTTACCGGCACATCAACCCGCTTGCCGCCGATGATGCGGGTGCCGTTCCAGTAGTCGAACCAGACGCCTTTGGGAACATCGACCGGCACGGCGCTCATGCCCGGCTCGGTCACGGGCGTGACCAGAAACGCATCACCCCAGAAATAGGTCTGCGCGTTGTCGATCAAGGCCGGTTTGGATTCGTCGCTGAAGAACAGGGGCCGCATCAGCGGCATGCCGGTCATGCTGTTTTGATAGGCCAGCGTGTAGTTGTAGGGCAGCAGGCGGTAACGCAGGTTCACGAACGGACGCAACACATCCTGCACCGCCGCATCGTGGAATACCGGTTCCGACGGAATATGGTCCTGTGCATGCGGCCGGTACACCGGCTGGAATACGCCGTATTGCAGCCAACGGATGTACATTTCCGCATCGAATTTCTCGCCGCCGGCGAATCCGCCCAGATCCGAGTGCGTGTAGGCCAGACCGAGCAGGCCCATCTGCAGCGCCAGTTCCACTTGCGGTTTCAGACCGTTCCATTCGCGCGAGACATCACCGGTCCAGGGCATCATGCCGTAACGCTGGCTGCCGGCGAAGCCGGAGCGCATCATGTTGAACGGGCGTTCGTCCGGCGTATCCTTGAGGGCGTTTTCGTAAACCATCTTCGCCCACTGGTGGCCGTAGGCATTGTGCAAGGCGTCGCCGCTGCCGATCAGATGGCGGGTATCACCCGGATGCACTTCCGGCTCGCCCAGATCGCCCCACCAACCGGCCACACCCTGTTTTTTCAGGCCGCGGTAAATGCCCCAGAACCAATCCTGGGCTTTCGGGTTGAACACATCGACCAGACCAGTGTTGCCGAAATAGAAATCGAAGGTTTTCGGTTTGCCATCCGGACCGGGGGCGATGGCCCCGGCAGCTACCGCTTCATTCCAGCGTTTGGAGCTGGTCAGGATGAACGGTTCGGTGATCAGAATGGTGTTGATGCCGTCCTTCTTCAGATCGGCGATCAGTCCTTCAGGATCGGGAAACGCTTTTTTATCCCAGGCCAGATTGCCCATATGGCCTTTGATGTCGGGGCCGAACCAGTACAGATCGAGAATCAGGGCATCGACCGGAAATCCGGTCTGTTTGAACTTGGCCGCGGTAGCGCGCACCTCGGCATCGTTGCGGTAGCCGAAGCGCGAGGCGAAATTTCCCAAGGCCCAGCGCGGCGGCAACGGCTGCCGCCCGGTCACAGCCGTATAGTTGTCCAGGATTTCGGGATAGGTGTCGCCGGCCACCACCACATAAGCGGTGCGGCCATCCACCGCGGAGAAACTCAAGGTGTTTGCATCGGTTTTACCCAGATCGACCTCGCCGCTGGCGGTGTTGTCGAACAACAGCAGGTATTTGTTGCTGGAAACCACCGCCGGCAGGCTGTAGTACATCTGTTCGGCCTTGGTGGTGTAGCCGTAGCTGGCTTTGTTGTAAAGCGGCAGTTTGTGGCCGCGGCGGTCCATGCCGAGCACACGCTGGCCGGTGCCCATCAGTTTTTCCTGGGGTTGCAGCGCGAAATTGAATCCACGCGAGCTTCCGGCCATCTGCAGGCCACCGTTTTCCGCCAACAGGGTTTTGCCGTCTTTTTCGAAGCGGATACGCAATGGCGCTTTGTCGATGCGGACCTTCAACTCGGTTGTGCTGAAATCGAGACTCCCTGTGCGCTCTTTCAGTACCGTCGTACCGGTAAAGCCACCACCGATCAGGGCGAAGGAATCCAGCTGCGCCAGGCCGGTGGGTTGGTAGAACACTTCCACCGATTCCGGATTCAGAAAGCGTACGCGCACCAT
>JBMSNF010000110.1:0-6148 GCA_049421545.1 Arenimonas sp.
CCGGTGCAATATGCGCTCAACGAGCGCCATCTGGCCGAGAAAGGCCTGGTCAATTACTGGGGATACAATCCGATCGGATTTTTCTGTCCGGATCCGCGCCTGTGCGCCGCCACGACAGCGGAAACCCAACGCGAGGAATTCCGGCAGATGGTACAGACCCTGCATGCGCATGGTCTGGAAGTGGTGATCGACGTGGTCTTCAACCACACCGCCGAAGGCGGCGCCGACGGTCCGACCCTGTGTTTCCGGGGACTCGACAACGCCAGCTGGTACATGTTGGCGCCCGATGACCGCAGCCGTTACGAGAACCACAGCGGCTGCGGCAACACCCTGCGCGTGGTGCATCCGCGCGTCGCGCAGTTCGTGATGGATGTGCTGCGCTACTGGGTGGAAGTCATGGGCGTCGACGGTTTCCGCTTCGATCTGGCACCGGTACTCGGACGCACCCGTCAGGGCTTCGACGCCTCGGCGCCGTTCTTCACGGCCTTGCGCCAGGATCCGGTGTTGGCCGGCGTGCACTGGATTGCCGAGCCCTGGGATACCGGTCCGGGCGGTTACCAGCTTGGCCGTTTTCCCGGAAAATTCCTGGAATGGAACGATCGCTTCCGCGATGCCGTGCGCGGGTACTGGCTCGGCACCGGCGTCAGCCGCGGCGAATTCGCGCGCCGGGTCACCGGCTCGAGCGATGTCTTCCACCACGGCGGCCGGCAACCGGTCGCCAGCGTCAATTTCGTCGCTGCGCATGACGGGTTCACGCTGCAGGATGCCGTGAGCTACACCCAGAAACGCAATCAGGCCAATGGCGAAAACAACCGCGACGGCCACGCGCATGAAACCAGCGCCAACTTCGGCGTGGAGGGAGACACCGTCGATGCAGGCATTCTGGAGGCCCGCATCCGCGTGCGGCGCGCGCTGCTGGCCACGGTAATGGTGGCCCAGGGCACCCCGATGCTGTATGCCGGCGATGAATTCGGCAACTCCCAGGACGGCAACAACAACGCCTACTGCCAGGACAATCCCACCGGATGGCTGGACTGGTCCGCGGGCGACCGGGATCCGGGCACGGCCTTGCTGGTGGCGAAACTGGCGGCATTGCGCCGCATCAACCCGCTGCTGCGGCATCCGCGCTGGTTCGCCGATGAAGGCGATACCGGCAGCACGCCGCAACTGCACTGGTATTCGGCCGCCGGCACACGCATGGCCATACCCGACTGGCACGACCGCACTGACAGCGTATTCGCCTGCCAGGTACAAAACGGCGCGGAGGCGGTGCCGGATTCCTGCATCGTGTTCAATCCGCAGGATGCCGCGCGTACAGTGCGACTCGCGCACGGCCCGTGGCGGATCGTACTCGATACCACGGCACCGGAGGCCTCGGCCTCGCACGAACCGATTTATGATGTCATCGTCCCCGCGCACAGCCTGGTGATACTCGCGCGCGCCCAAACTGTACAGGAGCTTCACCCATGATCGATCTGCAACAACGCCAAGCCGGTGTGCTGCTGCATGTCACTTCCCTGCCCGGTCCGAACGGCATCGGCGATTTCGGGCCCGATGCGTTCCGGTTCGCGGACTGGCTGGCATCGGCCGGACAGAAGATCTGGCAATGGCTGCCGACCACCCCGATCGGCCCGGGCGATTCGCCCTACCAGAGCGTGTCGGCCTTCGCCGGATCGCCGCTGATGGTGGCGCTGGAACCGCTGCTGATGGCCGGCTGGCTGGACAAACCGGCGCTCCCGGAAAGCGGTTTCAATGCCCTGCGCGTGGATTTCGCGCAGGTGGTGCCCTGGCGTCTGAAACAGCTGCGGGCCGCATTCGCCGGCTTTACGGCAAAAAACAACGCCAGCGAACAGAGTGCGTTTTCCGCATGGCGCACCCGCGAAGCCTCGTGGCTGGATGACTATGCCCTGTTCATGGCACTGGAAACCGAAAACGACGGCAAAGCCTGGTGGCATTGGCCGGAGGCCCTGTGCCGGCGTGAAGCCGCCGCATTGGCCGAAGCGCGCACGCGTCTGCGCGACGAAATCGCATTCTGGGCTTTCGTGCAATGGTGCTTCGATACGCAGCTGGCGGCACTCAAGCAGTATGCCAACGGCAAAGGCATCGCCATCATGGGCGATCTGCCGATATTCATCGCCCACCACAGCGCCGACTGCTGGTCGCGTCCGGATCTGTATACCCTGGATCAGCATTTCCAGCCGACCGTGGTCGCCGGTTGCCCGCCGGATGCGATGGCACCGACCGGACAACGCTGGGGCAATCCGTTGTACCGCTGGGACAAAATGGCGGAAGAGGATTACGCATGGTGGAGTGCCCGTCTGAAGCGGGCCTTGAATCAGGCCGACGTGTTCCGCATCGACCATTTCCGCGGCTTCGCCGGCTACTACGAAATTCCCGCAAGCTGCCCGACCGCCGAAGAGGGCCGCTGGATTCCCGGCCCGGGCAAGGCGCTGTTCGAGGCCATCGAGCGCACGCTCGGCCGGCTGCCGATCGTCGCCGAGGATCTCGGCCTGATTACCGAAGACGTGATCGCGTTGCGCGACGGCTTCGCCTTTCCCGGCATGAAAATCCTGCAGTTCGGTTTCGGCACCGACGGCACCGACGATTTCCTGCCGCATAACTGGGGCCGGAATTTCGTGGCCTACACCGGCACCCACGACAACGATACCGTGCGCGGCTGGTGGGATTCGGCCAGTGAACGCGAACGCGTCTATGCCGGCAGTTATCTGGCCACCGATGCCGAAAACGCACATTGGGCGATGATCCGCGCCTGCTGCAATTCGGTGGCGAACATCGCGGTGTTTCCGCTGCAGGACGTGCTCGGCCTGGACGGCGCGCACCGGATGAACGTACCGGGCACCATCGGCGCGCACAACTGGACCTGGCGTTTCCACTGGGATTGGCTGGGCAGCGAGCCGGCACGCGTGCTCGGGTTGATCAGCGCCGCCAGCGGTCGGGCACCGGTCGCGCTGCTGTCACTGCCCTGATGCCGGACATCCGCATCCGCAATGCCAGGGTGGACGATATGTCTGCGATTCTGGCGCTGAACGATGCCGCCGTGCAGTACACGAGCGCGATGGACGCGTTACGCCTGCAGGAATTGCAGGCCTTGGCAGGCCTCAACTGGGTCATTACCGTCGATGACGCAGTAGCCGGATTCCTACTGGCGATGCGCGAAGGCGCCGGCTATGCCAATGCCAACTACGATTTCTTCGCGGCGCGCTACCCGGTGTTTCTGTATGTCGACCGCATCGTGATCGCACCGGAACATGCCGGGCTGAAGCTCGGCACACAGGTGTACAAGGCCGTGTTCGCACGCGCACGGACGCAGGGCGTGCCGACAGTGACCTGCGAGTACAACATCGAGCCGCCGAACGAGATTTCGCGCCGCTTCCACGATAAATTCGGCTTCCGTGAAATCGGCACGCAATGGCTGGATGGCGGCGCCAAGCGGGTGTCGCTGCAGGCGGCGCCGGTCTGAGCGGAGCCGTTATTCCGGCCGATAGACCTCGGCGCCCTGCGCCAGGAATTCCTGCGATTTCTCGGCCATGCCTTTGGCCACATCCTGCTGGTCGGCGAATTCACGCACGTCCTGGCTGATCTTCATCGAACAGAAATGCGGGCCGCACATCGAACAGAAGTGCGCGACCTTGTGCGCCTGTTTCGGCATGGTTTCGTCGTGGTATTCGCGGGCGCGCTCCGGGTCCAAGCCGAGATTGAACTGGTCTTCCCAACGGAATTCAAAACGTGCCTTCGACAGGGCGTTGTCGCGGGCCTGCGCGCCCGGATGGCCCTTGGCCAGATCGGCGGCGTGCGCGGCGATTTTGTAGGCCATCAGGCCTTCGCGCACATCCTGCTTGTTGGGCAGGCCGAGATGTTCCTTCGGGGTCACGTAGCAGAGCATGGCGGTGCCATACCAGCCGATCATGGCGGCGCCGATGGCGCTGGTGATGTGGTCGTAACCCGGCGCGATGTCGGTGGTCAGCGGGCCGAGCGTATAGAACGGCGCCTCGCCGCATTCGCGCAGCTGCTTGTCCATGTTTTCCTTGATCAGGTGCATGGGCACGTGGCCGGGACCTTCGATGATGGTCTGCACATCGTGCTTCCAGGCGATCTGGGTCAATTCGCCGAGCGTTTCCAGCTCGCCGAACTGGGCCTCGTCGTTGGCATCGGCGATGCAGCCCGGGCGCAGGCCGTCGCCGAGCGAGAAGCTGACGTCATAGGCCTTCATGATGTCGCAGATGTCTTCGAAATGCGTGTACAGGAAGTTTTCTTTATGGTGCGCCAGGCACCATTTGGCCATGATCGAACCGCCGCGCGAGACGATGCCGGTCACGCGTTTTGCCGTCATCGGCACGTAGCGCAGCAGCACGCCGGCATGGATGGTGAAGTAATCGACGCCCTGCTCGGCCTGCTCGATCAAGGTATCGCGGAAGATCTCCCAGGTCAGCGCCTCGGCACGGCCGTCCACTTTTTCCAGCGCCTGGTAGATCGGCACCGTGCCGATCGGCACCGGCGAATTGCGCAGGATCCATTCGCGGGTTTCGTGGATGTTCTTGCCGGTCGACAGATCCATCACCGTATCGGCGCCCCAGCGGATCGACCACACCAGTTTTTCGACTTCCTCGGCGATGCCCGAGGACACCGCCGAATTGCCGATGTTGGCATTGACCTTGGTCAGGAAGTTGCGGCCGATGATCATCGGCTCCAGTTCCGGATGGTTGATGTTGGCCGGAATCACGGCACGCCCGCGCGCCACTTCACTGCGCACGAATTCCGGGGTGATGCGCTGCGGAATGCTGGCACCGAAATCCTGGCCGCGGTGCTGGCGCAGCAGGTGCGCTTCGGTGATGGCGTCGATGCGCTGGTTCTCGCGGATGGCGATGTATTCCATTTCCGGCGTGATGATGCCCTTGCGGGCGTAATGCATCTGGCTGACATTGCCGCCGGCCAGCGCCCGCCGCGGCGGCGGACGGTTGCCGAAGCGGACGCCGTCGAGCGCCGCATCGCGTTCGCGGGCACGTCCGAACTCGGAACTCAGGCCGCCGAGGATTTCAGTGTCGGCACGCTCGGCGATCCAGGCCGCGCGCACGGACGCAAGGCCCTTCAGCAGATCGATGGCAACGGCGGTGTCGGTGTACGGGCCGGAGGTGTCGTACACGGAAAACGGGTGATTGACGTCCTCGCCGAACAGCTTCGGCGTCGGCGACAGCGCGATTTCGCGCATCGGCACGCGGATGTCCGGGCGCGAGCCGTCGACATGGATTTTGCGGGATCCGGGAATCGGCGCGGTCACCGATTCGGAAAGGGTCTGGGCCTGCTGTTGCAGCGGATTGAGTTGCGCGTTCATGGGAATCCTTGGCAATGAACGCAGGCGGCCCGGTGATCGAGTCCGAAGCTCCCTCCGGCGGGGCTAACCGCATCAGGTTCTAAGGGTATGTCTCAGCCTGTCGGCACCCCTGCTTGAGTGCGTATTAGACCATAAATGAGGCGGAATCTGCTGCAATCTTGGCTATAATTACTGCATGCGCAGTCCGATCAAGCCCCTTACCTCCAAGCCCCTGAACCACGCCCCCGCGGGAAGGTGATGAACTATACCCCATTCCGCAATCAGCCCGCACCCGCCGATGACGGCGATGCCCTGCGTTTCTGCAGTACCTGCGCGTTCTCACAGGCCTGTCTTTCGGAAGGCTACGACAAATCAGCCCTGATGGATCTGCATGTACTGGTCGAACACATCGGTCCATTCCACGAAGGCGATGTGATCTTCCGCGAAGGCGACGAGTTCAAGGCCATCGCTGCAGTGCGGGCCGGGACGGTGAAAACCACCGTGGTCGACAGTAACGGCGATGCGCAGGTACTGGGTTTCTTCCTGCCCGGCGAGGTGGTCGGGCTGAATGCCATCCACCAGAACAAGTACCCCTGCAATGTGGTGGCCTTGGATACCGTGATGCTCTGCCGGTTTTCCTTCCCCAAAATGGCGGTTCTGGCCGGCAAGATGCCCGGTCTTCAGGCACACCTGTTCCGTCTGCTGTCGCAGGACATCAACAAAGCGGCGCTTCTGGCAGGCGACTACAGTGCCGAGCAGCGTCTGGCAGCGTTCCTGATTTCGGTTTAGCGGCGCTATTCCGCGCGCGGCGTTTCGGCC
>JBMSNF010000111.1:0-6108 GCA_049421545.1 Arenimonas sp.
CACTTCCGCCATCGGCAGTTCATAGGTGATCTGGACCTGGCTGCCCATGTAATTCATGCCCTGCTGGGACCCGCGCTTTTCCTCGCACAGGGTGATGACGTTGCCGACGTAATCCGGCGGCGTCAGGATGGTGGCGAGGATCACCGGCTCGCGGATTTCCTCGATTTTGTTGACCGGCGGCAATTTGGCCGGATTGTCGAGCGGCAGGATGCTGCCGTCGGTCAGCAGCACTTCGTAAACCACGGTCGGTGCGGTCGAAATCAGATTGAGGTCGTATTCCCGCTCCAGACGTTCCTGCACGATTTCCATGTGCAGCATGCCGAGGAATCCGCAGCGGAAGCCGAAGCCCATCGCTTCCGAACTCTCCGGCTCGAAATTCAGGGCGGCATCGTTGAGTTTGAGCTTGTCGAGGGCCTCGCGCAGGGCCGGATAATCTTCCGCATCGACCGGAAACAGTCCGGCGAATACGCGCGACTGCATGGTCTGGAACCCCGGCAGCGGCTCGCTTGCCGGATTTGCGGCCAGGGTCAGGGTGTCGCCGACCGGCGCGCCGTGCACGTCCTTGATCGAAGCGTTCATCCAGCCCACTTCACCGGCCGAGAGCTTGCCAAGCACTTTACGCTTGGGCGTGAACACGCCGACTTCATCGACCTGATGCACGCGCCCTGTCGACATCACCAGGATTTTATCGCCCGGCTTGATTTCGCCCTGCACCACCCGCACGAGGGAAACCACGCCGAGGTAGTTGTCGAACCAGGAATCGATGATGAGGGCCTGCAGATGACCGGTGTCGACCGGTTTCGGCGGCGGAATGCGGGCGACGATGGCCTCGAGCACGGCGCGGACGTTCAGGCCGGTTTTGGCGGAAATGGCGACCGCATCTTCGGCATCGATGCCGATGACGGCTTCGATTTCGGCCTTGACACGGTCGACATCGGCCGTGGGCAGATCGATCTTGTTCAGCACCGGCACCACTTCCAGGCCCTGCTCGACGGCGGTATAGCAGTTGGCGACCGATTGCGCTTCGACGCCTTGGGCGGCATCCACCACCAGCAATGCGCCTTCGCAGGCCGCCAATGAGCGCGACACTTCGTAGCTGAAATCGACGTGGCCGGGGGTGTCGATGAAATTGAGCTGGTAGGTCACGCCGTCATCGGCGGTGTACGGCAGGGACACCGACTGCGCCTTGATGGTAATGCCGCGTTCACGCTCGATCGGATTCGAGTCGAGCACCTGGGCTTCCATCTCGCGCGCCTCGAGGCCGCCGCAGAGTTGGATGATGCGGTCGGCCAAGGTCGATTTGCCGTGATCCACGTGCGCGATGATGGAGAAATTGCGGATATGCTGCATGGGGTCGCTTTTTGGAAAACTTAGCCCGACATTATCGCATAAGCCACCGCTTCTGAGGCGGTTTTCCGCCCCAGAATCAATTTCTTACGGTACCCCGATCAGGTGGATGGCGGTGCTTTCGGCATTGCGGACCAGCACCCGGACACGATCACCGGATTTATAGCCGGCAACCGCCTTTTCGAAGGCCGCAACCGAATTGACCGGCGTCCGCCCGACCTCGAGCACGACATCGCCCTTGGCGATGCCGAGCTGGGCGAGCATGGGCTGGGTGACCCGGGCGATCTGGACGCCGCCAGCGGCAATGCCGAGACGGGTTCGTGTGGCCGGGCTGACCTCCTCGACGCTGAACCCGAGTTTGGACGGATTCGAAGGTGCCGAACCCGGGGCCGACGGGTTCCGGGAATTTCCCGCAGATTCATCCAGCACCGAAAGTACCACCGGAACCTCCTGCTGGCGGCCATTGCGCAGGATGGTCACCTTCGACTTCACACCCGGCTGCAGGGCACCGACCCGGGGAGGTAGGTCGGAGGATTTGATGATGGGGGCGCCGTCAAAGGCGGTGATGACATCGCCGGGTTGGATGCCGGCCTTGGCCGCGGGGCTGCCATTCTGGACGCTGGCTACGAAAGCGCCTTCAGCGGCTTTCAGGCCGAGATCGGATAACTCCTCCGATTGGACGTCGCGGACCTGGACCCCGAGTTGCCCGCGGCGGACGCTGCCGGTGGCCTTGATCTGTTCGACGGCGTTCATCGCGGTACGGATCGGAATCGCGAAACTGACGCCCATGTATCCGCCGGAATTGCTGAAAATCTGGGAATTGATGCCGACCACCTGACCGCGCGTGTTGAGCAAGGGACCGCCGGAATTACCGCGATTGATGGCGACGTCGGTCTGGATGAAGGGGACGTAGCGCTGGCTGCCGTCGACACTGGGTCGACCGAGCGCACTGACGATGCCGGCGGTCACCGAATAATCGAACCCGAAGGGCGAGCCGATCGCGACCACCCATTGTCCGGGCTTGACCGCGTCGGAATCGCCGATGGCGAGCGTGGACAGGCCCTTGGCCTCGATCTTGAGCACGGCGACATCCGTCGACGGATCGGACCCGACCAGTTTGGCCGGCAGCTGCCGGCGGTCGGCCAGATGCACCACCAGTTTGTTCATGCCCTCGATGACATGGTGATTGGTGAGCACATAACCGTCGGCCGAAATGATGAATCCCGACCCGAAAGACGTTCCGCCGCGCGGGCCCTGCGGACCGGGTTGGCCTGGCATCGGCTGTCCGAAAAAGCGGCGGAAGAACTCCTGCATCTGCTCTTCTTCGGTACTGGAACCACGCGACTCCTGGCCCGGAGCCGCATTGCGGTCGGCGCTGGCTTCAATGCTGACCACGGCCGGTGTCGTGCGTTCAACCAGCGCGCTGAAATCCGGAAGTGCGACCAAAGGAGCGGTGTTCGCCGCTGACGGACTTTGCGCCTGAACCGGTTGCTGCGCCTGTTGCCAACAGGCCACCAGCACGGCACAACTGAAGAAACCCAGAAGAAAACGGGAAACGGGGGTGATTGCTTTCATGGCTACCTCGGAGATGAAAGATGGAACGGATTCAACGTTGCGTCTGCGCCAGGATTTTTTCAAGGGTGGCGACCGGCACTTTACCCATGGCGACGTAGCGGATGCTGCCATCGCCGAGCATCAGGCCGTTGACGCCATCCCGGCGCATCTGTGCTTTTTCCTTCTGTTTCGATGGCTCGACATACAGTGAAATACTGGCCAAACCATCGCTGAAAAGATAATGGGTGGACCCGGCACGGCTTTCGGCCGCAATGACACGGAAGCCTTTGACCTCCTTGAATGGAGATTTGATTTCGCGGCTCTGCGGCACGTTAGGTGCTTTGGCTTTGCCGGAAGCGGGCGTGATTTCGATCTGGGTGAACACGAACTGATCGACGGCATAGCCACGCTCGTCGAGGGTGATCACCTTCAGCGGCAGGCCGGTCTCGGTATCGAGCCAAAGGCGGTAGCTGTAACGCCAGGCGTCTTCAGCCGTGATATCGATGACCTGGGTGGCCCGACCGGCAACGCGTGCCTTTTCGCCCAGACGGGTTTTATAGGACTTATTGCCGGCAGCATTCGCGAAATGACTGAAGGTAATCTGTCCGGACGCCGCCGGTGAAAACGATTGCACGGATGCGCCGAGGCTGTTGCTTTGGATCTTATCGCCTTTTTTGACCAGTTCGCGCGGCGCCCCGGATAAGGTACGCATGCGCAAGCTTTCCACGCCGTTCAGCATGCGGTGCTCAACCGCAAGAGTATTGATCTCAGCGCCCTGCACCAGCACCAAAACGCCCTTGTAATTGTGATTGGCAACGGCACCGTTGATGCGCTCGAGCCATTCCGTGGAATCGTCGCGCCAGAGCTGCTGCACCCACTGTTTGCCGCTATCGAGCCAGCCGCCGTCTTCGGCGCGCGCGCCGGACGGTGCCAGTATCAGCAGCAGAAGCAGGAAGCGCAGAGGTCTCATTGACTTTCCCCACCGGCATCCGCCGACACGGCTTCGGGGGCCGACAGCATCTGCGCATAGGAAATGAGGTCGTTGCCGGTATTGTTTCCGGTCATTTGGTTGTGACGGGCCAGATAATCGTCCATGCCCTGATCGCGTTTCGGCCAGGATTTGGAGCGGGTCGCTTCGTTGAGCTCGAAACGGGTCGGATCGTCGACTGACGCCAGCTGCTCGGAGGACGGACTGCCCGCAGCCGGTGCCTTGTCACTGGCTCGGGCTGTAGTGGTTTGCGGGGCCGCCGGCTTGGAAGTCGGCACGCCCTGGATTGGCGGCTGCTCGGGCACCTGTTGGGCGATCCTCGGACCGGCGACGGCCGGAGCCTCCGGGCTGGGCAGCATTTGATAAGCCAAGCCCGCCACCAGAGCCAAGGCCGCAAACGAGGCCACCAGACGCCAGGGTGCTTTGGCTGTGACAGACTCGGGCTGGCATTGCGCGCAGATGGCTTCGGCACTGCCTGCCGGCATCAGATGCACCGGCTGCGCTTTCAGCACCGAGGACGCAATCCAGGCCCGCTCGCAGGCGGCACGCAGGTCGGCGTCATTGGCCAGGCGTTTTTGGAAGAAGCGGCGCTCGCTGTCCGACAGTTCGCCGTCGATATAGGCGCTGAGTTGTTCTAAATCGGTTTCGCTGATCGGTTTCATGGGCGCACTCTTTGGGACTCGTAAAGGGGGCGCAGGCGGGCATCGATGGCTTCACGTGCGCGGAAAATTCGGGAACGGACGGTTCCCACCGGTGAATTCATGACTTCGGCGATTTCCTCATAGGAAAGGCCTTCCATCTCACGCAGGCTAATGGCCTGCCGGATTTCTTCCGGCAACTGGGCCAAGGCCTTGCTGACCACTTGGGCAAGTTCTTCGCGTAAAAGTTCATGCTCCGGCGTGTCGTTGTTCTGCACATAGATGCCGCCCTCGATGAACTCGGCGTCCTCCAGCTCGACATCGGCGCCGGGGCGGCGTTTCTGGCTGGCCAGATGGTTCTTGGCCGTGTTCACGGCAATACGGTACATCCATGTATAGAACTGGCTTTCACCGCGGAAACCGGGCAGAGATCGGTAGGCTTTGATGAAGCTGTCCTGAACCACGTCCTGGCACTCGGCCGGATTGCGCACGAAACGGCTGACCACCGCCGCGATACGGTGCTGGTATTTCCGGACCAACAGGTCGAAAGCGCTCTTGTCGCCTTTCTGGGCCCGCTGAACCAGCTCGGTATCGATTTCGTGTTCGCCCATCGGGCCGGGATCTCCGTATCTTTGCAGCCAATGGCTACGGGGTTTGTCGCTTTCGGGCCCGAAAAGTTCCCGATAATTGACCAATATGCTCAAAACGGTGATGATAAGCTTACTTCAATTTCAATCAAACGAATGTATGAATCAGTTCAGCGGTCTTTCCCCCAAACATTGGCAGCTTGAAGCACGCAACGACGGCATTTTGCTACTCAGCCTTGAACGCAAAGATGCCAGCGTCAATACCTTGTGTCAGGCCGTGCTCAATGAACTTGACGGTTTGTTGGAACGCATGGCCTTCGCACCGCCGAAAGGGCTGATCATCCGTTCCACCAAAAAAGCCGGCTTCATCGCCGGTGCCGATATCGCTGAATTCGCCGAATTCGATGCCAAGGGAACCGTGCTCGACGCCATCAGTAACGGTCAGAACATTTTCCAGCGCATTGCCGAACTGCCCTGCCCCACGGTTGCCTTGATCCACGGGCACTGCATGGGTGGCGGTACGGAGCTCAGTCTGGCCTGCAGCGCACGGGTGGCCTCGGACGATGCCAGTACCCGCATCGGCCTGCCGGAAGTGAAGCTCGGCATTTACCCGGGCTGGGGCGGCAGCGTACGCCTTCCCCGCCTGGTCGGCGCACCGGCGGCCTTCGACATGATGCTGACCGGTCGCGCTCTTTCCGGCAAAGCCGCGCGCGCCATCGGCGTGGTCGATGCGGTGACCGCCCCGGCTCTTATGGTCAACAAAGCGGGTGAATTCATCGAACACGGCGTCAAGCGCCCGTTCAAGCAGAAAGCGACGGCGTGGCTCAGCAATAGCTGGCTGGCCCGGCAGATTCTGCCCGGAGTGCTGACTAAACAAGTGGCACGCAAAGCCCGCAAAGCCCATTACCCGGCGCCCTACAGCCTGATCGACACGTGGCGACGCTCGGGCGGCATGCCGGTGCGCGCCGCCTTGAAACAGGAAGGCTACTCCGTG
>JBMSNF010000112.1:0-6058 GCA_049421545.1 Arenimonas sp.
GTCGACGCGCACCGTCAGCTGCCGCGTGCCGCCTTCGCCGGGCGCGAGGGTGCCTTGCGCGTGTTGATTCTCGGTGGCAGCCAAGGTGCACGCGCCATCAATGAAACCTTGCCGGGCGTATTTGCCGGCTTGAAGTCGACACACCGTTTTGCCATCCGCCATCAGTGCGGTGAAAAAATGCTTGAGCAGGCACGGGCCGCCTACACGACGGCCGGTGTCGATGCGGTCATCGAACCGTTTATCACCGATATGGCGCAAGCCTATGGCTGGGCCGATGTAGTGATCGGACGCGCAGGCGCGTTGACTGTGGCCGAAATGTGCGCGGCCGGCGTCGCCGGCATCCTCATTCCGCTGCCGACCGCCGTCGATGATCACCAGGCCCGCAATGCCGAATACCTGCAGCACAGCGGCGGCGGTGTGTGGTTCCGTCAGGATGAGCATCTGGCGCGGAATCTTGCGCGGGAGTTGGCCAAGCTGGCCGAGGAACCGCAGCGGCGTCTGGCCATGGCCAAGGCGTCGCGCACCGCCGCCTATCCGCAGGCGGCGAATGATGTGGCCGATTTGATCGTTCGGGAGATGGCGGCATGAAGCGGCGTTTATTGAAAGACGGCGATCTGGCCCGCGCCTTCCCGCGCGTGCATTTCATCGGCATCGGCGGCTCGGGCATGAGCGGCATCGCCGAGGTGATGGTGACGCTGGGTTATCAGGTCAGCGGTTCCGATCAAAGCGAGAGCCGCGCCACCCGACGTCTGCAGGACATGGGCGCGACCGTATTCAAAGGCCATGCCGCCGCGCATATCGACGGCGCCGATGTGGTGGTGGTGTCGAGTGCGATCAAGGCCGACAACCCCGAGCGCATCGCAGCACGCGAAAAACGCATTCCGGTGGTGCCCCGTGCCGAAATGCTGGCTGAACTGATGCGCTTCAAGCGCGGCATCGCCATTGCCGGCACCCACGGCAAAACCACCACGACCTCGCTCACCGCCAGCGTGCTGCGCGAGGGCGGCATGGATCCGACCTTTGTCATCGGCGGCCAGTTGCTGTCGGCCGGTGCCAATGCCCAGCTCGGCTCCGGCCAATGGCTGGTGGCCGAGGCCGATGAAAGCGACGGCAGCTTCCTGCGCCTGAATCCGCTGGTGGCCGTGGTCACTAACATCGAAGCCGATCATCTGGAAAATTACGGCGGCGATTTCAACCGCGTGAAACAGGCGTTCTCGGAATTCCTGCACCGCTTGCCGTTTTACGGCTTGGCCGTGCTCTGCATCGAAGATGATGAAGTGCGCGCGCTGGCCGATGAAATGCCGCGCCATTGCCTGACCTACGGTTTCCGCGACGCCGCCGAAGTGCGCGCCCGCGATGTCCGTCAGGTCGGCGGTCAAATGCATTTCACCCTGCATCTGCCCGATGGCGTGACCCAGGCCGTCGCCTTGAACATGCCGGGCAAACACAACGTACTGAACGCCTTGGCCGCCGCGGCCATCGCCTGGCAGCTGGGCGTCGCGCCGGAAGCCATCGCCAAGGCGCTGAGCGAATTCCAAGGCGTTGGCCGTCGATTCAACATCAAAGGCGAGCTGGCCCTGAAGCAGGGCTCGGCGCTGATGGTCGACGATTACGGCCACCACCCGAGCGAGTTGGCGGCGGTGTTCGCCGCGGCGCGCGGCGGCTGGCCGGAGAAACGTCTGGTGGTGGCGTTCCAGCCGCACCGGTATTCGCGCACGCGCGATCTGTTCGACGAATTCACCGCCGTACTGTCCGAAGCCGATGCCGTGGTGCTGACCGATGTCTATGCCGCCGGCGAGGCGCCGATCATCGGCGCCGATGCCAAGTCGCTGGCGCGTTCGATCCGCGCGCGCGGCCGTTTGGATCCGGTGGTGGTCGGGCCGGCACAGGAACTGCCGCGGATTCTGGCCGATGTGCTCAAAGACGGCGATCTGCTGTTGATGATGGGCGCCGGTGATATCGGTGCTGTCGCCAATGATCTGGCTGTAAAAGGATTGGATAGGGAGCAAGACGCATGAAACAGATGAACGATCCCGCCCGTTTCGGACGCGTTGCCGTGTTGATGGGTGGCAGCAGTTCCGAGCGTGAGGTATCGCTGGATTCCGGAAGCAATGTGCTGGCCGCGCTGCAGGCGCAGGGCATCGACGCCTTTGCCGTCGACGGCATTCCTGCTCTGGTGACTTTGCTGGTGGAAAAGAAAGTCGACCGGGTGTTCAACATCCTGCACGGCAACAAGGGCGGCGGTGAAGACGGCGTGCTGCAAGGTCTGCTGGAGGCCTTCGGCGTTCCCTACACCGGTTCCGATGTGCTCGGGTCCTCGCTGAGCATGGATAAAATCCGCACCAAACAGATCTGGCTGTCGATGGGACTGTCGACGCCGCGTTACGCGCGTCTGGCGCCGGGCGCCGATGTCGCCGCCGCCGCCCGCGATCTCGGGCTGCCGGTCATCGTCAAGCCCTCCTGCGAAGGCTCCAGCGTCGGCGTCAGCCGGGTGTTCGCCGAAAGCGATCTGGCGGCCGCGGTCGATCTGGCCAAACGCTATCCCGGCGAACTGCTGATGGAGCAGATGATCGTCGGTCAGGAATACACCGTCGCCATTCTCGGCGAGCGCGTGCTGCCCTCGATCCGCATCGTGCCGGCCGGCGAATATTACGATTACCACGCCAAATACGTGGCCGACGATACCCAATATCTGTGTCCGGGCCTTGATGGTGCCGATGAACAGGCCATCGGCGCGCTGGCGTTGGCCGCGTTCCGTGCCGCCGGCTGCATCGGCTGGGGCCGCGTCGACGTCATGCGCGATGCCGACGGCCGTTTCTATCTGCTGGAAGTGAATACCGCGCCCGGCATGACCTCGCATTCTTTGGTGCCGAAGGCGGCGAAGCAGGTCGGTATCGATTTCGACACGCTGTGCTGGCTCATTCTGGAATCCAGCCTGGGAGACGCGCGCTGATGCCGACTTTCCGCCGCCTGTTGCTCGGATTGCTGGTGCTGGCCATTCTGGCCACCCCGGTGGTGGCCGTGCTCAACGGCTGGGTCGGCGGACGGCATTGGCCGATGAAACGGCTGCAGGTCACGGCGCCGTTTGCTTTCGTCGACCAAGACAAGGTCCGCGCCGCGGCTCTGCCATATCTCAAAGACGGCTTTTTCGCCGTGGATCTCAAAGCCATCAATGCCAAGCTGCAGGCGCTGCACTGGGTCGAGCGGGTCGAAGTCCGCAAGCAGTGGCCGGATACCCTGATCGTGCAGATCCACGAGTACCGGCCTCTGGCGGTCTGGAACGGCAAGCAGATGCTGGCCGAACAGGGCTCGGTGTTCACGATGCCGAAGACCCGTCTGCCGGCCTTGCCGTCTTTCAACGGCCATCCTCTGCAGGCGACCGATATGGTGGCGTTTTACGGCAAGGCGCAACCCTTGTTCCAGTCGGTCGGTCTGGCCATCACCGAACTCAGCATCAGCGAACGCAACGCCTGGCGCATCGTGCTTTCCGACGGCCTGGTCCTGGATATCGGCCGCAACGATGCCGACGCCCGCCTGGCGCGTTTCGTGGCCTTGTTGCCGAAAATCAAACGGGAAGAGCCGCGCCGTCTGGTGCATGCCGATCTGCGTTACACCAATGGATTCGCGTTGACCTGGCGCGCGCCTGCCGCGCCGGTGCCGGCCGAACCGCCAACGAACCCACAGGAACCCGTCTGACATGAGCCGCAAAAGCGATAAATCCCTGATCGTCGGACTGGATATCGGCACCTCCAAAGTGACGGCTCTGGTCGGCGAATATTCCCTCGATAGCGATGAAATCGAAGTCATCGGATTGGGGACCCATGATTCGCGCGGCATGCGCCGCGGCGTGGTGGTCGACATCGAGTCGACCGTGGAGTCGATCCGGGGCGCCATCGAAGAGGCCGAGGTGATGGCCGGCTGCGAAATCCGTTCGGTGTATGCCGCCATCTCGGGTTCGCATACCGAATGCCGGCGCTCTTCCGGTATCTCGCCGGTGGCCGGTGGCGAAGTGCAGTACCACGATCTCGAGCAGGCGCTGCAGGCCGCGAAAGTGGTGGCCATCTCCTCCGACCAGCGCATCATCCATGCCATTCCGCAGGAATACATCCTCGACAACTTCCAGGAGGGCGTGCGCAATCCGGTCGGCATGTCGGCGGTGCGTCTGGAGCTGCACGCGCTGCTGATCACCGCAGCGACCTCGGCGGCGTCCAACATCGAAAAATGCATCAGCCGCTGCGGTCTCCAGGTCGACGGGCTGGTGCTGTCCTCGCTGGCGTCCTCGCATGCCGTGCTGAGCATGGATGAAAAGGAGTCCGGCGTGGTGCTGGTCGACATGGGCGCAGGCACCACCGACATCGCGGTCTACGCCGGCGGTTACATCCGCCACGCCGCATCGCTGCCCATCGGCGGCGACCAGGTCACCAATGACATCGCACACATCCTGCGCACCTCCACCCCGGATGCGGAGCAATTGAAGATCCGTTACGCCTGCGCATTGGCGCAGTTGACCCGCGCCGATGAATCCATCCAGGTGCCGGGCGTCGGCGGCCGTGCGCCGCGCCGGTTGGCGCGGCAGTCCCTGGCCGAAGCGGTGCAGAGCCGTTACGAAGAAATTTTCGAACTGGTGCACGCCGAGCTGCGGCGCTCCGGTTTCGAAGAGTTCGTGCGCGCCGGCATGGTTTTGACCGGCGGTGCCGCACGCATGGAAGGCGTGGTCGAGTTGGCCGAGGAAATGCTGCACATGCCGGTCCGAGAAGGCATTCCGCAGAACATCCAGGGATTGGGTGAAGTGGTCGGCAATCCCACATTCGCCACGGCAGTCGGTCTGATGCAGTGGGGACGTATGAGCGACAACCCGCGCCGCCCGGGTTTCCGCAGTCCAAATGCAGTCGGCGGTTGGTTCGGAAAGATCAGCAAGTTCGTGAAAGGCGAGTTGTAAAACACACATAAAACCAAAGAGGACATCATCATGGCGTATTTCGAATTAGTGGAACAGACTGCACCCAATGCAGTCATCAAAGTGGTCGGTGTCGGCGGCGGCGGCGGTAACGCCGTGGCGCACATGGTCAACTCGGGCGTGGAAGGCGTCGAGTTCATCATGGCCAACACCGACTCCCAGGCCATCAAACAATGCGGTGCCAAGACCCATCTGCAGCTGGGCACCAATGTCACCAAAGGTCTCGGCGCAGGCGCCAACCCGGAAGTCGGCCGTCAGGCCGCGCTGGAAGACCGCGACGCCATCGTGCGTGCGCTGGAAGGTGCCGACATGGTGTTCATCACCGCCGGCATGGGCGGCGGTACCGGTACCGGTGCCGCGCCGGTGGTCGCGCAGATCGCCAAGGAACTCGGCATCCTGACCGTCGCGGTCATCACCAAGCCTTTCCCGTTCGAAGGTCGCCGTCGCATGCAGACCGCATTGCAGGGCATCGAAGAACTGGCCAAGCACTGCGACTCGCTGATTACCGTGCCCAATGAAAAACTGATTACCGTGCTCGGCCGTGACGCCACCATGATCAGTGCCTTCAAGGCCGCCAACGAAGTGCTGATGGGAGCGGTCCAGGGTATTTCGGAACTGATCACCCGTCCGGGCATCATCAACGTCGACTTCGCCGACGTGCGCACCGTGATGAGCGAAATGGGTCTGGCCATGATGGGCTCCGGCACCGCCCGCGGCGATGACCGCGCCCAGGCCGCCGCCCAGGCCGCCGTCAACAACCCGCTGCTGGACGAAGTCAATCTGCACGGCGCCAACGGCGTGCTGGTCAACATCACCGCCGGACCGAATTTCACCATGCGTGAATTCGACGAAGTCGGCAGCACCATCGAAGGCTTCGCGTCCGAGGACGCCACCGTCATCGTGGGAACCGTGCTCGATCCGAACATGGGCGATGAAGTGCGCGTCACCGTGGTGGCGACCGGCCTCAACCAGGCCCGTGGCAAAGCCGCCCGTCCGGTACTGGTCGAGCCGGTTCAGGATTGGCGTCAAGCGGGCACCGGCACCCATGGTCCGGCGCCGTTCGATCCGGTCGACCCGCCGGGTCTGGGAGGCATTTCCAAC
>JBMSNF010000113.1:0-5970 GCA_049421545.1 Arenimonas sp.
GTCCTCCAGACGATTGATGCCGACATCGATGACCACCGCGCCGGGCTTGACCCATTCGCCGGGGATCATGGCCGGTTTGCCGACCGCCACCACCAGAATGTCGGCCTGCCGGACATGCGCTTCCAGAACCTCTTTCGGCGTGAATTTGTGGCAGGAGGTCACGGTGCAGCCGGCAATCAGCAGCTCCAGGCCCATGGGCCGGCCGACATGATTGCTGACACCGACAATGACGGCATTGCGGCCGCGCACCGGCTGGTCGGTATAGGCCAGCAAGGTGGTGATGCCACGCGGCGTGCAGGGCCGCAGGCCGAACTGGCGAAGTGCCAAACGACCGACGTTCATCGGATGGAAGCCGTCGACGTCCTTGTTCGGGTCGATGCGGTCGATCAGCCAGGTGCCATCCCGGCCGTTGGGCAACGGCAATTGCACCAAAATGCCGTGGATTTTGGGGTCGGCATTGAGACGGTCGATCAGGGCGGTCAGTTCTGCGTCGGTGGTTTCCGCCGGCAGATCGTAATCGTAGGCGTGGATGCCGACGCGTTCGCAGGCGCGGCGCTTGTTGCGGACATAGACGCTGGAAGCCGGATCGCTGCCGACCAGAACCACGGCCAAGCCCGGCCGGGACCGCCCGGCGTTGACACGGACGCGCACCCGCTCCGCCAGATCATCCAGCAGGGTATCGGCAATGCGTTTTCCGTCCAATACTTTGGCCGCCATGGGTCTATCCGGATCCGGTTCTGGTGTTAGGCTATTATCTCGCATCCTGAGCGGAAAAACCGATGGACACCGAACGATTGAATACCGAACTGGAAGCCGCGGCGTTCCGACGCTTGGTCAAGCATCTGATGGAAGACCGGCCCGATGTGCAGAACATCGACCTGATGATTCTGGCGGGTTTCTGCCGGAACTGCCTTTCGCAGTGGTATCAGGAAGCCGCCGTCGCCAACGGCCTGCCGATGGACAAGGATCAGGCGCGTACGATCGTGTACGGCATGCCCTTCTCCGAATGGAAGGCGAAATATCAACTGGATGCCAGCCCCGAACAATTGGCGGCCTTTGCCGCCTCCCAGAAAAACCACGCTTAGGAGCCCCAGATGGCCACCAAAAAATCGACTTGGACCGCCTTTCCCAGCCCGAACAAAGCTTTTGTCTATGAGGGTCCGGCACTGGCGAAAGCCTGGAAGTCCCTGCACACCGGCGATGGCGAGCCCTACCCGGACGACAAGCGTGCGGCACAGCTGATCAAGGCCGCCGGTAAATCGGCCCCCAAGGGCGTTTCCGCCGAAGATTTGGCCGAGCAGCTGCAAAGCGCGTGGCGCGCCTTCCATGCCGGCGAATTCGAACAGGCCTATCAACAGGGCATCGCACTCGGGCCGGTCGGTGCCAGCATCGCCGCCAAAGCCATGGGCATCCACGCGACCTATCTGGTCAAGAAAGCCGAGGACAAACTGACCCGCTTTCAGGAGGTGGCTGAAATCGGTGAGCAGGCGGTCGCCGCCCTGCCCAAGGAGGCCAACAGCCATTACCGCCTGGCTTTCGGCTACGGGCGCTACGGGCAGGGCCTGTCCATTGCCAAAGCTTTGCAAATGGGGCTGGCCGGAAAAGTGAAAACGGCTCTGGACACCTGCCTGAAACTGGACCCCAAACATGCTGAGGCGCATCTTGCCAGCGCCCTGTGGCATGCCGAAATCGTCAACAAAGTCGGCAGTACCCTCGCCGGGCTGACCTACGGCGCCAAACGCAAAGCGGCCGAGGAGCACATGATGACCGCACTCAAGCTGGCACCGAACATGCCGATCGTGCATGCCGAGCACGCCCAGATGATTCTGCTGCTGGATGCCGATGACGAACAGGCCGCCGCCGATGCCTTCGAGCGTGCGACGCGGGTGAAAGCGCTGGATGCCATGGATTTCCTCGACGCCCGCTTTGCTGCTGATCAGATTAGCTGAGCCGTCAATGACCACGGGGCCGGTATTACGACTCCGGAACGCAATATTTACAATTGCGCTCAGGCACTTGCGTAAAATGGACGCATGATCTTTAAACAGTCCGGGGCAGTCATTGCCCTTTTTTTTACCCTCGCCCTGACCGCCCCAAGGGCGGTGCTTGCCGATGCCGCCTCGGACAGTTTCGATGCAGCCTTGATGGCTTACGCCGAACGGAATTACAGCCAGAGCGTCAAGCTGCTGACCCCGCTGGCCAAAAAGAACTATGCGCCTGCCCAGGCGCAACTGGCCTTCATGTATGAATACGGCATCGGTGTTCGCAATGATGCCGGCGAAGCGGCGAAACTCTACAAAAAGTTGATGACCGCCTACACCGCCAAGGCGACAGCCGGAGATGCCGAAGCCCAGTATCAGGTCGGTCAATTGCATTACGGCGGCAAGGGCGTGCCGGAGAACGTTCCGGAAGCCATGGTCTGGTATCTGAAAGCCGCCGAACAGGGACATCTAACTTCACAATACAAACTGGCGCTGCTCTACGACACCGGCGAAAAGGCGCCGCGTGACCCGAAGGCGGCCATCGATTGGTATACCCGTGCCGCCGAACAGGGCCATACTAATTCGCAGATGTTCCTTGCCATCAAGTATTACCGGGGCCGCGATACCGCCCAAGATTACGTCCAAGCGGCGAAGTGGTTCCAGAAGGCGGCGGAAAACGGTAACGCCTATTCGCAAAGCGTGCTGGGCTTCATGTACGCCTCCGGTCAGGGCGTCAAGGAAAGCAAACAGGAAGCGCTTCGCTGGTACCGCATGGGTGCCGAACAAGGCGACAAAGACAGCCAGTACGATCTGGGCATGAAACTCAAGAAAGGCGATGGTGTGCCGCGGAGTCTGGCGGAATCCGCGCAATGGTTCGGCAAAGCGGCCCAGCAAGGGCAAATGGCGGCGCAGTTCGAACTGGCCCAGATGTACGCCAAAGGCGAAGGCCTCAAACGCGATGTGGTCTTGGCTTATGCGTGGTACAACGTCGCCATCATGAACGGGCACTACCCCGCCAGCAAACCCCGTGATCTGCTGGCCAAGACCATGAACGCCGATGAAATCGCCGAGGCCGAACAGCTCAGTTCGATGTGGAAATTCGGATTGCCGATCGAGCGGCAGTAAAATGGAAAAGCCCCGCAACCGCGGGGCTTTTTTCTTGGTGGGCGATGCAGGGTTCGAACCTGCGACCCTTGCCGTGTGAAGGCAATGCTCTACCACTGAGCTAATCGCCCAAGAACCGCCATTTTACGGGAAAGCCGCGGTGCAGGCAAGCCGATTACTGCAGCTTGCTTCGGCGTGCGTTCAGCAGGCCAACCGGCGGTGCGAAGGAATCCGAGCGTGCGCCCAGCCAGTACTCGCGCAGACTCGGATGCTCCGGCACGCCGGTCAACAGCTCCCCGGGCCGGACTTGGGGATAGACCTTCGACAGTGGCAGCACGGTGCTGGCATCGATGCGCCGGATGATATGTTCCGGCCCGAGTTCTTCGGGATGGCTCAATCCGGCAGCCGACAGGATTTCGGCAAGCGCCTTCACTGTGTTTTTCTGGAAGTGGTAAACCCGCTCGGATTTGTCCATCGGATCGAGGCCCTTCTGGCGGCTGGCATCCTGGGTGGCGACGCCGGTCGGGCAGCGCCCGGTATGGCAGGATTGCGACTGGATACAACCGACCGCGAACATGAAGCCGCGTGCGGCATTGACCCAATCGGCACCGATGGCCAGGGTACGGGCGATGTCGAAGCCGGTGATGATCTTGCCGGCCGCGCCGATTTTGATGTCTTTTCGGAGATTCAGGCCAACCAGGGTCTGGTGCACGATCATCAACGCTTCGCGCAAAGGCATGCCGACATGATCGGTGAATTCAAGCGGTGCGGCACCGGTCCCGCCCTCGCCGCCGTCGACCACGATGAAATCCGGTAACAGCCCGCTCTCCTGCATGGCTTTGGCGATGGCGAACCATTCCCAGACATGGCCGATGGCCAGCTTGAAGCCGACCGGCTTGCCGCCGGACATTTCGCGAAGTTCCTGCACGAAGCGCAGCAATCCCATGGGCGAGTCGAATGCCGAATGGCTGGCCGGCGACAGGCAATCCACCCCGACCGGCACACCGCGGGCTTCGGCGATTTCCGCCGTCACTTTCGGGCCCGGCAGAATGCCGCCCTGCCCCGGCTTGGCGCCCTGCGAGAGCTTGATTTCAATCATGCGCACGCTGGCCAGATGCGCATTGGTGCGGAAGCGCTCGGCATTGAAGGTACCGTCGTCGTTGCGGCAACCGAAATAACCGGAACCGATTTCCCAGACCAGATCGCCGCCGTGCTCCAGATGGTAGCGTGAAATCGAGCCCTCGCCGGTGTCGTGGTAGAAACCGCCTTTTTTGGCACCAAGATTCAAGGCACGGATGGCATTGGCCGACAGTGCGCCGAAACTCATCGCCGAAATATTGAATACGGACGCGTCATAGGGTTGCGTGCAACGGCTGCCGCCGATGCGGATCTGGTAGGGCAAGTCGGGTGCCGGTGCCGGCCGCAGCGAATGGTTGATCCACTCGTAATGGTCGGCATAGACATTGCCCTGGGTGCCGAACGGCCGCTTGTCGAGTTCTTCCTTGGCGCGCTGGTAAACGATCGAGCGCTGCTGGCGCGAGAACGGCGTTTCTTCGGTATCGGATTCGAACAGATATTGCCGCAACTCGATCCGTACCGATTCGATCATGAAACGGCCATGGGCAAGCACCGGATAATTGCGTCGCAGCGCCGAATGGTGCTGGATCAGATCGGCGATGCCGACGCCGACCAAAGCCGCGCATCCGAGCATCGGCCAAAGCGACCAGCCGTGACCACCGAAGTAACGCAGACCGAAGCCCGCAAGGCCGGCGATGGCGAGCAGGAAAAGCCAGTATCGTGAAAGCGGCATGGCGGCATCCGAGAGGCGTATCTCGGCTGATTATAGCGGGGATTGCTGGACTCAGACGCCGAGACGATCGCGCATGTCGTACCAGAGCGCGCCGAGCGCGGTGAACGGCACACGGAACAACCGGCCGCCCGGGAACGGATAATGCGGCAGCTTGGCGAACACGTCGAAGCGGCTGCATTGGCCGTGGATGGCTTCGGAAAGCACGCGGCCGATCATGTGCGTGTAGGTCACGCCGTGGCCGGAGCAGCCCTGTGCATAATAGATGTTGCCGTCCAGGCGACCGACCTGCGGCAGACGCGACAGCGTCAGCAGGAAGTTGCCGGTCCAGGCGTAATCGATTTTGACGTCCTTGAGTTGCGGAAACGTACGCTCGAGATTGGGGCGGATGTGCGATTCGATATCGTCCGGATCTTTGGCTCCGTAGACCACGCCGCCGCCGAAGATCAGACGCTTGTCGGCTGAAAGACGGTAATAGTCGAGCAGGTAGTTGGTGTCTTCGACGCAATGATCCTGGGGCAGAACATCCTGCCAATTGGCCAAAGGCGCGGTGGCGATCACCTGGGTGCCGCAGGGCATGGCTTTCGCGCTCAGCTTCGGCTCCAGCGTGCCGATGTAGGCATTGCAGGCGACGATGACGAATTTGGCATGCACTTCGCCCTGCCCGGTCTTGACGACGGCGGTCGTACCGCGCTGGATCGCGGTGACTGGCGATTGTTCGAAAATGCGGCCGCCCCGGGATTCAAACGCGGTGGCTTCGCCCAACGCGAGATTGAGCGGATGGATGTGGCCGCCGGTCGGGTCGATCAGAATCGCTTCGTACTCGTCCGTACGCACGTAGTTCTGGATCTCGGCACCCTCGACGAATTGCATCTTGAGACCGTCGTATTTCTCCCAGAGCGTCTTGTGCTCGTGCAGACCCTCGACCTTTTTACGGGTTTTCGCGGCGTAGATGCCGCCGTCCTTGAGATCGCATTGGATGCCATAAGTCGCCACCCGCTCACGGATGATGCGCGCCCCCTCGAAGGCCATGCTGCCCATGGCATCGGCCACTGCCTTGCCGTGGTTCTTTTCGAT
>JBMSNF010000114.1:0-5909 GCA_049421545.1 Arenimonas sp.
GTTTGCCGATCGGCCGCCAGAATGATGGGGTGTCCGTCCGGCGGCAACTGGATGCTGCCGAACGCCACGCCGCTGGAGAGCAAGGATGGCCAGGGAGTTTCCGGATGAAGCGCCTGTTCCAGACGCAGACCCATCCGATCCGAATGGCGGCTGATGCGCCAGTCGGTTTCGCGGAACTGTTCCTGCCGGTTTTCGTCGAGCCATGACCAGTGACTGCCGGGGATGAATGGCAGGGGCCCTTCTTCCGGAAATGCCGGGTTGGCCCAGGCGGTATGCCAACGCACGGTTTTTCCGGGGTGCCGGCAGGCGGCATAACCGATGCGGTCGCCACGCTGGAAAGCCCGGCCGTGATAACCACCGATGCCCGAGCGGATGTCCGTGGCCACGCTGCCCAGCACCGGTTCCGCGCTGAAGCCGCCTTGAACGGCCAGATAGGCGCGACAGCCTTGCCGGGGTTGTTTGAAATGCAGCATCGTGCCCGCCTCGAGCATTAGGGGGCGGCACAGGTCGACGGCGATGCCGTCGGCTTCGGCCTGCAGATCGGCGCCGGTGATGGCGAACCATTGCGTCTGTTCGATGTGCAATCGCGTGCCGCCAAGGGTGATTTCGATCAGGGCGGTGTTGTCGGCATTGCCGAGCAGGTTGTTGGCCACACGCGCAGCCAGCCCATCCATGGCGCCACAGACGCCGATCCCCTGATTCTGCAGACCGCGTCGGCCAAGATCCTGGAGGCTACTGATGCCGGCGGTTTCAAAGACGATCATGGCACACCACCCATGGCCACGAATTCTTCGAAACTGACCCGCTGAAAACGCAGTCGATCTCCCGGCTGCAGAAAGCTCGGTGGTGATTGTTGCAGATCGAACAGACGGTTCGGCGTACGCCCGATCAGCTGCCAGCCACCGGGCGATGGGCCCGGATAGATGCCGGTCTGCGCACCGCCGATGCCTACAGAGCCGGCCAGCACATTGAGGCGCGGCGAATCCTTGCGTGGCATGTGAAGCGCCTCGGGAAGTCCGCCGAGATAGGCAAATCCGGGTTTGAAGCCCAGAAAATAAACGCGGTAATCGGCACCGCTGTGCAGATTGACCAGTGCTTCAACGCCAAGACCCGTGTATTCGGCCACGGCCTGCAGATCCGGTGCCAGACGCGCATCGTAGCAAACCGGCAAAACGATATCGCGTGCGTTATGTGGTTTGGCATCGTGACATTCCGGCAAACCGGCAATGGCCTGCGCGATGGATTCGTAATCATCCTGCATCGGATCGAAATGCACGGTCAGGGTATGGTAGGCCGGCACGCATTCCACGCGATCGGTACCCAGCGCTGCCAAAAGCGCCGCAGCGATGGCATGCACGCGGTCGTTCAGATCCGGATCGATGCGTGGCGCGAATGCCAGCACCAAGGCGCTATCCCCCAGCGGGGTCAGCGTGAATTCAGGGGGCGGAATCATCGCCGCCCAGCAGCAGTTGGCGGAGCAGGTCGCCACCGAGCCAGTAACACAGTTCGGCGGGATGTCGGATATCCCACAGCGCGAAATCCGCGCGCTGTCCCATGGCCAGTCTGCCCCGATCATCCAGGCCGAGCGCGCGCGCCGCATGAACCGTCGCGCCGCGCAGCGCTTCTTCCGGCGTCAGGCGGAAATGCGTGCAAGCCAGTCCCATCGCCAGACGCAAGGACAGCAGGGGCGCAGTGCCCGGATTGCAATCGGTGGCCACCGCCATCGGTACCTGGTGGCGGCGGAAGCCATCCACTGGGGGTTGCTGCATTTCCCGCAACACATGAAATGCACCCGGCAGCAGGACGGCGACCGTACCGGCTTCGGCCATCCGCCGTACGTCGTCTTCACTCGAGTATTCGACATGATCGGCCGACAGCCCGGAAAATTCCGCGACCAGAGCCGCGCCACCGAGATCGCTGAGTTGGTCGGCGTGGGCTTTCACCGGCAGACCCAACGCGTTGGCGGTTTCGAACACACGCCGGCTCTGCGATGGCGAGAAGCCGATGCCTTCGCAGAACACATCGACCGCATCGATCAGGCCCTCGGCCTGCAATACGGGCATCCAGCTGCAGACCGCATCGATGTAGTCATCGGCACGGCCGGCGTATTCCGGGGGCAGAGCATGGGCGGCCAGATAGGTGGTTTTCACCGTCATTCCGGTTTCCGTGCCGAGCCGGCGCGCGACCTGCAACATCTTGCGCTCGCTTTCCAGGTCCAGGCCGTAGCCGGATTTGATTTCCACACAGGCGACACCATCGCGCATCAAGGCCTGCATGCGCGGCAGGCTTTCTTCGAACAGCGCCTGTTCCGATGCGCTGCGGGTCAGGCGCACGCTGGACAGAATACCGCCGCCGGCTCTGGCGATATCGGCATAGCTGGCGCCGCGCAGGCGTTGTTCGGCTTCTTCCGCGCGGTTGCCGGCGAAGACCAGATGGGTATGGCAGTCGATCAAGGCCGGTGTCAGCCAGCCGCCTTGGCCATCGATCACGGTATCGACATCGTGCAGAAAAGGTTCCGCGGCCGCGCGGTCGTTGCCGACATACACGATGCGGCCATCGCGCCAGACCAGGATGCCGTTTTCGATGACACCGTAATCCGGACCATCGAGTGTGGCCAGATGCGCGTTCAGGATGGCGCCGTGCGGATTCCGGAGAACGTTCATTTCACCACTCCCAGTGCCGCATAGCGGGCGTAATCCAGACCGATTTCGGAAAGGATGGCCTGCGAGTCTTGGCCGAGTTGCGGCGGCGCCCGGTGATAGTTCACGGGGGAGTCGGACAGTTTCAGGGGGCTGGCCACCAATGGAATACCGTCCACTTCAAGCACATTGCCGTTGGCTTCGGCCAAGGGACTGAACAGCGCCTGTTTCACCGAGTTGATCGGTGCGCACGGAATGCCGTGATTGCTGAACGCCTGCAACCAATACGCCACCGGCTGCGTGCTGAAGATGGCCTGCAGGTTGGCCGTGACCAGATCCCGGTGCAGGACGCGTTGGCTGTTGCTGTCGATGCGCGGATCATGGATCCACTCCGGATGCCCGACGGTCTCGCACAGGGCGTGCCAGAGTTTTTCATTGGCCACCGTCAGCACGAAGTGCTGGTCGCTGGCGGAGAAATCCTGGTAGGGTACGATGCTGGCATGTTCATTGCCGTAACGCGGCGCATCTTCGCCGGTGAACAACACCCCGGCGCCGATGTTGGCCAACCAGGTCAGCTGCGTATCGAACAGGGAAACCGCAACCTGTTGGCCGCGTCCGCTGCTGTGGCGCTGCTGTAGCGCAGCCAGAATGGCGATGACGGCATTCTGGCCGGTGGCCAGATCGACCACCGCCACCGCGACTTTGTTGGGTGCGCCATCACGCGCGCCGGTAATCGCCATCAAACCGCCTTCGGCCTGCACCGCGTAATCGTAGCCGGCGCGCTTGGCATCCGGGCCGGTACGGCCGTAACCGGAAATCGAACAGTAAATCAGACGCGGATTGATGGTGCTGAGTGCGGCATAGCCGACGCCGAGCCGTTCGGCGGTACCGGTGCGGAAGTTTTCAATCAGCACATCGGCCTGCGCGACCAGCGCTTCGATGATTTCACGGCTTTCCGGTTTGTGCAGGTCGATGCAAATCGACCGTTTATTGCGGTTGGCGCAGGAGAAGTAGGCCGAGATATTGCCGATGTAAGGTGGCCCCATGCCGCGGGTATCGTCCCCCTCGAAGGATTCGACCTTGATGACGTCGGCACCGAGATCGGCCAGCATCTGTCCGCACCACGGGCCGGCCAGAACGCGGGACAGATCCAGAACTTTCAAACCGCTGAGTGCCGACATCGCTTCTCGCTTACACTATCAACCATGGACCGGTTCATTTTACCCGCAATCGCCAACAGCCACAGCCATGCCTTCCAGCGCGCCATGGCCGGCCTGACCGAGCGCCGCGGCGACCCGGCCGACAGCTTCTGGACCTGGCGCGAACAGATGTACCGTTTCGCAAGCCGCATCAACCCCGAGCAGCTGTATGCCATTGCCGCCCAGCTCTATGGCGAGATGCTGGAAGCCGGATACAGCCATGTCTGCGAATTCCATTACCTGCATCATCAGCCCGACGGCCGGCCTTATGCCGACCCCGGTGAAATGTCACAGGCCATCATCCGTGCCGCCGAAGATGCCGGCATCGGCCTGACCCTGTTGCCGGTGTTGTATCAGACCGGTGGTTTCGATGGCCGCCCCCTGCATGAGGGCCAACGCCGGTTCGGGCATTCGCTCGAGGCCTATCTGGCATTGATCGCCCGTTTGAAATTGCAGGAAAGCCACCTGCTGAAAATCGGCGTGGCCCTGCACAGCCTGCGTGCGGTGCCGCCGGAAACCCTATCGGTTTTGCTGCCGCAGCTGTCCGGACAGGATCTGCCCATCCATATCCATATCGCCGAACAGATGGCGGAAGTGCGTGAATGCGAGGCCGTGCGCGGTGCCCGGCCGGTGCAGTGGTTGCTCGACAACGCGCCGGTCGATGAGCGTTGGACGCTGGTGCACGCGACCCATCTGCATGCCAGCGAGGTCAAAGCGCTGGCGCGCTCGAAAGCAACGGTGTCCATTTGCCCGAGCACGGAAGCCAATCTGGGCGACGGCTTTTTCGCGCTGCCGGAATTCCTGAAGGCCAAAGGCCGTTTTTCCATCGGATCCGATTCCAATGTGTCGGTGTCGGTTGCCGAGGAGCTGCGGTGGCTGGAGTACGGCCAGCGTCTGAAACACCAGCAACGCAACATCGCCGCCAGCGACAAACAACCCGCCGTCGGGCGTTTCCTGCTGGAAGCGGCCGCCAAGGGCGGTTGGCAATCAGCGGGCGTTCCCAAACGTCAGGATGTTCTGGTGCTTGATGCCGAGGCGCCGGTGCTGTTCGGCGCGACCGATGCCGATGTGGTCGAGCGTTTCGTGTTCGCCGGCAACCGCCCCTTGATCGATCGTGTGCGTGTGCATGGCATTGATCGTGTGGTCGGCGGCCGGCATGTGTTCCGTGAACCTTTTGCCGCCGGATTCCGGCTGGCGATGAAGCAGTTGCTGGCGGATTAAGCGCCGCTTGCCGGTCGGCGGAGGGTGCGCCCCCGTCGCTTTGCCAAGCCAAATCCAAGGGCGTATCATCAAGCTGTCCTGCCTTCAGCCGAATCGGAGATCCCGAATGATCAGCATCCTGCTTGCCGCCGCCCTCAGCCAAACTCCGCCGGCTCCTCCTGCGCTGCCAACTCCGCCGGTCGCACCACCCGCGCTTTCCGCGCCCGCGGCTCCGGCTCCACCGGCCATCGCGCCGCCGTCTCCGCCATCGCCCCCGGCGGTGCCAGAGCTTACTGAAGAACAGAAGAAAGCGCAGTTGGCTGCCGAGCGTCAGGAGCGCGTCGGTTGTGTGGTCAAAACCGGCACCCGCATCAAACGCAAAGACCGTGACAACTGTGCGACCGGCAGCAGCATCAGCAAAGAAGACATCGACCGCGCCGGTGGCGTATTCGTGACGCCGGGCAATGCCCCCGTGCCGGCAGGCGCCGGCGGCTGAATCCCGCCCGGTTTATAATGGCGGGAGTCCTCTGGAGTTCCCGTCATGTCCGATCCCCGTTTCGATGCCAGCCGTGTGATCCGCGCGCCGAAAGGCAGCGCCCTGTCCTGCAAATCCTGGCTGACCGAAGCCGCTTTCCGCATGATCCAGAACAATCTGGATCCGGAAGTGGCCGAGAATCCGCAGGCGCTGGTGGTCTACGGCGGCATCGGCCGCGCCGCCCGCGATTGGGCCTGCTTCGACACCATTCTCGCCACCCTGAAAAACCTCAACGACGACGAAACCCTGCTGATCCAGAGCGGCAAGCCGGTCGGCGTGTTTCCCTCGCACCCGGACGCACCGCGCGTGCTTCTGGCCAACTCCAATCTGGTGCCG
>JBMSNF010000115.1:0-5859 GCA_049421545.1 Arenimonas sp.
ACTGAAGGCCATGCGAATCTCCGGAAGGTGTCGCCAGTGCGCGCAGCTGGCGGTTGTGCAGGCGCCTGAGCACGGTCAAGGCGGTCACCGCGCCGATCAGAGCATAAAACATATCGGACTGGGTGTCCCAGACATCGCCCTGGGTGCCGAGGAACTCATCGGCGCCCTGGCCCATGGCCAGCGCCGCCGCCCATTCGATCAATTCGTACAGGGCGCTCACCGTCATCACCACGCACACCGACAGGAACGCCAGCCAGCCGCGGCCGTTGATCACGCGCAGGCGGATGAACAACTCGCGTGCCGCCAATGCCGGCACGAAGCCCTGCATGAAGTGGCCGAGTTTGTCGTACGGATTGCGGGCCAGATCGAACCACTCCTGCACCGCGAAACCGGCCGGCACGCGGGCGTAGGTGTAGGCGCCGCCGACGATCAGCACCGCGCAATGCAGGAAAATCAGAATGTACAACAGCGGGGTCAGCGGAAAGCGCCGGTGCGTGGCCCACAACAGCGGCAGCACCAGTATGGCCGGCAGGGTTTCCATGACCCAGGTGGCGCGGTCATACGGATGGATGCCGGACCAACCCAATAGGGCCAGCACCAGAAAGCTGCCTCCCGCGAGCAGGCGTTTGTCATTGCCGTAAATCATTGGAGTGCTCATGCGATGGAAGTTCGTGCGGGCATGTTTCGGAGTGTACTGCACAACCGCGCCGGTTTCACGGCTTGAAAAAATCCGGTTTGGCGGTGCGTGGCAGTTTTTTCAGCGCCGCTTCGGCTTTCGAGGCCGATGAACGGTCCGGATAGCGGCGCGAGGCGATGACGCGGATCGGCGGATGCGCGCGGGTGTAGCGCGCCCCGGTGCCGGCGACATGTTCGGCATAGCGCCGGTCCAGATCGGTGGTGATGCCGGCATACAGGGTGGTGGCGCCTTTGCCGGAACGGCATTCCAGCAGATACAGATGCCAGACCGCCGTCATGCCGGCGCGGCGGTGCGCTTGAGCCAGGCCGCGAACAGGCCGGCGGTAATGAACATGCTGATGGAATAAAAGGCCGCGGGTACCGCCATCACGCTGTTGTCCAGAATGGTGAAGGCGATGAAAAGGGCCAGCGTGCCGTTATGGATGCCGATTTCCATGGCAATCGCGATGGCCTGCCGGCGCGGCAGTTTCAGCGCCATCGGTGCGGCGTAGCCGATCAGCAGGGAGAGCACATTGAACAGCACGCAGGCCAGACCGATGATCGCCGCATATTCGGCCAACAACTGCCATTGCTGCACCATGGTCAGTATCACCAACAGGGCCAGCAGCAGCACTGAAAAAAGCCGCAGCGGCTTCTCGACACGATCGGACAGCTGCGGCCAGGCCTGCCGGATGCCCATGCCGAGCGCGACCGGCACCAGGATGATCAGGCCGACTTCGATGATTTTGGAGAAGGGCGGCGGCACCGCTTGATCGGCCGCCATGAAATAGGCGAGCGAGAATCCGACGATCAGCGGCAGACTGAGCAGACACAGCAGGGAGTTGACCGCGGTCAGGGTGATGTTCAAGGCCACATCGCCGCCGGCCAGATGCGAATAGATGTTGGCACTGGCGCCGCCCGGTGCCGCCGCCAGCAACATCATGCCGACGGCCAGCTCCGGCGGCAGTTGCAGCAGCAGGCACAGGCCGAAACAGACCGCGGTCAGCAGCACCATCTGTACACCCAGACCGACCAGCACCGCTTTCGGCTGGCGCAGGATGCGCGCGAAATCGGACGGATGCAGGGTCATGCCCAGCCCGAGCATGATGATGCCGAGCGAGGCCGGCAGCAGCACACCGCTTACAAAGGCAGTATCGATCATCGGAAATGCATCGCGCAGTTCATGGCGACGGTGATGCGTTCGCCTTCGCCATAGAACGGCATGACCTGATGCAGTACCCAGGACGGGAAGATCACCAGCATGCCCGGCTTCAAATCGAAGGCGTGATTGCTGAGCTGGAATGGCGATATCTGCTGGGAATTGCCGGCATCCAGATACATCTGCGCCAAGGGATTGATGAAGCTGAGCCGGCCCGAATCGGGTTGGTCGGCGTCGTGCTCGCCGGCGCTGACGCAGTACACCGCCGACCAGGAAGCCATCGGGTGATTGTGCACGCCGAAGAAACCGCCGCGGCGGGTGATGTGGAACCAGGCATCGGTGACGATCTGCAGGCGTGCCATGCGCGCGGCGTCATAGCGGTTGAGCTCGGCCACGGTCTGGGCGATGCGTGACAGGCAGAACTCCCGCAGTTCGGCGATGCAGGCTTCCGGCCAGCTGAACAGGTCGAAATTGCTTTCGAACAGCTCCTTGTTGCGCGGAGTGTACGGGTTCGGGTTGGCGAAGCGCGGACCCTGGGCTTCACGGTGGATGAACAATTCGCGCAGGGCCTGATTTAAACTGGCACAATCCTCCAGTTGATCGAAAGCGAACGGAACGCTGAAAATCGGATTGATCTGGGCCATGGCTACCACCGGAGACGTTATGACATTGTGCCAAAAATTGGGCTTGCTGGGTGTTCTCGCCGTTTCCGGCGCGCATGCCGCCGATCGCATCACCGGTCCGGTCTTCGCCATGCGCAGCGAAGTGTATGCGCCGAAAGCGATGGCCGCGACCTCCCATCCGCTGGCCACCCAGATCGCCTTGCAGACCATGCGCGAGGGCGGCAGCGCCATGGACGCCGCCATTGCCGCCAATGCCGCGCTGGGTTTGATGGAGCCGACCGGCAATGGCATCGGCGGCGATCTGTTCGCCATCGTCTGGGATCCGAAAACCCGCAAATTGCATGGCTACAACGGCTCGGGCCGGTCGCCGAAAGCGCTCAGCCTGGCCGAGTTCCAACGCCGCGGGCTGACCGACATTCCCTCGCACGGCCCGTTGCCGGTGACCGTGCCGGGCGCGGTGGATGCGTGGTTCGCGCTGCATGCCCGCTTCGGCAAACGCAGCATGGCGCAGAATCTGGCGCCGACCATCGCCTACGCGCGCGATGGCCATCCCGTGCATGAAACCATCGCCTACTATTGGGACCGCAGCGTGCCGACGCTGTCGAAGTGGCCCGGATTCACCGAACAATTCACGGTCGACGGCAAACGCGCGCCCCGCACCGGCGAGCGCTGGCGCAATCCGAATCTGGCCAATACCCTGGAAGTGATCGGCCGTGAAGGACGTGATGCCTTCTACAAGGGCGCCATCGCCCGCAGCATCGACACCTACTTCAAGGCCAACGACGGCTTCCTGCGCTATGAAGATCTGGCCGCACATCAGGGCGAGTGGGTCGAGCCGGTCAGCACCAACTACCGCGGTTACGATGTCTGGGAACTGCCGCCGAACGGACAGGGCATCGCGGCCCTGCAGATTCTGAATCTGCTCGAGCCGTATGATCTGAAATCCTACGGCTTCGGCAGCACCGAGCACATCCACCTGTTCGTCGAGGCCAAGAAGCTGGCGTTCGCGGACCGCGCCGCGTCCTACGCCGATCCGGATTTCTACAAGACGCCGGTTGCGCGCCTGATTTCCAAAGAGTATGCGCGCGAGCGCGGCAAACTCATTTCGATGGACAAAGCCATGAAAGCGGTCGAGCCGGGCATCATTCCCGAACTGAACGAGGGCGACACCATCTACCTGACCACCGCCGATGCCGACGGCATGATGGTCTCGCTGATCCAATCCAATTACCGCGGCATGGGCAGCGGCATGGCGCCGCCGGGACTCGGTTTCATTTTCCAGGACCGCGGCGAGCAGTTCGTGCTGAAAGCGGGCCATCCGAACAGCTTCGCGCCGGGCAAGCGTCCGTTCCACACCATCATTCCGGCCTTCATCACCAAAGACGGCAAGCCCTGGGTCAGTTTCGGCCTGATGGGCGGCGCCATGCAGCCGCAGGGCCATGCCCAGATCGTGATCAATCTGGTCGACTTCGGCATGAACCTGCAGGAAGCCGGCGATGCGCCGCGCATCCAGCATGACGGTTCGACCGAGCCGGCCGGCCAGGCGGCGGCGATGGCCGATGGCGGTGAAGTCGATCTTGAAACCGGATTCGCCTACACCACCATCCGTGCCCTGATGCGCAAGGGCCATAGCGTGCGTTTCGCCGACGGCCCTTATGGCGGCTATCAGGCCATCAAGGTCAATCCGGAGGGCGGCTATGTGGGCGCCACCGAAAGCCGCAAGGACGGCCAGGCCGCCGGATTCTGAGCCATGATCAACAACGCCATCGATCTGAACCGCCATCGCCAGCTGCTGGTGCAGCGCACGCGCGTGCAGATTCCCGATTTTCTGCAAGCCGATGCCGCCGAAACGCTGCACCGCTGCCTGCGTGACGACATCCCGTTCGCGTTGGCGGAACGCTCCGATGGCCGCTCGCACACGATCGATGCCGCGAGCTACGCCGGCATGGATGCCGAAGCCCGGCAGGCCTTGCTGCAGAAAGCCTACGATCGGGCGAAAACCGAATTCCAGTTCTCCTACGACAGCTACATGATCGTCAAGGCGATGAAGGAAGGGTGGACGCCGAACCCGCTGCATGCGGTGCTCGAGTTCCTGAATTCGTCCGAGTTCCTGATGTTCGCGCGCCGGCTGACCGGCGAGCCGACCATCAACCGGGTCAGCGCACAGGGAACGCGCTACCGGGCCGGCCAGTTCTTGACCCGTCACCAGGACCGCGAAGCCGGCGAGAACCGCGTGTGTGCGTTCGTGATCAACCTGAGCAAGGAATGGGACAGCGATTGGGGCGGCCTGCTGCAGTTCCATGATGAAGACGACCGGCTGGTGGACACCTTCGTGCCCTACTGGAACACGCTCTCGCTGTTCCGAGTGCCGCAATCGCACACGGTCAGTCTGGTGTCACCCTGGGCCGGCGCCGATCGCCTGGCCATCACCGGATGGTTTCTGGCCGATTGAGGCTTCAGTCGCGCCGCATTTCGAAATGCGGAATGCCGTCTTCGTCGTATTCATCGCCGAGGGCGACGAAACCGAGCGCGCGGTAGAACGCCAGCAGATACGATTGTGCGCTGATGCGGATGCCCTGGCCGGGATAAAGACGATCGCAACCGGCGATGCCCTCGCGCATCAGCTGTTGCCCGTAACCTTTGCCGCGGAAAGCGGCGGCGGTGAGCACGCGCCCGATCGAGGGCTCGGCGTAGAACACGCCGGCATGCACCGATTTACGTCCCGGATCGACCACGCGCAGGTAGGCGGCCAGTGTGCCGTCCACGCTGCCGAGCAGATGCCAGGACTGCGCATCCAGCGCATCGGCATCTTGGTACGGACAGTTCTGCTCGACGATGAACACCGCTTCGCGCGCGGCCATCACGCTGTGCCATTCCGGTGCGATCAGTTCGTGCAGGCGGGCCCAGCGGAAAGAGAGTGCGCTCATCGGGATTCAGAAATTGTTGAGCGCGATGACTTTGCCATTGGCACCGAACCAGACCTGGCCGCTGCCGAGCATGGCGCCCTGGTCGCGCACGAACATGTTGCGCGGAATCGCCTCACCGATGGCCTTGCGGTAGGCCGGTGTGAACACCGCATCGTATACCGCCAGCAGTTCGGCGGCGTTGCGCAGGGTTTTGATTTTGCCGTTGAGGGTGACCTTGATCGGGTAACGGATTTCCGCCGCCACCGCATTGCGGTCGCCGGCTTTGAGTGCGCGCCAGAAACGCTCGGCCGGTGCGTGCACGGCCTGGTTGCTGACCGCGCCGATGGCACCGTAGCGGTTGCTGAGTTTTCCGGAAATGGATCCTTCGGCGGCAAGATAGAACGGCAGTGCGGCGCGTTTGCCATCCACCGAGTGCCATTGCCCGACCATCACTTCGCAGGCGAGGGTACTGTCGCCGTAGCTGCCCTGCGGCTCG
>JBMSNF010000116.1:0-5846 GCA_049421545.1 Arenimonas sp.
AGCAGGTGAACTTCGATGCTGCCGAAAAGCGCGGGAAATTGCGTCAGATCATTTCACCGGATTCCGCAGAGGGCTCGCTCAACGTCTACCAGGATGTGCGGGTGTATGCCGGCCTGTTCAACGGCGATGAAAGTGCTGATCTGGGCCTGGCCGACAACCGCTATGCCTATCTGCATGTGGCCCGCGGCGCACTCGAGGTCAATGGCGTGCGTCTGTCGGCAGGCGATGGCGCACGCGTGCGTCAGGAAACACGGCTGCACTTCAGCAAAGGCGAGAACGCCGAAGTGCTGGTCTGGGATCTGCGTCCGAACGAGCTGCCCGGGTATTGACGCCGGCTTCAGCGCAGATGCTGGGTGACGTCATCGGCTATCCGGTAGTAATCGCCTTTTTCGGAAGTGAAGATATGCATGCCGAGCTGGGTGCCGGTCGGGCCGTCCAGAGCGCCCATGGCCACCGCCATCTTGTCCTTGTGGATGGGGTCCCAGAACAATGACGACCCGCAGGTTTTACAGAAGCCCCGGCGCACTTTTTCAGAGGATGCGTACCAAGTGATGTTTTCCTCGCCCTGGATGGTGAGTGCCGTGCGGCTGACATCGGTGGAGGCCCAGTAATGGCCCGAGTGCTTCCGGCACTGGAGGCAGTGGCAGGCATCGGGGCTGTGCAGCTCGGCATTGATTTCAAAGCGGATGGCGCCGCAAAGGCATGATCCCTGATGCATAAAGACCTCTTGGTTATTTCGGAAGTATTTCCAGTACCGTCGTCTCGCGCGATTTGCTGCAGGCCGTGTTGTGGTAAAGGGTGACGGCCGTCATGGCTGATGTTGATTCTGCAGCATGCGCTCGATGCGGCGGTCCGGCAGCAGCCACCAGATCGCGACCAGAACGTAAATGGCGTCGGCCAGCAGTTCCTGGTAGAAAGCCAGCGGTATCGCGAGTAAATATAGGGCCAGCGAGCCCTTGCCTTTCAGATCATTGCCGACGGCCTTGGCCAGCAGGGCATCGGGACCATGGCTGCGGATGATGGCCTGCCCCAGCAGCCAGTAGGCGAAGCCGGCCATCAGCAGGATGAATCCGTAAAGCGCCGTCGGCGTGGCCGAAAAATGGTTTTCGCCCATCCATGCGGTGGCGAACGGTATCAACGACAACCAGAACAGCAGATGCATGTTGGCCCAGAGTATGGAGGCCGATACATGGCCGACGGTGTGCATCAGGTGGTGATGGTTGTTCCAGTAGATGGCGATATAGATGAAGCTGAGCAGGTAGCCGAAAAAAACCGGAATCAGCGGGCTGAGTGCCGTCAGGCTGTCGCCGTGCGGCACCTTGAGTTCCAGCACCATGATGGTGATGATGATGGCGAGTACGCCGTCGCTGAAGGTTTCAAGCCGGTTTTTCCCCATCGGTCGCCATCCGTTTCCGAGCCAGCCATGAGTGTACCCGCGGTTTCAGGCGGAAGGCAAACAACAAGGTCAGGATGCCGGCATACAGCAGCGGCTCGCGGATGTCCGACTTCACCAGCCACCAGAAATGCACCACGGCCAGAACCGCAATGGCATAAACCAGCCGATGCAGACGTTGCCAGTTTTTCTTCAGTGCTCGCATCATCCACCGATTCGATGTCAGTGCCAACGGCACCAGCAGCAACCAGGCGGTGAAGCCGACGGTGATGAACGGACGTTTCAGGATGTCCGCGCCGATCTGCAACCAATAGCCGCTGCCCAGGTCAAGGAAAAGGTAGACGGCAAAATGCAGGCTGGCGTAGAAAAACGCATACAGGCCGATCAGTCGGCGGAAGCGGATCGGCCATGCGGCTTTCAGTAGCGTCCGCAACGGGGTCATCGCCAGGCTCAACAGCAGCAGGCGCAGGGCCCACTCGCCGGTTTGATGGGTGAGCGCGGCCACCGGGTCCGCGCCGAGCCGGTCGTGGAGGGCATCGCGGATCAGCAGGATGGCCGGCAGCAAAGCCAATGCATGCGCGAGCGTCTTCAGGCCGAACCAGCGCCAGTCGACGCGCTTCAGAACCATTTACGCAGGTCCATGCCTTTGTAAAGCGATGCGACCTGACTGGCATAGCCGTTGAAGGGCAGGGTGGCGATGCGTTGCGCGAACAGCTTGCTTTCGGTGCCGGCGATTCGGCGTTCACTGGCCTGACTCCAGCGCGGATGATCGACCGCCGGATTGACGTTGGAGTAAAACCCGTATTCCTCGGGCTGCAGCATGTTCCAGCTGGTCTGCGGCATTTTCTCGGTGAACACGATGCGCACGATCGATTTGATGCTTTTGAAGCCGTACTTCCACGGCACCACCAGCCGCAGCGGCGCGCCGTTCTGGTTGGGCATGGGTTTGCCATACATGCCGGTGGCCAACAGCGTCAGCGGGTGCATGGCCTCGTCGATGCGCAGGCCTTCGCGGTAGGGCCATGGGATGCTTTCATAAGCCATGCCGGGCATCTGCTCGCGGTCGGCCTTGCTGTAGAACGCCACATACTTGGCTTTGGAGGTGGGTTTGAAGCGTTTCAATACTTCCGCCAAAGGCACGCCTTGCCAGGGAATCACCATCGACCAGCCTTCCACGCAGCGCAGGCGGTAGATGCGGTCCTGTACGGCCATGCCTTTGAGCAGCTTGTCGAGGTGATAGGCGCCGGTGATTTCCGCTTCGCCTTCGATGGACACCACCCAGGGCGAGGTGCGCAGGCGATGGGCGTTTTTCGCCGGGTCGGCTTTGCCGGTCCCGAACTCATAAAAATTGTTGTAACTGCTGGCATCCTCGAAACGGGTCTGGATATCGGCCGTCCGGAAGCCGTCGGGACTGTCCTTCGGACGGTTCACCGTCACCGGTTCCTTGGCCTCGCTGCATCCGGCAAGCGCCAGCAACGGGGTGGCCAAACCGGCGCCGATGAGCTCCCGGCGGCGCAGATAAACCGACTCGGGGGTGATTTCGGAGGCGGGAATGCGGCTGAGTTCGGTCATGATCTATCCTGCTGCGGACGATGGCTTCACGGAATGGTCGCGGAATCGAGGTTAAGCTTAACAGCTACCGCCACCCATCCAGTATGCCGGCTGTTCGGCAAGGAATTGTGAACCATGAGCGTCTGTGCCATTCCCGGTCTGAATCTGAAGGGTTCCCCCGAGCAGGTACCGCTGCCACGGACGCCGCTGCCCCCGGAACAGGACATCGGCGTCGCCGTACTGGCCGGTGGCTGCTTTTGGTGCACCGAGGCGGTATTCACCCAGTTGGCCGGGGTGACCAATATTGCGCCGGGCTATGCCGGCGGCCGTGCCGAGCGCGCCAACTACGAGGCGGTCTGTACCGGGGTCAGCGGTCATGCCGAGGCCATCCGCATCGACTACGACCCCGCCATCATCGGGTATGCCGACCTGCTCAGGGTGTTCTTCGCCGTCGCCCACGATGCCACCCAACTGAACCGTCAGGGCAATGACATCGGTACCCAATACCGCTCCGCGGTGTTTCCGCAGGACGGCGTGCAGGAGGGTTTGGCGCGGGCCTATCTGCGCGAACTGACGGAGGCCGGGCTTTTCCTGGCGCCGATTGCAACCACCATCGAGCCCGGACAGATCTTCTACCCGGCCGAACGCTACCATTTCGATTATGCCGCCCGTAATCCGGATCAACCCTATATCCGCGGGGTCTCCGCCCCCAAAGCCTCGAAGCTGCGTCAATACTTTCCGGATTTGCTCAAATCGCCGGTGTAACCCTCGGCCCTCATCGGCGGGATAGTCCGTTTATAATCGAATCAGGCGCAACGGCGCCATCCATTCCACGGGGAATTTGCATGCGTAAAGTTTTGTCATTGGCGGTTTTGTCTTTTTCGGCCATGGTTTCCGCCGCAGCGCCGATCGATTACTCGGCATTGGCCAAAATACGCCAGGAGGGCTTTACCAATTCGAAAGTCATGGAAACCGTAACCACCCTGACCGAAAAAATCGGGCCGCGTCTGAGCAATTCCCCGCAGATGACCGCCGCCAATGAATGGACACGCGATCAACTGGCCCAATGGGGGCTGAGCAACGCCCGTCTGGAGTCCTTCGGCCCGTTCGGCCGTGGCTGGCAATACCAATCCGCTTCGGTCAACATGACCGCGCCCCGCGCCTTCACTCTCAGCGCCTTGCCCAGGGCCTGGACGCCGGGAACTGATGGCCGCGTGGAAGGCGAGGCCATGCTGTTGGTGGCGAAAACCAAAGAAGAACTCGAAAAACACAAAGGTCAGCTGAAAGGCAAGATCCTGTTCATCAGTGATGCCCGGGAATACAAATCCTCCGACAAGCCCGATTTCACGCGCTACGACGAAGACAAGCTGAAGGAACTACAGGCGTTCACCATTCCGCTGCCGGCAGATGCCAAAAAGCGCAAGGACGACGCCGACGCCTTCCTGAAACAGCGGGAATTCACCACCTTCAGCAACCGCTTTCTGGCCGAAGAAGGCGTGCTGGCCACGGGCAGTCTGAGCTCCTGGGACAACGGCATCCTGCGGGTGACCGGCGGCGGCTCACGCAAGGCCGGAGAACCGGTCGGCGTGCCGGCCTTGGTGATGAACACCGAGCATTACAACCAGATCCTGCGCCTGCTGGCGAAAAAGGAAACGGTCCGTTTGGCCGTCGATGTCAAGGCCCAATTCACCTCCGAGGATGACCGCTTGGCCTACAACACGCTGGCCGATCTGCCGGGAGGCAGCCGCAGGAACGAACTGGTGATGATCGGTGCGCATCTGGATTCCTGGCATACCGGTACCGGCGCCGCCGACAATGCCGCGGGCGTGGCGGTCATGATGGAAGCCATGCGCATCCTGAAAGCCACCGGCTTGAAACCCAAGCGCACCATCCGCATCGGTCTTTGGAGCGGCGAAGAACAGGGCCTGCTCGGCTCGAGCGCCTATGTCGAACAGCATTTCGCCGCCTTGCCGGCGCCCGCCGATCCCAAGCTGAAAGACCTGCCGCGGTCATTGCAGGAGTCGCCGCTGCCGCCGGTCTACAAAGCCGACTACAAACGCATATCGGCTTACTACAATTACGACAACGGCGGCGGCCGCATCCGTGGCATTTACGCCCAGGAAAATCTGGCGGCAGCCGAGATTTTCAAGCAATGGATTGCGCCCATGTCCGATATCGGCGTCAGCATCGTCACCAACCGCAATACCGGCAGCACGGACCATATCCCCTTCGACCGCGTGGGCATTCCGGGATTCCAGTTCGTGCAGGACAATCTGGATTACTTCACGCATGTCCATCACACCCACCTCGACGGCCTCGATCATCTTCAGGCCGAAGATCTGCGCCAGTCTGCGGTGGTCGTCGCCACCATGGCCTACCTGACTGCCATGCGCGACGAGCCGTTGCCGCGTAAATCCCAACCTTGAGTCCCGGAGCTTCCATGAACCGCCGTCACCGTCTTCGATATGCACTGCTTGCGCTTTTTCTGCCGATGGCATCGATGGCGCAGATTCCCGGGCTTGCCAAGCCGGAGCCGGCGCCCGTCGAGGAAAAAGCGGAGGCGCCGGCAACCATCGCCATTGCCAACATTCCCCTGAAAGCGGAAGAAGACGAACGCTTCATCCAGGAAGCCCGGCAACGGGCGGAGTCCGCCAACAAGGCGCCGGTGCTGGAAAAGCAGCTGAGGGAAATCCAGAAAAGCGTGGTCCTGCTGTCCCAGAAATCGCAGAGCAGCAAGCTCGAGGGGGTTCAGATTTCGCGGTTGGAAAGTCTCGACCGGCATTGGAGCTTTCTGGACCGGGAGCTCACGAAATGGCAGGACCGTCTGCAGTCGGCGGCCAAACCCTTGTCGGAAGATGCCGCCGAACTGGCCGGTCGCAAACAGGTCTGGTTGAACACGCGG
>JBMSNF010000117.1:0-5820 GCA_049421545.1 Arenimonas sp.
CCACCATCGCCAACATGGCCCCGGAATACGGCGCAACCTGCGGCATCTTCCCGATTGATGCCGAAGCCCTGAATTACCTGCGCCTGTCCGGCCGTGAAGAAACGCTGATCAATCTGGTCGAAGCCTACGCCAAAGCCCAGGGCCTGTGGCGTACCGATGCCGAAGCCGAATACAGCGCCGTGCTGCATCTCGACATGGGCGACGTCAAACCCTCGCTGGCCGGTCCGAAGCGTCCGCAGGACCGCGTCCTGTTGACCGACATGAAGGACAATGCCGCCGTCAATCTGGCCGCATTCTCCGAAAGCCGCGCCAAGAAGACACCGGAAGCCAAAGGCAGCGTCAAAGCCGTCATCAATGGCGTTGAAACCGAAATGCAGGACGGCGCCGTGGTCATTGCCGCCATCACCTCCTGCACCAATACCTCGAACCCGGCTGTGATGCTGGGCGCCGGCCTGCTCGCGCGCAAGGCCGCGGCCCGCGGTCTGAAGCCGGCACCGTGGGTGAAAACCTCTCTCGGACCGGGCTCCTTGGTGGTCACCGATTACCTAAAGAAAGCCAACGTGCTGAAAGATCTGGAAGCCATGGGTTTCTTCGTGGTCGGCTACGGCTGCACCACCTGCATCGGCAATTCCGGTCCTTTGCCGCCGGAAGTCAGTGCCGCCATCGCCGCGGGCGATCTGACCGTGGCCTCGGTGCTGTCGGGCAACCGCAACTTCGAAGGCCGCGTGCATGCCGAAGTGAAAATGAATTACCTGGCTTCGCCGCCGCTGGTGGTCGCCTATGCCCTGGCCGGAACCGTGAATATCGATCTGAGCCGCGAACCGCTGGGCAAGGACGGCGCCGGCAATGACGTGTTCCTCAAGGACATCTGGCCGAGCAACCAGGAAATCAGCGATGCCATCGCCGCTTCGATCGGTCCGGACATGTTCAAGAAGAACTACGCCGACGTGTTCAAGGGCGACTCCCGCTGGAACCAGATCGCTTCGCCCGAGGGCGAGATCTTCGCCTGGAGCGGCGATTCGACCTACATCAAGAACCCGCCCTATTTCGACGACATGAGCATGGCCATCGGCAGCATCGACGACATCCATGGCGCCCGCCTGCTCGGTCTGTTCGGTGACTCGATCACCACCGACCACATCTCGCCGGCCGGCAACATCAAGGCCAGCTCGCCGGCAGGCCAGTTCCTGCAAGGCCGCGGCGTCAAGCCGGTCGATTTCAATTCCTACGGCTCCCGCCGTGGCAACGACGATGTCATGGTACGCGGCACCTTCGCCAACATCCGTATCAAGAACCTGATGCTCGGCGGCGAAGAAGGCGGCAATACCATCCATTACCCGTCCAATGACAAGCTGGCGATCTACGATGCCGCCATGCGCTACAAAGCCGAGGGCGTGCCGCTGGTGGTGATTGCCGGCAAGGAATACGGAACCGGATCCTCCCGGGACTGGGCCGCCAAGGGCACCACCCTTCTGGGCGTCAAAGCCGTCATCGCCGAAAGCTTCGAACGCATCCACCGTTCGAACCTGGTGGGTATGGGCGTACTGCCGCTGCAGTTCCTGGATGGCGAAAATGCCGCGAGCCATGGTCTTAAGGGCGATGAACGTTTCGACATCACCGGCCTGAAGGACGGTGCCGGCAAAATCGCCGATGTGGTCGCTACCGCGGGCGATGGTTCCGTCAAACGCTTCCAGGCCAAAGTCCTGTTGCTGACCCCGAAGGAGGTCGAGTACTTCCGCCACGGCGGCATCCTGCATTACGTGCTGCGACAGCTGGCTTCCCGCAAGGCCGCCTGAGCCGCGTGAAAGACTGATGAAGAAAGCGGCTCCGGCCGCTTTTTTCATGGGTACGGGCTTGCCAGTGTTTAGAGCTTATGCTCAAATGACGACAACACACTGAAGATCATTATTCCATGAGCATGAATCGTCCCTGGCTTGACAGTTACGCCCCCGATGTTCCGCATGACATCGATATCAGCGAGTTCCCGTCCATTGTTTCCGTGCTGGAACAGGCGATCACCAAATTCGCCGATCGGCCGGCTTTCAGCAACTTCGGCAAGACCATCAATTACCGCGAAGTCGATGAACTGAGTGCGCACTTCGCCAGTTACCTCATCCATGAGCTGAAGCTGAAAAAAGGCGAGCGCGTCGCCATCATGCTGCCGAATATTCTGCAATATCCGATTGCCATTTTCGGCGTTCTCCGTGCCGGCCTGACCGTCGTCAACACCAACCCGATGTACACCGCACGCGAACTCAAGCACCAACTCAATGATTCCGGTGCCGCGGCCTTGTTGGTTCTGGATAATTTCGCCTGCACCGCCGAAGAAGTCCTGCATGAAACCAAAGTGCGGCAGGTCATCACCACCAGTGTCGGCGAAATGCTGGGCCCGAAAGGCCTGTTGGTCGATTTCGTGCTCAAGCATGTCAAGCAGGCCGTGCCCGATTACGATCTTCCGGAAGCCATCCGGTTCCGGAAGGCGCTTGCCAAGGGCGCCAGGCACAAACTACCGCATGTCAGCATCCAGCCCTCCGAAATCGCGTTCCTTCAGTACACCGGCGGAACCACCGGTGTGTCCAAAGGCGCCATGTTGAGCCACAGCAATCTCGTCGCGAACATGCAGCAATCCTCTTCCTGGATCGGCAAGAACGCCAAGGAAGGCAGCGAAATCATCATCACCGCCCTGCCGCTTTACCATATATTCGCCCTGACCGCGAACTGTCTGGTGTTCATGAAGTTCGGCGGTCTCAACTACCTGATCACCAATCCGCGCGATATGCCCGGATTCGTCAAAGAGTTGAAGAAAAGCAACTTCACCGCGATTACCGGCGTGAATACCCTGTTCAACGGTCTGCTCAACACCCCGGGTTTCGACAAGATCGACTTCAGCCGGATGCATCTCGCTCTGGGCGGCGGCATGGCCGTGCAGAAGGCCGTGGCGGAGAAATGGAAAAATGTCACCGGTGTCACGCTCATCGAAGCGTACGGCCTTACGGAAACGTCACCCGCCTGCTGCATGAACCCACTGGATCTCAAGGAGTTCAACGGCGCCATCGGCCTGCCCATTTCAAGCACGCACTGCTGCATCAAAGACGATGACGGCAACATCCTGCCGCAGGGGGAAATCGGCGAGCTGTGCGTGAAAGGCCCGCAGGTGATGCAGGGCTACTGGCAACGCCCGGATGAAACGGCGAAAGTCATCGATGCCGAAGGCTGGTTGCACACGGGCGACATCGCCAAGATGGATGACAAAGGCTTTTTCTACATCGTCGACCGCAAGAAGGACATGATTCTGGTTTCCGGTTTCAATGTATTCCCGAATGAAATCGAAGACGTCGTCGCCGCCATGCCCGGCATCCTGGAAGTGGCCGCCGTCGGCGTACCTGATGAAAAATCCGGTGAGGCCGTGAAGATCGTTGTGGTACGCAAAGACCAGTCGATAACCGCGGACGACATCAAGCATTATTGCCGTGAATACCTGACCGGTTACAAACAGCCAAAAGTCCTCGAATTCCGTACCGAACTCCCGAAAACCAACGTCGGGAAGATACTGCGCCGCGAAATGCGGGACAGCGCGTCTTAACACGGGAACGGCATTGAAAAAGGGCGCCGAGGCGCCCTTTTTTTCAGTCGTTGACCGGCCGCATGTACGGGAACAACAGTACATCCCGGATGGATGCGGATCCGGTCAGCATCATCACCAAGCGATCGATGCCCACACCCAGACCGCCGGTGGGCGGAAGGCCGATTTCGAGCGCACGGATGTAATCGGCATCGAAGTGCATGGCTTCGTCATCCCCACCCTCTTTCTGATTGACCTGCTCGGCGAAACGTGCGGCCTGGTCTTCGGAGTCGTTGAGCTCGGAAAAGCCGTTGGCGATTTCCTTGCCGCCAACGAACAGCTCGAAACGGTCGGTCAGGCCGGCGTCCTTGTCGTTGGCACGGGCCAGCGGACTGACTTCGGTCGGATGCTGGGTGATGAAGGTCGGTTGCACCAACGTGTGTTCGACGGTCTTCTCAAACACCTCCAGCAGCAATTTGCCCCACCCGTAGGATGGCTTGTAACGTACCCCGAGAGCCTCGCAGTGACGGCGCATGGCGGCCAGGTCGCGGATATCGGCGGCTGAAATCTGCGGATTATGCTCGAGTACGGCATCAATCATGGTCCAGCGTTTGAAGGGCTTCGACAGGTCGATGTCGGCACCGTCCCAGTGCGTCTGCATGGACGGCAGAACCTTCTCGGCAGCCGCCCGGACCATACCCTCGGTCAGATCCATGATTTCGTTGTAGGTGGCATAGGCCTCGTACAGTTCGAGCATGGTGAATTCCGGATTGTGGCGGGTGGACACGCCTTCATTCCGGAAGTTACGGTTGATTTCGTAGATACGCTCGAGACCGCCCACGGTCAATCGTTTCAGATACAGTTCAGGTGCCACGCGCAGATAGAGATCGAGCCCGAGCGCGTTGTGATGGGTCATGAACGGCTTGGCGGTGGCGCCGCCGGGGATGTAATGCATCATCGGCGTTTCCACTTCCAGGAAACGCTTCGCATCCAGCCAGTTGCGCAGTGCGGAAATGACCTGCGAGCGCTTGATGAAGACATCGCGCGCTTCCGGAGTCACAATCAGATCGACGTAACGCTGGCGGTAACGCTGTTCGACATCGGACAGGCCGTGCCATTTGTCCGGCAGCGGACGCAGTGACTTGGTCAGCAGTCTCAGGCTTTTGCCTTTGACCGACAGTTCGCCGGTCTTGGTCCGGGTGAGTGCGCCGGTGACACCGATGATGTCACCGACATCCCAGTGCTTGAAGGATTCATAAACGTCGCCCAGATCGGCCCCGGACAGATACAGCTGGATGCGGCCGGACATGTCCTGCAGCTGTGCGAAGCTGGCTTTGCCCATGACGCGTTTGGCCATCAAGCGACCGGCGATCTGCACGTTTCGCTTGTCCTCCTGCAGGGCCTCGGCGGTCCAACGGTCCTTGTCGGCGTATTCCGCCTGCAGATCGGCGGCATAGTCGGCACGGACGAAGTCATTCGGATAGGCGATGCCCTGCTCGCGCAAGGCGCGGAGCTTGGCACGGCGCTCGGCGATGAGCTGGTTTTCGTCCTGCGGCTGTTCAGTGGTGTTTTCGTTCATGCGTTTCCTTGAATCAGTTGCTGCGGCCGGCGCCGGCGGTCAGGCCGGCTTTCAGACTGGCTTCGACGAACTCGTCGAGGTCGCCGTCGAGGACCTTCTGGGTATCGGTGCGTTCGATGCCGGTGCGCAGGTCCTTGATCCGGCTCTGGTCCAGGACATAGCTGCGGATCTGGCTGCCCCAGCCGATATCGGATTTGGTGGCTTCCAAGGCATCCTTCTCGGAGTTGCGCTTCATCAGCTCGAGTTCGTACAACTTGGCTTTCAGCATCTTCATGGCGCGGTCGCGGTTGCCATGCTGCGAGCGTTCGATCTGGCAGGCGACCACCGTATTGGTCGGAATGTGGGTAATCCGTACCGCCGACTCGGTCTTGTTGACGTGCTGGCCACCGGCACCGGACGAGCGGTAGACATCGGTGCGCAGATCCGCCGGGTTGATGTCGATTTCGATGTTGTCGTCCACTTCCGGGCTGACGAACACCGAGCAGAAGGACGTGTGGCGCCGGTTATCGGAGTCGAAAGGCGATTTGCGGACCAGCCGGTGCACGCCGATTTCCGTTTTGAGCCAGCCATAGGCGTATTCACCCTCGACCCGGAACGTGGCGCTCTTGATTCCGGCCACATCGCCGTCGGAGGCTTCCATCAGTTCGGTCTTCCAGCCGCGTGCTTCGCAGAAGCGCAG
>JBMSNF010000118.1:0-5744 GCA_049421545.1 Arenimonas sp.
CGCAGGTGGCGTTCTCACAGAACCGCTTCTACCCCGAGCTCGACGCCGACCGCGCCAACGGCTGCATCCGCGCCAAAGCGAACGCCTATTCGCAGGACGGCGGCCTGGCCGTGCTCTTCGGCAACCTGGCCGAGCGCGGCTGCATCGTCAAGACCGCCGGCGTCGACGAGAGCATCCTGAAGTTCACCGGCAAAGAGAAGATCTGCGAGAGCCAGGAGGAGGCGGTCTACCGCGTCCTGGTCGGCAAGATCGTCCCCGGAAGCCCGGCTGACCCGCTCCACGAAAGGGCGCGCGGGCTCCGAACAGGGTAAAATAGCCGTTTTCGCCATCCGAACGCGGACATGACCAGCCCGAACCCGAACACCGCCCCCGAAAAGAACGATTTCATCCGCCAGATCATCCGTGACGATCTGGCTTCGGGGAAACACAGCCGCATCCGTACCCGGTTTCCGCCGGAGCCGAACGGCTACCTGCATATCGGCCATGCCAAGAGCATCTGTCTGAACTTCGGCATCGGCCGCGAATTCGACGGATTGGTGAATCTGCGCTTTGATGACACCAACCCCTCCAAAGAGGATCTGGAGTTCGTCGCGTCAATCCAGGACGATGTGCGTTGGCTCGGTTTCGAGTGGAACGAACTGCGCCATGCCTCGGATTATTTCGAGGTGTTCTACCGCAGCGCGCTCAAGCTGATCGATGACGGCAAAGCCTATGTATGCGATCTGGATGCGGACCAGGTGCGCGAGTACCGCGGCACCCTGACCCAGCCCGGCCGCAACTCCCCGTTCCGGGAACGGACTGTGGCCGAGAACCGGGACCTGTTCGAACGCATGCGCGCGGGAGAATTCGCCGATGGCTCGCGCACCCTGCGCGCGAAGATCGACATGGCCAGCGGCAACATCAACATGCGCGATCCGGCGCTGTACCGCATCCGCAAGATTCCGCACCAGAATACCGGCGACGCCTGGCCGATCTATCCGATGTACGACTATGCCCACTGCATCTCGGACGCACTCGAAGGCATCACCCATTCGCTGTGCACGCTGGAGTTCGAAGACCACCGCCCGCTCTACGACTGGTGCATCGACAACATCGATCTGCCGAACCATCCGCAGCTCTGGCAGCCGCTGGTCGATGCCGGGTTCGATACGCCGGTCGCCAAACCCCGCCAGATCGAATTCTCACGCCTGAACATCAACTACACGGTGATGAGCAAGCGCAAGCTGCTGGCCCTGGTCAGCGAGGGCCTGGTATCGGGCTGGGACGATCCGCGCATGCCGACGCTTTCCGGTCTGCGCCGCCGCGGCACGCCGCCGGCGGCCCTGCGCCTGTTCGCCGACCGCATCGGCATCAGCAAGCAGAATTCCGTCATCGACTTCTCGGTGTTGGAAAACTGCGTCCGTGAAACCCTGGATGAAAGCGCCGAACGGCGCATGGCGGTTGTCCAGCCGATCAAGCTGGTCATCACCAATCTTCCGGCGCATCACATCGAAATGCTGTCGATGGCCAATCATCCGAAAAACGACGATTGCGGCAGACGCGAGGTTCCGTTCTCCAACGAGCTCTGGATCGATGCCGAAGATTTCATGGAAACCCCGACACCCGGTTATCACCGCCTCACCCGTGGCGCCGATGTCCGGCTGCGCGGCGTCGGCATCGTGACCTGCGATGAGGTCCTCAGCACCGATGGCACCGTCAGTGAATTGCGTTGCCGGCTCGATCTGGAGTCCCGCCCCGGCATGGAAGGCTCCAAGCGCAAAGTGAAAGGCACCATCCACTGGGTGTGCGCCAAGCATGCCGTGGCCGCGGAGTTCCGTCTGTTCGACCGCCTGTTCACGGTGGAAAATCCGGACAGCGACGAAGGCGGCAGTTACCGGGACTATCTCAATCCGGAATCGGCACAGCGGACCATGGGCTTCGTGGAACCGGCCGCCGCAAGTGCTGTGCCGGAGCAGAGCTTCCAGTTCGAACGCCAAGGCTATTTCGTTGCCGATCGTTACGACCACCGCTCCGACAAGCCGGTATTCAATCGCAGCGTGACCCTGCGCGATACCTGGGCCGCGAAATAACACCGTGCTGCATGATCAGGTCCATCTGACGCTACCCGCTTGGATTTCCGATGAAACCGGCGGGAATGCCGTTTATCCGGATGATCATTCGAAAATGGCGCTGGCCATCCGGCTGTCGGCACGCAATGTGCAGGAAGGCACCGGCGGCCCATTCGGGGCGGCCCTGTTTACCGAAACAGGCCACTTGCTCGGCGTGGGCGTGAACCGGGTGCTGGTAGAGGACTGCTCTTTGGCCCATGCCGAAATGATGGCCTTTGCCACGGCCCAGCAGGGCTTGCGCCGGTTCCGTCTGAATCAGAACGGCGAACGGATCGTATTGGCTTCCTCCTCCCAACCCTGCGCCATGTGTTACGGCGCTTCCTTCTGGGCCGGCATCGATGGCGTTCTGATCGGTGCCCGCGCTGATGATGTGCAATCCCTGGCGGGATTCGACGAAGGCCCGTTACCGGCCGACTGGCTGGGTGAATGGCAGAAACGCGGAATCGCCGTCACGCGCGACATCCTGCGCGAAGAAGCCTGCGCGGTGTTGAAAACTTACGGGGAATCCGGCCTTGTCTACTGAAGGCCTGCTGGCCTATTGCCGCCCCGGTTTCGAACCGGATCTGGCGGCCGAGCTCTCGCATCATGCCGGGACGCTTGGATTGCCGGTCTACGCGAAAACCGAACGTGGCAGCGCCTTCGTCATGCTGCTTGGTGCGCCGCGGGAAACACTGGCCGAAGCCATCCGCTTGGAACACCTCATTTTCGCGCGGCAGAAATATGCGCTGATCGATGAACTGACCGATCTCGACATCGCCGACCGTGTCAGCCCGGTGATCGACGCCCTGGGTGGCAAGGGCCGGTATGGCGAGCTGTCGGTGGAAACGCCCGACTCCGATGCCGCACGACCGCTGGCGGGGCTTGCCAAGTCCTTCGGCAACGCGCTGCGGCCGGCACTGCGCAAACGCGGCCTGCTGACCGACAAACCGAATGCCAAATTGCCCCAGCTGCATGTGATCTTCCTGAGCAACCGGCATCTGCTCCTGGCCAGTTCCACCGAAGATGATCGATCGCCCTGGCCGATGGGCATACCGCGTCTGAAGCAGGACTCGCGTGCGCCGAGCCGCTCCGCCATGAAGCTGGACGAAGCCATTTTGTGCCTGATGACGCCCGCGGAACGCCTGAATCTGATTGCCGCCGGCATGCAGGCCGCCGACCTGGGCGCGGCACCCGGCGGCTGGAGCTGGGTGCTGGCCAAGAACCAACTGCATGTCAGCGCCATCGACAACGGCCCGATGAGTCCGGATGCCTTGGCCACCGGACTGATCGAACACATCCGTGCCGACGGCTTCCACTGGCAGCCGCAGCGCCCGATCGACTGGATGGTGTGCGACATGGTGGAAACGCCCAGCAAGGTCGCCAAACGCATGGCGCAGTGGTTCGCCAACGGCTGGTGCCGTAACGCCATTTTCAACCTGAAGCTGCCGATGAAAAAACGCTGGGAGGAAACCGCGCTCTGTCTGGACCTGTTCCAGAGCCAATGCGGCCGACCGGTTCGCATCCGGGCCCGGCAGCTGTATCATGACCGCGAAGAAATCACCGTGTTCGTACACGCCCTCAAATGACGAAGACCCCCATGACCCTCGACATCGACACCCGCCGTACCGAACATTCCCGCATCGCGGAAATCGACTGGAACCACCTTCCGTTCGGACGCATCTACAGCGACCACATGATGATGATGGATTTCCGCGGCGGCGCCTGGCAGAAGCCGGCGATCGTTCCGTTCGGGCCGGTCAGCCTGCATCCGGGCAACGCCACCCTGCATTACGGCCAGAGCATTTTCGAAGGCATGAAAGCCATCCGTGGCCATGACGGTCGCATCACGTTGTTCCGTCCGGAATTGAACGCCCGCCGCTTCAATGAATCCTGCCAGCGCCTGTGCATGCCCGGTATTCCGGAAGACACCTTCATCGAACTGGTCAAGGCGCATGCCCGTTTCGAGCGCGACTGGGTTCCGGCAAACGACAACGCGGCGTTGTATCTGCGGCCATTCATCTTCGCCACCGACGAAGCGCTCGGCGTGAGGCCCTCGGAAACCTACAAATTCATGATTCTGTCCTGCCCTGCAGGTGCCTATTATGCCGAACCGCTATCGGTGAAGATCGAGGAACGTTACACCCGCGCGGCCGAAGGTGGCGTGGGTCGGGCGAAAACCGCAGGCAATTATGCCGCATCGTTGTTGCCGACCAAACTCGCCAACGATGAAGGCTTCCAGCAGTTGATCTGGACGGACGGCAAGGAGCACAAATACATCGAGGAGTCCGGCACCATGAATGTGGTGTTCGTCATCGACGGCACCCTCATCACGCCCTCGGAAGATTCCGACACGATCCTGCGCAGTGTGGTCAAACGCTCGGTGGTCGATCTGGCCAAGCATTGGGGCATTCCGGTGCAGGAACGCCGCATTTCGGTGGAAGAAGTGATCGCCGCTATCCGCGAAGGCCGCCTTGACGATGCTTTCGGCGCCGGTACCGCCGCCACCATCGCACCGATCGCACGCATCGGCTTCCGCGGTGAAATCTTCGACCTGCCGCCGGTCGCCGGGCGTGTCGTTTCCAAGCGCATCAAGACCTATCTGGACGGCATCAAGCACGGTGCCATCCCGGACGAACTGGGATGGTGCGGCGAAATCTGCTCCGCAGTCAGCTCGCGGCCGGCTCCTCGTAGGGTTTGCCCCCGGGCACCAGCGCCGAATGCGTGCGCTGTGATTTGAACAAGGGATAGAACAGCTGCACCCACCATCGCTCGCGGCCGAACAGTTGATCGTCGCGCAGTCCGACCTCGGACGGGAATTGCTGGGTGATATGCGCCGTCCCGAACAGGACATCCCAGAAGAACAGCAGATTGCCGAAATTGCCCCGGTAATGACCGATGCCGTCATTGTCATACATGGCATGATGCGCGTAATGCGTGCTCGGAGTCGACACGGTGCGCTGCACCAGCCACATCAACGGCTGCAAGGCCTTGATCCGGTAAAGCGGCGCATCCCACTTGACCGCCGAGTGCGCGCCGGTGATCACCGCCAGTTTGACCACGATGTAAACCAGATAGACTTCGGCGAATCCGAGATAGATCAGGATTCCGGAAATCCAGAGCCCGGGCATGCACAGATAATAGAAGAAATTATTGCGGTAGATGATGCGCGCGCTCATGTATTGCGGTGAATGATGCGCCCGATGCAGCGGCCAGAGCAGCGGTGAATGCGAAACCCGATGCCACCAGTACTGGGTCATGTCGTCGCCGATCAACAGGATGGCGGCCATGGCATACCAGGGCAGACCGGCCAGTGCCTTTCGGTACTCGGGAAAGGCGAAATCGCCGAAGGTCGCGAGCACGAAGAAAATGAAGGGTTGGGTCAGCCCGGCCAGCAGCACCATGCTGAGCAGATCGATGACCGTGTCACCCTTTCCGGTCTTGAAGGTTTTCACCCTGCCGAGGGCATATTCGAGCAGAACGAACCCGACTAGAAGGGAGATCAGCAGCAGATTTTGAATGTTACTCATGGGAGTACGGGGCTGGGGACTTCCTGCGATTAAATCCGATAGCCTGCCGTAATGCAAGCACACGCATTGACCCCGCGGCGGACATCCGCTGTAATGGCAGCACCAGCCCGGAGCCCGTCATGAGTCCAAT
>JBMSNF010000119.1:0-5736 GCA_049421545.1 Arenimonas sp.
TGAAGACTTTCACCGTTGCTGTTGTAGGCGCCACCGGCGCCGTGGGTCAGACCATGCTCGCCATCCTGCAGGAGCGCCGGTTTCCGGTCGGCACACTGCATGTACTCGCTTCCGAGCGCTCTGCCGGCGAACAGATCGAGTATGACGGCCGCAAGATCACAGTACAGGATCTGGCCGCCTTCGATCCGGCCGATGTCGACTTCGCCCTGTTCTCCGCAGGCGGATCGATTTCCAAGGAATATGCTCCCAAGTTCGCCGCGGCCGGAGCCATCGTCATCGACAACAGTTCCGCGTTCCGTATGGATGTGGATGTGCCCTTGGTGGTTTCCGAAGTCAATCCCGAGGCCTTGGACAGCATTCCGCGCGGCATCGTCGCCAATCCGAACTGTTCCACCATGCAGATGCTGGTGGCGCTTGCGCCCATCCATCGTGCGGTCGGCATCAGCCGCATCAATGTCGCGACCTATCAATCGGTTTCCGGCGCCGGACGTTCGGCTCTGGAAGAGCTCGGTCGGCAGACCGCGAACATCCTGAGTTTCAAAGATCCCGATCCGAAGCGTTTCCCGGTGCAGATCGCATTCAATCTGATTCCGCACATCGATGATTTCCTCGATAACGGCTACACCAAGGAAGAAATGAAACTGGTCTGGGAAACACGCAAGATACTCGGCGATGACCGCATCCAGGTCAACCCGACGGCCGTTCGTGTTCCGGTCTTCTACGGGCATTCGGAAGCGGTACATATTGAAACCCGGGCCAAAATGACCGCCGCGGCCGCCCGTGCCCTGCTTGAAAAATCACCGGGCGTGACGGTCGTCGACGACCGTGCCCCCGGCGGTTATCCGACGCCGGTGACCCACGCCTCCGGTACCGATGCCGTCTATGTCGGCCGCATCCGCGAGGACATTTCCTGCGAGAACGGCTTGAATATGTGGGTGGTTTCCGACAATATCCGTAAGGGTGCGGCACTCAATGCCGTACAGATCGCCGAGCTGCTGGCGAACAAACGGTGACCGTCGTCTGGGGAAAAGCATGACCCGAAGTACCTACAAGCTGATCGTACTTTTGGCATTCGGCTGGATAATCTGTCTGCCGGCGTATGCGGTGACGCTTGGCCAGGTTCAGATGCAATCCGGACTCGGTCAGCCACTGTCTGCCCGGATACCGGTCTACGATGCCGATGATGCGGACATTCAGTCGCTGACGGTGCAGCTGGCTTCCGAAGATGCTTTCCGCAGGTTGGGCATCGACCGCAATCTTTATTCGGATCTGCAGGTTCGTCTGCAGATCGATGATTCAGGGCGGCCTTACGTTGAATTGAGCACGCCCGGTCCCTTCCACGAGCCGGTACTCAACATATTGATCGATGCCAGCTGGCGCAATGGCGGCCGGCAGGTCAAGGAAATGACGGCGCTGATCGACCCGCCCTTCATCTCCAAGACGGCCGTGCAGACCATCGATGCTCCGACGGTCGCGCTGACGCCGGTCGTTGCGGCGCCAACGGTAGCGCCCATCACCCGGACCCCCGCCGTGCCGACAGGGTCCGAGGCCAGGCCGGTCCCGGAAGTTCAGAAGGACAGGGTGCCGGAACCGAAAGCGGCGGAAATTCCCGCGCCGAAACCTGCCCCCGTCCGCAATGTTTCCGCACCCACTCCGGCTGCGCGCCCGATTCCGGCAACCCGGGATAACCAACGGGAAGTTCAGGACGGCGAAAGCCTTTACACCATCGCCATAGCGCACAAACAGACACAAACCTCTACGGTCAGCCTGAACCAGATGATGACCGCCATCCAGCGGGCCAACCCGGAGGCATTCATCCAGGGCGATGCCAATCGGTTGAAGCGCGGCAGCATTCTGCGCCTCCCCGATGAGGAGCAAGTGCGCGCGCTGTTGCCGGACGACAGTGCCGGATTGCTCGCAGGACAATGGGCCCGTAAGGTCCAGGCCCAGCCGGCACCGGTGCTTGGCGCTGCCAATCGCCTGAGCCGTCCAGCCGCCGCACCGGAAGCGAACAGCACCGGCAAGGCCACTCCACTCAATCAAGGGCGACTCAAAATCGTGCCCACGGCAGGTACCATGAACAATGCAGGCAGTCAGTCCGGCGCCAGTAAATCGGGCCAAGGCACGGAGCTCCGCGCCGAAAACTCCCTCAGCCAGGAAGATCTGGCCGCACGTCAGGTTGAAATCGCCAATCTCCGGAATCAACTCGATGAAGCCGCCAAACTGCAGACGGAGAGCAAACGTCTGATCGAGCTCCAGAACTCCCAGATCAAACAACTGACCGAGCGAATGCAGCAACTGGAAAAAGGCGGGAAGCCCGGAAATGCGGCGACTGCGGCTGTGCCGGCTGCAGCACCGGCTTCCGACCCTTGGTATTTCAGTCCCTATGCGGCATTTGCCGCCTTGCTGCTGATTGCGGGTCTGCTCGGCGTACTGCTGCGACGCAAGCGTTGAGGTTCAGGCCTGGTTGATCAGGCGGATTCCCTGAATCACCATCAATGCGATGACGGCTACAAGCAGCGCCATGCGGGCTTTATTCAGACGGTTTGCCGGCGTCGACGGCGATTTCCGCTGTTGCCGATAGATTTGAGGCACATAGGATTGCGGCGCCGCGTCCAACAAGCCGTTTTCCATGAGGATTTCGCGGGCGCGCCGGTAATCATCGGCATGCAGAACCCAGAGCTGCGGCTGGGGTTCATCCATGTTTGCCTGACGCTCGTTATAGCTGAAGCCACGGCGCGAATAGGTCTTGTAACTACGCCCGCCGACGATTTTCGTGGCGATGCCCGCATCCGTAAACAGCGCACGGACATGTTCGACATTCTCAAGGCGCGCCGAGCTGAACATCATTCTCATGCCGGTTTCTCCGATGTGGCGTCCATGACCCGGATCAGGCCTTCCTGCGCCACCGAAGCGACCAGAACGCCCTCGCGGGTATAAATGCTGCCGCGCGCCAGACCGCGTGCACCGCTGGCGGATGGACTGTCGAGCGAATACAGCAGCCAGTCGTCGATGCGGAACGGCCGATGGAACCACAGGGCATGATCGAGCGAAGCCATCTGCACGTTGTGTTGGTAATAGCTGATGCCGCTTGGAAAGGTACTGGTGCCGAGCAGGTAGAAATCGGAAGCATAGGCCAGCATCGCACGGTGCATATCGGCGTCATCGCCGATCTTATCCATCAGCCGGAACCAGACCTGCTGGTAGGGCGGCCGCTTGCTCGGGTTGAGTTCATCACGGGGATAGACCGGCCGCATTTCGAAGGGCCCCATGCGCGACAGCCAGCGCTGCATTTTGGCGGAAAGCCCGGCCAGCACGTCCGGACTGGGCGGCGTCTGCGGCGGCACATCTTCGGGCTGCGGCACTTCCGGAATGTGGAACTGGTGTTCGACCCCGGATTCCTGCTTCTGGAAGGAAGCGGCAAACACCAGAATCGGCTGGCCATGCTGTATGGCGGTTACGCGCCGTACCGAAAAACTATGGCCATCGCGAGAACGGTCGACATCGAACACGATGGGCGCGTTGATGTCGCCGGCGCGCAGGAAATAGGCGTGCAGTGAATGCACGGTGCGTGCATCATCCACCGTCTGCTGTGCGGCGCTGAGCGATTGTCCGAGCACCTGGCCGCCGAACACGTATTTGGTACCGATATCCCGGCTCTGGCCGCGGAACAGGTTCTCCTCCAGACGTTCCAGAGTCAGCAGATCGATCAGTTCGTTGACGACGGGTGCGCTCATGCCGTGGCTTCCGGTAGCAGACGGGTCAGGCCGGTTTCGGTGAGAATCCGGGACCAGGGAAAAAGCGGGCCGGGATCGCGTTTGCGGCGAACCCGGCAGGAGGGATCATCACTGGCCTCGACCTCCGCCGTGTCGAGATCCTCATGTCCGGCGATCCAACGCAGATTGGGAAGAGTGGCCTGCAACTGCACCAGCAATGCCGAAACGGCGCGGATTTGGTCTTCCGTGTACGGTTCGTCCATCCGCTGTCGGCCGCTGTGGTACCAGTCCGGGTAGCGGCCGGTATTGACCAGCTCGATGCCGATGGCGCGCGGGTTGTAGCCGCGGGTGTGGTGCGCGACGAATTCCGGACCGACATAACATTCCACGGAGCCATCGCGGTCGATGTAGTAATGGCCGCTGTTGCCGGTGCCGGCCGGATAAAGCACGCGCTCGCCGTATTCGCGGGCCATGGCCATGTCGGGCAGTTCGGTACAGTGCATCACCACCAGATCGATCTGGCCGATGCCACGGGCATCCAGCTTCGCCTCATAAGGCAGCCGGTGCTGTCGGATTGGCCATGCGGAGCTTAAATCATTCATAATGGCGACATAATACCATCGCCGGCCCGTCGCTTTCAGGGTCCGGGCTTTACCGGGAACAGCTGCATGAGCGGACACGTCATCATTTCGCACGGACTCAACAGTGGGCCCGATGCCACCAAGGCCACGGCGCTGGCGCAGGCCTGCGATCTGCTGGGCTGGAGCTGCGAGCGCCCGGATTACCGTGATCTTGACGCCACCCTGCCGCCCTTGGGCGATGTAGTGGGCCGTATCGAACGTCTGCGGAATCTTGCCGCCGGCGTGAACGGCCCGGTTGTTCTGGCCGGGTCCAGCATGGGCGCCTTCATTTCCGCCCAGGTTTCCCTGCAGCTGCCGGTCCGGGGTCTGTTTCTGATGGCGCCGCCGATCAGTCTGGAAGGCTATGAAATGCGTCTGCAGACCGCCGCCGTGCCACTGTCGATCGTACACGGCTGGCATGATGAATTGATCCCTGCCGATGATGTCGCCCAGTGGGCCAAACACCACCAGGCGCGCATCTGTCTGGTCAACGACGACCACCGCCTCGGCGCGCATGTCGATTTCTGCGCCCAGCAGTTCGCCCTGTTTCTCGGCAGTCTGTCGTGAAATTCTTCCTGTCCTGTGCCAAGGGCCTGGAATATCTCCTGGTCGACGAGGCCGCCGCCATGGGGGTCAAAGCGACCGCCACCATGGCCGGAGTCAATGCCGAAGGCAGCCTTGGCGATGCGCTCGGGCTGGTCATGCATTCACGTCTGGCCTCCCGTGTACTATGGCCGATCGCCCATTTCGATTGCCAGAACGAACAGGACCTGTATCAAGGCGTGCATGCCATCGATTGGGCCAAACAGATCGGTCCGGGCGCGACCTTCGCCATCGATGCCCGCATTTCCAGTCAGACCCTGACACACGAGCGTTATGCCGCCCAGCGCAGCAAAGATGCCATCGTTGACCGGCTGCGCGCCCAGACCGGCACGCGTCCCGATGTCGATGTCGAGCATCCCGATGTACGCATCAACGTGCATGTGCGCAAGGACAAAGCCGATATCGCCGTCGATTTGGGCGGCGGCTCCCTGCATAAACGCGGCTGGCGCCAGGAGCAGGGCGAAGCGCCGATCAAGGAAAATCTCGCCGCAGCCATGCTCTACCGCGGCAAATGGCCGCAGGTGTACCGGGACGGCGGCGGACTGTTGGATCCGATGTGCGGCAGCGGCACGCTGCTGATCGAAGCGGCATTGATGGCCGCCGATGAAGCGCCCGGACTGCACCGGCATGGCGATGATTTGCCGACGCAGTGGCTGGGTTTCGATTCGGAGCGCTGGCAGATGCTGCGCGCGCAGGCGCGCCGGCGTGCCGAGGCCGGACGTGCCGCGCTGAAACCGGTGTTCACCGGATACGACACGCAAGAGGATGTGTTGCGCAAGGCCGTGGCCAACTGCGAC
>JBMSNF010000120.1:0-5509 GCA_049421545.1 Arenimonas sp.
CGATGGTGCAGGCATTCGGCATCGTCTCCGGCGGCCAAAAGAACATCCGCATGCAGAACCTGCTGGAAAACATCGGCTCGGACATCGCCAGCGGTACCGCCCTCTCGGAAGCCCTGTCCAAACACCCGCTGTATTTCGACAAGCTCTACCAGAACCTGGTGTTCGCCGGCGAAAACGCCGGTGTACTCGACACCGTGCTCGATACCATCGCCAGTTACAAGGAAAACATCGAAACACTGAAAGGCAAGATCAAGAAGGCCCTGTTCTATCCTGCCGTGGTCATCGCGGTCGCCATTCTGGTGTCGGCAATCCTGCTGATTTTCGTGGTGCCGACCTTCCAGAACCTGTTCAAGAGTTTCGGCGCCGATCTTCCGGCGTTCACCCAGCTGATCATCGCGGCCTCGGATTTCCTGATCAAATGGTGGTGGTTGATTCTTGGCTTGATCATCGGCGGCATATTCCTGACCATCAGCAGCCTGAAGCGCTCGCGTGCCTTCGCCGAATTCGTCGACCGGCTGCTGCTGAAAATTCCGGTCATCGGGCAGATCATGCACAACTCGGCCATCGCCCGCTTTTCGCGCACGCTGGCGGTCACCTTCAAGGCCGGCGTGCCGCTGGTCGATGCGCTGGCGACCGTCGCCGGCGCCACTGGCAACATCGTCTATGAAAATGCGGTCATGCGCATCAAAGACGACGTCGCCACCGGTTATCCGCTGAACGTGGCGATGAAACAGGTCGGCGTGTTCCCGCACATGGTCATGCAGATGACCGCGATCGGCGAGGAAGCCGGCGCACTCGACACCATGCTGTTCAAGGTTGCCGAGTTCTACGAGCAGGAAGTGAACAATGCCGTGGACGCCCTGTCCAGCCTGATCGAACCGATGGTGATGATCGTCATCGGCGGCGTGGTCGGCTCCATGGTGATCGGCATGTACCTGCCGGTGTTCAAACTGGCGGCAGCCATTTGATGCTGGCGATGTTGCAGGCCAATCCGGCCCTGCTGATCGCCCTGACCTTCGGACTCGGCCTGCTGGTCGGCAGCTTCCTCAATGTCGTGATCCTGCGCTTTCCGGCCCGTCTGGAATGGGCGTGGCGTCAGGAAGCCCGCGAGGTTCTGGCGCTACCCGAGGTCTACGAACCGAAACCCGCCGGCCTGGTACTCAGCCGTTCGGCCTGCCCCCAATGCGGGCATGGTCTTTCCGCTTGGGAAAACATCCCCCTGCTCAGCTTTTTGCTTCTGCGCGGCAAATGCAGGGCCTGCAAAACTCCGATTTCCTGGCAGTATCCGGCCGTTGAACTGATTACCGGCATTCTGTTCGCCCTGTGCGTATGGCGTTTCGGCATTTCCCTGCAGTTGCTGTTCGCTTTGCCGTTCACGGCGGCGCTGGTGGTCCTGTCCGGAATCGATCTGCGCACCACCCTGCTGCCCGACCAGATCACCCTGCCCCTGCTCTGGCTCGGCCTGATTGCCAGCCTGATCACGCTGTACGTCGATCCGGTCTCGGCCATTCTCGGTGCGGCAGCCGGTTATCTCAGCCTGTGGTCGGTGACGCGACTTTTCAAACTGCTGACCGGAAAGGACGGCATGGGTGAAGGCGACTTCAAGCTGCTCGCGGTCATCGGCGCCTGGTGCGGCATCAAGGCGGTCTTGCCGGTATTGCTGCTGTCGTCCGTGGTCGGTGCGATCATCGGCGGCATCTGGCTGGCTACCGCCGGCAAGCACCGCGATACCCAGATTCCCTTCGGCCAATATCTGGCCATCGCCGGCTTTATTCAATTCATTTCCGGCGCCGACTTGCTCGGCCTCTATCTCAACTGGGCAACCGGAAGCTAATGCCATTGCGGGTCGCCGTCAGCGGGGGCATTGCCGCCGGAAAATCCGCGGTATGCCGGATACTGCAACAGGGCGGCGCCGACATCATCGATGCCGATGACATCGCCCGCGAACTGGTTACGCCGGGCATGCCCGCCTTGGCGGAAATCGCGGCGCAGCTGGGTGCGCAATTCATTCAAGCCGATGGCACGCTCGATCGCGTGGCGCTTCGTGCACATGTGTTTGGCAATAATGAGGCGAAATCTTGCCTAGAAGCCATCCTTCATCCACGCATTCAACAGTCGCTTCAGCAACGAAGCGAAGCCTCAAAGAGCGCGGTGGTCGCTGTCGCGATTCCCCTGCTCAGCCCGCAGAGCCGGGCGCGCGCCTATGGCTGGCTTGACCGGGTGCTGATCGTGGAAGCCCCGCCGGAACTGCAGGTGGCCCGCATCCGTGCCCGCGACGGTTCGTCGCAGGAACTGGCGGCGGCCATGGTGGCCGCACAGCTCGACAGCGCCGGCCGCCTGCCCATGGCCGATGATGTGCTCATCAACGATGCGGATCTCGGCAGTCTGGAACACTGGACACGGAACCTGCTGGACCGCTACCGAAAGCTGGCGAACTCCAAAAAATAAAAAGGCGGCCCGGGGCCGCCTTCCTGTTGCTGAGCAGCCTTGCGGCAATCAGGCCAGATTCGGCCAGAACGCACGGATACCGGCCACACCCTGTGCGCCATGCTGGCGGGCCGTGGCCACATCCTGCGGACCCAGACCGCCGATGGCGAAAATCGGCAAGGACACTTCGGCGCGCATTTCCTGCCAGGCTTTCCAGCCCATGGGAGCGACATCCGGATGACTGGTGGTTTTATTGACGGACCCCAGCACCACGAAATCCAGACCGAGCGCCTGCGCGTGTTTGAGTTGCTCCAGATTGTGGCAGGAAGCCGCCACCGGCAGACGGGCGGCCAACGGACGCGACTGCAGCGCCATCAATTGCTCGCTGGTCAGGTGCAGGCCGACGTCGAAATCATGCGCCAGTCCGAGCTGGCCGTTGATCAGCAACTGCGCTTTGTGTTTTTTGCACAGGGCCACGGTCAAGGTCAGCAAGGCCTTCAGGGGTTTTTCCTGCCAGGTCTTGGCGCGCAGCTGCACCAGACGCTGTCCGGAAGCCAGAGCCGCATCCAGTTCGCGCAGGAAACGCGTGGTGTCGGTGGTCGGCTCCGGGGTGATCAGGTAATGCGGCGGCTTCTGCAGCACCGCCACCACCGGCAGATCGGCCGGCGGCATCGGATACGAGCGCAGCTTGCTGTTCGGCACCCAGGCCAGTGCCTGGTTTTCCAGACCGCGCGGCTGGCCGCTGTATTTGGTGACCTTGAATACGTCGAGCATGATGCTCTTGCTGCCGGTATGCTGCGGCACCGACATCAGGGGCTCGGTAGCCAGGACATCGATGCCCAGTTCTTCCTTGAGCTCGCGCCTGAGCGCTTCTTCCGGAGTTTCATTGCGTTCAATCTTGCCGCCCGGGAATTCCCAGGCGCCGGCCAGATCACGGCCGCTGATGCGACGCGCCAGCAGCACGCGGCCGCTTGCGTCGGTCAGTACGCCGGCGGCAACCGGCACCACGCGAGGGGTTACAGCTCTACGAATCATCCGATCTGCCCATGACATTGTTTGTATTTCTTGCCGCTGCCGCAGGGACAGGGATCGTTGCGGCCGACTTTCGGGCCGGCGGCTTTGATCACGCCCATATCGGCCAGTTCCTCATCGGCGCTGGCCGAGCCGGCGGACGGATGCTGGAAATTCATCTGGCTGGCCTGCTGCTCATGACGGCGGCGGTCGGCCTCTTCCATGGCAGTCACTTCGTTTTCATCACGCACGCGGACACGGGCCAGCATGGAGGTGACGTCGAGCTTGACCTTGTCGAGCATTTCGGAAAACAGCTCGAAACTCTCGCGCTTGTATTCCTGCTTCGGCTGCTTCTGGGCATAACTGCGCAGATGGATGCCCTGACGCAGGTAATCCATGCGCGCCAGATGCTCCTTCCAGGTCTGGTCGAGCACGTTCAGCATCAGCAGTTTTTCGATCTGGCGTGCCATTTCCGGGCCGACCTGGGCTTCTTTGTCGGCGAAGTGGGCGGCAACCGCGTTCTGCACGGCATCGGCGATGGCGGCATCGTCGATTTCATCGGAAGCCGCCAGCATGGCCTGCAAATCGATATTCACCGAGAAGTTCTCGAGCACGAACTGCTCCAGACCCGGCAGATTCCATTGTTCATGGATGGAATCGCGCGGCACGAATTTACGGACCTGCTCCTCGACCACGTCTTCGCGGATGGCCAGCACGGTTTCCGACACATCGTCGGCTTCCAGCAGCTCATTGCGTTGCTGGTAGATGACCTTGCGCTGGTCGTTGGCGACATCGTCGTATTCGAGCAGGTTCTTGCGCATGTCGAAGTTGTGCGCCTCGACCTTGCGCTGGGCGTTCTGGATCTGGCGCGAGACCAGACCGGACTCGATGACCTCGTCTTCCTTCATGCCCATGCGGCGCATGGCGGTCTGCACCCAGTCGGCGGCGAAGATGCGCATCAGGTTGTCTTCCAGCGACAGATAGAAACGGGATGAGCCCGGATCGCCCTGACGGCCGGAGCGGCCGCGCAGCTGGTTGTCGATGCGGCGCGACTCGTGGCGTTCGGTACCGATGATGTGCAGGCCGCCGGATGCGACCACCTGCTCGTGACGGACCATCCAGGCGGATTTCACCGCCTCGCGTTCGGCGTCACCGGCTTCGGCGCCCAGCGCGTTCAGCTCGGCCTCAAGACTGCCGCCGAGCACGATGTCGGTACCGCGGCCGGCCATATTGGTGGCGATGGTGACCGCTTTGGCGGCACCGGCATTGGCGACGATGTGCGCTTCGCGCTCGTGCTGCTTGGCGTTGAGCACTTCGTGCGGCACACCGGCTTTCTTCAGCTCGCCGGACAGCAATTCGGAGGTTTCGATCGAGGTGGTGCCGACCAGCACCGGCTGACCGGCGTCGTAACAGCGGCGAATGTCCTCGACCACGGCTTTGAATTTGGCGTCACGCGTCAGGTAGACCAGATCCGGGTCGTCCTTGCGGATCATCGGACGGTGGGTCGGGATGACCACCACTTCCAGCCCGTAGATGTTCTGGAATTCGTAGGCTTCGGTATCGGCGGTGCCGGTCATGCCGGCGAGCTTGCCGTACATGCGGAAATAATTCTGGAAGGTGATCGAGGCCAGCGTCTGGTTCTCGCGCTGGATCGGCACGCCTTCCTTGGCTTCGACGGCCTGGTGCAGGCCATCGGACCAGCGGCGGCCCTGCAGGGTACGGCCGGTGAACTCGCCGCGGATGATGACTTCGCCGTCGCGCACGATGTAATCGACGTCACGCTGGTACAGGGCATGCGCGCGCAGGGCGGCATTCAGATGGTGCACGACCGCCAGGTTGTGGCCGGAATACAGGCCGTCGTCCTCGGCGATGATGCCGGCTTCGCGCAGCAGCTGTTCCGCGCGCTCCATGCCGGTTTCAGAAAGATGGGTTTGCTTGGCTTTCTCATTGACCCAGAAATCGCCTTCGCCGTCTTCCTTTTCCTGCTTGACGAATTTCGGCACGATGCGGTTGATTTTGACGTACAGCTCGGGCGATTCATCGGCCGGACCGGAAATGATCAGCGGCGTGC
>JBMSNF010000121.1:0-5474 GCA_049421545.1 Arenimonas sp.
GCCTCGGCCGTACCCGCCCCGATCACCGCGATCTGCTGATCCTGACCAAGACCGCTGCACGTGCCACGGTACACCGTCCGACCTACATGGACTACATCGGTGTTCTGCATTACGGCGCCGATGGCCGTGCACTGGGTGAGTACCGGTTCATCGGCCTGTTCACCACATCGGCCTACAACCGACGTCCTTGGGAAATCCCGGTAGTCCGTCTCAATTATGACAAGGTCATGCAGGCCTCCGGCCTGAGCGTTGAAGGCCATAGCGGCAAGGCCCTTCGCCAGATTCTCGAAACAATGCCCCGCGAGGAATTGTTCCAGGCCACCCCAGACCAGTTGCTGCAGACCAGCGTCAGCATCCTCAGCCTTCAGGAGCGTTTCCGGCCGAAACTGTTCATCCGCAAGGATCCGTTCGGGCGCTTCTTCTCGGTGCTGATCTATCTTCCGAAGGACCGTTTCAATACCGAAATCCGCACCCGCATCGAAGACATGCTGATGCAGGCCCTGCGCGGCGACCGCATCGACAAGACCCTCAAGATCGGCGATTCGCCGCTGGCGCAGCTGCATCTTCTGATCCGTCACGACGGCAGTCCGTCCGTATCCTTTGATCTGGAAGCGCTCGAAGCCGAACTGGCCGCGATCATCCGCAACTGGAAGGATGAATTCCGTGATGCGCTCATCCACGGATTCGGCGAGGAGCAGGGCATTGCGCTGGCCGGACGCTATCTGCCGGCCTTGCCGCAGAGCTATGTGGAAACCGTCACGCCGGAGCAGAGCATCGATGATATCCGGCAGATCGAACAACTCACGGCCGAGGGCGGTCTGACCCTCAACCTTTACCAGAAAGACGATCGGCTGCGTTTCAAGCTATTCAGTCTCGACCGCGAGATCGCGCTTTCCGACGCGTTGCCGATGCTTGAAAACCTCGGCATGAAAGTGCTGACCGAGAATCCCTATGTGCTGGCATTGGACGAGCGCAGGGTGATCATCCAGGATTTCGCATTGGAACCGGCAATAGCCGTTTCCGCCGAGCACATCAAGGCGGATTTCGAACAGGCATTCGGCGCGATCTGGCAAGGCCAATGCGAAAACGACGGATTCAACCGTCTGGTGACATCGGCCGGTCTGGGCTGGCGTCAGGTCGCCGTCATTCGCGCCTATTGCAAATATCTGCTGCAGATCGGGGTCCCGTTCTCGCAGACCTACATGGAAGAAACCATGCAGCGCTATCCGGCGGTGGCGCGCATCCTGATCGGCCTGTTCGATGCCCGTTTCGATCCGGACCTGAGCGGCAGCAATGCCGATCTGGCCCCGAGCCTGAAGCGCATGGGCGTCGATTCGGCCGAACGCTACCTGGCCAATTTCGTCGCGACCTCGCGTGATGAGCAGATCGGTGCGGTCGACAAACTGCTCGGCAAGCAGCTCGCCAAGGTCGCCAGTCTCGATGAGGACCGTATCCTGCGGGCGTTCGCGGCGGTCATCAAAGCGACCCTGCGCACCAGTTTCTACCAGACCACCGATCGTCAGGGCAAAGCCAAGGATTATTTCAGTTTCAAATTCGATCCCGCACAGGTTCCGGATATTCCGAAACCGGTTCCGTACCGTGAAATCTTCGTTTACTCGCCGTTCGTCGAAGGCGTACATCTGCGTTTCGGTCCGGTCGCGCGTGGCGGACTGCGCTGGTCAGACCGCCGCGAAGACTTCCGTACCGAAGTCCTCGGACTGGTCAAGGCGCAGATGGTCAAGAACACCGTCATCGTTCCGGTCGGCTCGAAAGGCGGGTTTTTCGCCAAGCGTTCCCCCGCCGGCGGCGATCGCGATGCCGTGCTGGCCGAAGGCATCGCCTGTTACAAACGCTTCATCAACGGATTGCTCGACATCACCGACAACTTGGTCAATGGCCAGGTTGTGCATCCGCAGCAGGTGGTCCGCCACGACGGCGATGATCCGTACCTGGTGGTCGCGGCCGACAAAGGCACCGCTACCTTCTCCGATATCGCCAATGGCATTTCCGCCGAACACGGCTTCTGGCTGGGCGATGCCTTCGCCTCCGGCGGCTCCGTCGGCTACGACCACAAAGGCATGGGCATCACCGCCAAGGGCGCTTGGGAGTCGGTGAAACGGCATTTCCGGGCTCTCGGCCGCAACAGCCAGAGTGAGGATTTCACCTGTGTCGGCATCGGCGACATGTCGGGCGATGTGTTCGGCAACGGCATGTTGCTCTCGCCCCACATCCGTCTGCTGGCGGCCTTCGACCACCGTCATATCTTCCTGGATCCGAATCCCGATGCCGCGGTGACCTTTGCCGAACGCCAGCGTCTATTCGCCCTGCCGCGTTCGAGCTGGGAAGATTACGATGCAACGCTGATCTCCAAGGGCGGCGGCGTGTTCCCGCGCACCGCCAAATCGATCGCGCTCAGCCCGGAAGTCAAAACGGCGCTCGGCATCGATGCCGATGCCGGGGAAATGAGCCCGAACCAGCTGATGAACGCCATCCTGAAGGCGCCGGTCGATCTGCTCTGGAACGGCGGCATCGGTACCTACGTCAAATCAGGCAATGAAACCCACGCCGATTGCGGTGACCGTGCCAACAACGGACTGCGCGTCAATGGCAGCGAATTGCGTTGCCGGATGGTGGGCGAGGGCGGCAATCTGGGCATGACCCAGCGCGGCCGCATCGAAGCGGCCCAGCACGGCGTCCTGCTGAACACCGATTTCATCGACAACTCGGCGGGTGTTGATACCTCCGACCACGAAGTCAACATCAAGATCCTGCTCGGTGCGGCGGTTCTGGCCGGTGACCTCAGCCTTGAACAGCGCAATGCGTTGTTGGCCAGCATGACCGACGAAGTCGGTGAACTGGTTCTGATCGACAACTACCGGCAGAATCAGGCGCTGAGCCTGATGGAGTCGATGAGCGCGCAGCGCCTGGGTTCGTTCACGCACTTCATCCAGACCCTCGAAACCGAAGGCCTGCTCGACCGCGCCATCGAATTCCTGCCGAGCGATGCCGAGTTGGCCGAACGTAAAGCCAAAGGACTGGGCCTGACCCGTCCGGAGCTTTCGGTGCTACTCAGCTACGACAAAATCGTCATCTTCAACCAGCTTCTGGATTCGGATGTGCCGGAAGATCCGTTCCTTTCCAAGGAACTGCAGCGTTACTTCCCGAAGCCCCTGCAGGAGAAATACGCCGGATACATGCACAGCCATCGTCTGCGCCGCGAAATCATCGCCACCGCGGTGACCAATTCCCTGGTCAACCGCATGGGTTCGACTTTCCTGCTGCGCATGCAGGAGGATACCGGTGAAACCCCGTCGCAGGTGGCGAAAGCCTACACCATCATCCGCGAGAGCATGCAGGCGCGTGAACTCTGGGCCGAAATCGACGCGCTCGACCACAAGGTCAGTGAAAAAGTACAGCTCGACGCACTCGCGGGCATCTGGCACCTGCAGCGCAATCTGACCCGCTGGTTGATTGCCCTGCCGGGACTCCTGCTGGATATCGCACGCATGGTGGAGCGCTATCAGGAGCCGTTCCATACCCTGCTGCAATCCCTGCCGGGAGCGCTGACGGCGTCTGACCGCAAGGCATTCGATGCGGAATTCACACGTCTTTCCAAATTGGGAATGTCGGAGCGTCTGGCGCATTTCCAGGCGGCATTGCCGTATCTAAACTCGGCGATGGACATCATCGAGCTCAGCCTGCTCGAAAAGCAGCCGGTCATGGCCGTCGCGCAGGCGCATTTCGCGCTCAGCGACGCCCTGCACATCAACTGGTTGATGGAAAACGTCGAGTTGCTGCCGGTCACCGGCCGCTGGCAGGCGCAGGCCCGAGGCGTGCTGCGTGATGAACTGCAGGCGCAGCAGCGCCAGCTGGTCAGCACGGTATTGGCGACCGCCGTGGCGGGTAAATCACCGTCAGACTGGGTCAGTTCCTGGCTGTCGCGTGACGATGCCGCACTCAAGTACACGCTGGGCATGTTCACCGACATGCGTTCGCTGAGCGAGATGGATTTCCCGACGCTCTCGGTCGCCGTCCGCCGTCTGGCCCAGATCGCTTCAACCGGCGTGCGCTGATATGGCCGGGCACATCGGTTATGATGTGCCCGAGCCGCCATGGAGACGCCTGTGACGCTTTCCGATCCGCCTAAAATCGCCTTCGTCGCCAGTCCTGTGGCCGGTGCCCAGGAGGCCTTGCAGGCACTGGTTTCCGAATACGGGCAATGCCCGCCGGAGTCGGCGGATGTGATCTGTGCGCTCGGCGGTGATGGCTTCATGCTGTCGACGCTGCACCGTTTCGCATCGTTGTCGCTCCCGGTGTTCGGTATGAAACTCGGCAGCGTCGGCTTTCTGATGAACCATTACCGTGCGGAAGGTCTGCTTGAACGGCTCCGCAATGCCGAGTGCAGTACCTTGAAGCCCTTGGAGATGGAGGCCCTGACCGAAGCGGGAATGCGCTATCGGTTCCTGGCGTATAACGAAGTGTCCCTGCTGCGGCAGACGCGTCAGGCCGCCCAGCTGGAAGTGTCCCTGAACGGCCAGGTCCGGCTCGAGGAGCTGGTATGCGACGGTGTCCTGGTGGCAACGCCGGCCGGAAGTACGGCCTATAACTTTTCGGCGATGGGTCCGATTTTGCCCCTGGGTTCGTCGGTCATCGCGCTGACACCGATCGCACCGTTCCGGCCGCGGCGCTGGCGCGGCGCCATTCTGCGGGCGGACACGCTGGTCAGACTGCGTGTGCTCGATCCCTACAAGCGTCCGGTCAGCGTCACCGCCGACTCCCACGAAGTGCGCGACGTGGTCGAAGTCAGCATCCGCGAAGGCAATGAAAACACGGTCCGTCTGCTGTTCGATCCCGAACATAATCTGGATGACCGCATTCTCAACGAGCAGTTTCTCACCTGAATCCCGGGAAATGAGACTGCCAAAGCCTATACTGGCACCATGAACGGCCAACCCACATCGCATCCCGCACAGGCTCCCGCACCGCTGGTGGTGGCCATCACGGCACGCGCATTGTTCCATCTGGAGGACGGCCATCAGGTGTTCGAAGCGCAGGGCATCGCGGCCTATGCGGAATACCAGCGAAAACACGAGAATGACATCCTGCCGCAGGGGATCGCGTTTCCTTTGGTCCAGAAGCTGCTGGCCTTGAATGCAGGCGCTCCTCCCGAGCATCCGCGCGTCGAAGTCATCCTGCTGTCACGCAACAGTTCGGATACCGGACTGCGCATTTTCAATTCAATCGAACACTACGGATTGAAAATCACCCGCGCCGTATTCACCAGCGGTGCCGAAGTCTATCCGTATATCCAGCCTTTCGGCGCGCAGTTGTTCCTGTCGGCCAATCCGGATTCCGTGCGTGCCGCGCTCGAGCACGGCATTGCCGCCGCCACAATCCTGCCGGCGGTTGCCGCCGTACAAGTGCGCCCGGAACTGCGCATCGCATTCGACGGCGATGCCGAGAGTTTCGGCGAG
>JBMSNF010000122.1:0-5409 GCA_049421545.1 Arenimonas sp.
CCTTTGAACCGATGATTTCGCCCTTGTCATCGCTCGGAGCGATGTGGGTGACTTTGGCCACGGCCGCATTCACCGCGTTCTGGAAGTCCAGTTGTGGGTTCTTTTCATCGCCGCACAGGTAGAATCCGTCCGGAATGGTGCCGGGAACGAACACCTCGCCGTCGCGGGCGGCTTTGGCTGGGCGGAATTCGGTTTCATCCGAGTCGGTGGTTTCGTGCAGGTCGATGTGCATCCGCACCCTGCCCTGCAGCGGCGCCAGCAGGCGGATCAGCGCGGCGGATTCCTGCGTGCTGCCGTTTTCCGTGAACGAACGGTTCGGGTCCAGTGCCTCGGCATTCCAGCGCTGCACGCGTTCATACGCCCAAGGACTGATGCACGGCGCCACCAGCAGGTTCACCGTGCCGGCGTAGCTTTCGGCTTTCTGCTCCAGAAAATCCAAAGCGCCCTGCACGCCGCTGGTTTCGTAGCCGTGTACGCCGCCGGTCACCAGCACCACGGGCAAGGCATCGTTCCAGTTGCGGCTACGCAGTGCGAACAGCGGATAAGCCTCGCCTTGGTATTCCACTTGGCCGTATTCCGACACGTCGAAACGCGCACGCAGGGCGTCGATGCGGGTCAGCACGTCTTCGGCGTAGCTCCGGTGTTTGACGCGGGATGCGAGCCAGGCGACGCGGTCGGCGGGCGCCCAAGGTTGGGGATTCACTGACATGACTTACATGTTCCGCCGATACTCGCCACCGACATCGTACAAGGCATGACTGATCTGCCCCAGCGAATGCGTTTTCACCGCCTCTAACAACCCGGCAAAGATATTCCGGCGCTCGCGGGCAATGGCCTGCAAGGGCTTCAGACCATCGGCGGCAAAGCCGTTGCGCTGGGCTTGGAAGCGCGCCACCTGGGCAATCTGCATGCCCTTCTCGGCTTCGGTACTGCGGATCAGCTCCAGCTTGCCGATGGCATCCTTGTCCGGATTCTTGGGCAGGAAGGTGTTCACCCCCACCAACGGCATGCTGCCGTCGTGCTTCTTGTGCTCGTAATACAGGGACTCTTCCTGGATCTTGCCGCGCTGGTACATGGTGTCCATCGCGCCCAACACGCCGCCGCGTTCGCTCAAGGCATCGAATTCCTTGTACACGGCCTCTTCCACCAGATCGGTCAGCTCATCCACGATGAAACTGCCCTGCCAGGGGTTCTCGTTGAAGTTCAGGCCCAGTTCCTTGTTGATGATCATCTGGATGGCCACCGCGCGCCGCACCGATTCCTCGGTCGGGGTGGTGATGGCTTCATCGTAGGCGTTGGTGTGCAGGCTGTTGCAGTTGTCGAACAAGGCATACAGCGCCTGCAACGTGGTGCGGATGTCGTTGACCTGGATTTCCTGCGCGTGCAGCGAGCGCCCGGACGTCTGGATGTGGTACTTCATCATCTGGCTGCGCTCGTTGGCGCCGTAACGCTCGCGCATGGCGCGCGCCCAGATGCGGCGGGCCACTCGGCCGATCACGGTGTATTCCGGATCCATGCCGTTCGAGAAGAAGAAGCTCAGGTTCGGGGCGAAGTCGTCGATGTGCATGCCGCGCGCCAGGTAGTACTCGACGATGGTGAAGCCGTTGCTGAGCGTAAACGCCAGCTGCGAAACCGGATTGGCCCCGGCTTCGGCGATGTGGTAGCCGGAGATGGACACCGAATAGAAATTGCGGACGCCGTTTTCCACGAAGAACTGCTGGATGTCGCCCATCATGCGCAGCGCGAATTCGGTGCTGAAGATGCAGGTGTTCTGGGCCTGGTCTTCTTTCAGGATGTCGGCCTGTACGGTGCCGCGCACCGCGGCCAGGGTTTCCTTGCGGATGCGGGCATAGGTCTCAGCATCCACCAGCTGGTCGCCGGTCAGGCCCAGCAGCGCCAAGCCCAAGCCATTGTTGGTCGGCGGCAGTTCGCCATCGTAGTGCGGCTGCGTGCCGCCCTCGAACAGCGCGGCGATTTTTTGCTGTGCCGCCAGCCAGCGGCCGTCATCGGCGCGCAGGTATTTTTCCACTTGCTGATCAATGGCGGTGTTCATGAACATGGCCAGAATCATCGGCGCCGGACCATTGATGGTCATGCTCACGCTGGTGTTGGGTGCGCACAGGTCAAAGCCGGAATACAGCTTCTTCATGTCGTCCAGGCTGGCGATGGACACGCCGGAATTACCGATTTTGCCGTAGATGTCCGGGCGGATAGCCGGATCTTCGCCATATAAAGTGACTGAGTCGAACGCGGTCGAAAGGCGGATGGCCGGTTGCCCGACCGACAGATAATGGAAACGGCGGTTGGTGCGTTCGGGCGTGCCTTCGCCGGCGAACATGCGGATCGGATCCTCGCCGCTGCGGCGGTACGGATATACGCCACCGGTGTACGGGTAATGGCCGGGCAGATTTTCCTTGCTCAGGAACACCAGCAGCTCGCCCCAGCCGGTGAATTTCGGCGCGGCGATTTTCGGAATCTTCTGCTGCGAGAGCGACTCGCGGTAGTTGTCGACACGGATGACTTTGTCGCGCACGCGGTATTCATTGAATTCGTCGGTGACCGACTTCATCCGCGCCGGCCACTCGCGCAGCAGATGCACGGCTTCGGCCGAGAGCGCCTTCACCGCTTCGTTGTAACGCTGGCGTAGCAACTGCATGGACCCATCGGCGCCCGCATCGCTCAGATCGCCGGGTGCGAACAGGGCCAGCGCATCCGGCAATTTGGCATCACCGATGGCCTGCAAGGCCTGCCAATAGGATTGCGCCAGATCGGCCTGCTGGGCCTGATGCACGATGCTGCGGTTGATGCCACGGCCCTGCTCGGCGATTTCCGACAGGTAACGCGTGCGGTTGCCGGGAATCAACACGGTGGCGCGCGGTTCCTTCAGCATGGTATCCACATCAGGCTGCCAGTTGCAGTGCGCGGACACCGGCGCCAACTTGGCCTGCACCAAACGGCACAGATTGCTGAACATCCAGCTCACGCCCGGATCGTTGAACTGCGAAGCGATGGTGGCGTACACCGGCACATCCTCGTCTTTCATTTGGAACGCCACGCGGTTGCGCTTCCATTGCTTGCGCACATCGCGCAGAGCGTCTTCGGCGCCGCGGCGGTCGAATTTATTGAGCACCACCAGTTCGGCGTAATCGAGCATGTCGATTTTTTCCAGCTGACTGGGCGCGCCGAAATCGGAGGTCATCACATACACCGGGAAATCGACCAGATCGACGATTTCCGAATCGCTTTGTCCGATGCCGGCGGTTTCCACGATGACCAAATCGAAGCCCTGCCCCTTCAGGCAGGCGATGGCGTCTTTCAGCACGGCATTGGTGGCCATATGCTGGCGACGGGTCGCCATCGAGCGCATGAACAGTTTCGGCGAACGCAGGCTGTTCATCCGGATACGGTCGCCCAACAGCGCACCGCCGCTGCGGCGGCGGGTCGGGTCGACCGAAATCACCGCGATGCGCATTTCGGGGAAATGCTGCAGAAAACGGTTCAACAATTCATCGGTGACCGAGCTCTTGCCGGCGCCGCCGGTGCCGGTCAGACCGATGACCGGAGTTTTTCCGCCGGCCAGCTGCCATTGCCGGCGCAGGTTCTGCAATTCGGTTTCGCTGAAGCCTTCCTGCTCGATGGCAGTCAGCAGGCGGCCGATGGCGTATTCGTCACCGGAACCCTCACCGCGGGCGGGTTTGGCATCACTCGCACGCTGGGTGCGTTCCACCAGATCCTCAATCATCGCGACCAGACCCATCTGCATACCGTCGTCCGGATGGTAGATGCGCTCCACGCCGTAGGCTTCCAGCTCGGCGATTTCATCGGGGGTAATGGTGCCGCCACCGCCGCCGAACACGCGGACATGACCGGCGCCGGCTTCGTTCAGGCGGTCGATGATGTATTTGAAGTATTCGACATGGCCGCCCTGGTAGCTCGACAGCGCGATGCCGTCGGCGTCTTCCTGCAGGGCCGCGCGCACCACGTCATCGACCGAGCGGTTATGGCCCAGATGCACCACTTCCGCGCCCTGGGCCTGGATCAACCGGCGCATGATGTTGATGGCGGCGTCGTGGCCGTCGAACAGCGAGGCGGCGGTGACGAAACGCAGGGGGGCTTTGTCCGTCAAGGGCTGACGGGTCGGCGCGGGGGACGTGGACGACATGGGACACCTGCTACTCGGAGCGAACGATGACAATTGTACCGCGATAGGCAATAATTGCGCGAAAGGCCGATGAATCCTCCATGTCCGTATCTCCAGCACGCGCTGAACTGCAACAAGCCCGGGAGCTCCTTCAGGCCAACCGGATCGATGCCGGCATCGAAAAACTGACGGTATTAGCAAATCAAAAGCATCCCGAGGCCATGTTCGAATTAGCCTCGGTTCTGTTAATGCTGGCGAATGACGCCGACAAGATCGCCGCCGGCATGCGTCTGCTGCGGGATGCCGAACAGCTGGGCGATGTGGCGGCCAAGTACCGTCTGGCCACCGCCAGTCTGGTCGAATCCGCCGAAAGCCTGGACTGGCCGCACCTGGCCGCACGCTGGCAAACCTGTTGCCAACATGGCCACCCGAATGCCCTGTGCGACGCCGCCGTGTATTTCGGACACTACGGCAACGCCGAACAACAGAGCCGCAGCACCGCAATGCTGGAAGTGGCCGCCTTGCGGGGCAGTCTGGTCGCCATGGCCCTGCTCGGCGAACGCCTGGCCGAAGGCCGGTTCTGCACCGCCGATCCGGCACGCGCCAACAGCATCCGTCAACTCGCTGCGGATATGGGCATGCCGGTGCCGCCGCCCGATCCCGCACACGGCTTTGCCCCACCCGAGCCCGCAGCCAGCCCCGATGCCGGCGATGACTGGGACTTCGGAGACATCCGCCGGACCCTAGAGAGCACGGAAGCGGATTGCCTGGATGCGGGCACAGGGCTGTATGTGCATGCCGGTTTCCTCAGCGACGAAGAATGCCTGTACATCCAATGTCTCGGCGGCCCGGATGTGGCTCCGTCAATTTCGGTGGATATCCACGGCCAGACCCACCAGAACCAGACACGCACCAGTTACGATTTCACGTTCACGCCGGAATGCGAACAGCTTTACCTCAACCTGTTGCAACGGCGCCTGGCGGACGCGGCCGGTCTGCCCTTGAACTTCGCCGAACAACTGATCATCCTGCGCTATCTGCCCGGGCAGGAGTACAAACTGCACCGCGACTTCCTGCCGGAAACGCATTTCATTCCGGTGGCCGCCGGCGGTTCCGGACAGCGTCTGCGCACGGTGGTGAGTTACCTGAATACGCCGGCGGCGGGTGGCGACACCGCCTTTCCCTTGCTGTTGAAAGACATTCCCGCCATCCAGGGACGCATCGTGCGTTTCGACAACATCACGGCGGATGGACAGATCATGCGCACC
>JBMSNF010000123.1:0-5338 GCA_049421545.1 Arenimonas sp.
TTGGCGATATACAGGGTGTAGTTGCTCATGCGGGTTCCTCGTCGATTTCGGATTTGGCGCCCCGCGCAAAACGGGAAAGCGCCATGCTGTTGGCCAACAGGGTGCCGATGACCAGTGCGGCTCCGGTGGTGGCCATGGTGGTGATGGTGCTGATGCCGGCGAGGTTGTCCTGTTCCATCAGCGCATGCAAGCCCTTGAAGCCGACACTGCCGGGCACGAGTGTGATCAGACCGGGAATCTGCACCAGAATGCCCGGCTCGCCGCTGAAACGTTGGTAGAGTTGGCCGGCGAGGGCGACGCTGAATGCTGCCGTAAACGCGCCGGCGACCGGACCGTATACCGCTCCGACGCTGCTGGCCACGGCAAAGGCGAGCAGGCATGCCCCCATCATGATATGCAGGGAGCGCAACGGCGCCTGCAGAAAGACCATCAGCGTGCCGCCAAGCAGAGCGATGGCCGGCCAGATGGTCCAGTCCGGCAGTTTGTCCAACGAAGAAAGGGTGCGGTAGGGTATCCACTCGGTCCCGATGCCGGTTCCGATGGCGACTCCGGCGCCCATCAACAGCATGAGAATAGCAGCTCCGGAAAGGCGCCCGGTGCCGGCCAGCAGGTTGCCGGTGGCTAGTTCGATCATGGCGATGGTGATGGTGAAACCCGGCAGCAGCAGCACGATGCTGGCCAGGATCACGACAAACGGTGAGGTCACGGGAATCAGCGTGCTCAACAGGTAGGCGCCGACGGCAGCGATGGCGCAGAGTAGAACCGGCATGATCGGCACCAGGCCGGGCCGGGCGCCGAGATACAGCAAAGCCAGGATGAATACGATGCCGTTGATGCCGGCGACCGCCATTTCCGGCAGGGCACCGCCGAGCAGCAAGGCGATGGCGCCGGAAAGCACGAATCCGCTCAACACCATGACCCAGGGCTTCCAGGGCAGGGGATCGGCCATGATGTCATGCAAGCGCTTCACAGCTTCGGGAAGTTGTTCGATGCGTTCCAGTTTCCGCAGCATGTCCTTCAGGGCGATCAGCCGGCTCATGTTGTAATCGTAGGCGGGCAGGCGCAGCAGCCGGCTTTGTTGGCCGTGGTCCGGACTTTCCAGCGTGATGGTCAGCATGGTCGGCAGCGCATAGCAATGGGCATCCACGCCGAAGCGCCGGCCGAGCAGACGGATGTGCCGCTCCAGATCGTGGGCGTTGGCGCCGCTCACATGCATGGATTTGGCCAGTTCGCCGAAGAAGGAGAGAAGTTGCTGCTGCATGTCCCATTATCGCATGACCGAACCATGGATTAAAAAGAACCCCGCCGAAGCGGGGTTGTGATGGGGCGGCAGGAGACGGACTCAGAAGTAAACGCGGATGCCGGCGCTGATCGCGCGCCCGGGCATGGGCACCAGATCCTTGATGGCCGAAGTCGCCGAGCGGGCCTCGACGTTGCCGAGGTTATTGCCTTGCAGGAACACTTCCCAGCTGGCATCGGCTCCGTCATGCAGGACATAGTTGATGTTGGCATTGACCAGCGTGTAACCGTCGGTGGGCGTTTCGTAGTCGGCCGTATCTTTCTGGGAATTCGTGCGGATGATGCCGATTCCTCCCTGCCATTTGCCCGTTTGCCAATTCCAGCCGGCACCGTAACGGGAGGCAGGAATGCGGGGCAGGTTGCCGCCGCCGTCGATTTCGGCACGGACACTGTCCATGAAGACACGCAGCTCATGATTGATGCCGGTCGTTTCGATGGTGTAGGTCAGTTCGGCCTCGTAACCGGTGAAGGTGGTGTCATCCTGGCGCCATTGGCGGATTGACAGCAGCTCGCCGTCATCATCGAATTCCAGACCGGTATCGCTCAGATAGATGTAGTCCTTGAAGCGGCTGCGGTAGATGGAGGCTTTCGCTTCAAAGCGGTCGCGGTGCACATGCAGTCCGACTTCAATCTGGTTGGCCTGTTCCTTGACCAGATCGGGATCGCCGATCTCATAGGCGGCGGTGGCGGCATGGACGCCATCCGAATACAGCTCTTCTTCCACCGGGGAGCGTTCGGCATGATCGAGATTCAGGGTGAAGTCGAGGTTGTCATCGAGGGCGTAACGGGCGGCCGCCGACAGACTGTAAAGCGAGAAGCTGCGGCTGTTGAAGCCATCGGCTTCGCTTTGGTTGCGGTCGAAGCGTGCGCCGATTTCGCTCTTCAAACGGCCTTTGGTGAATTGTTCCACGATGAATAGACCGGCGCCCTGGCTGCTGGTCGACGGAATGAAGGCTTCCGCACCGATGGCTTCGAAGCTTTTTTTCTGGGCCTGGATTCCGAAAGCGCCTTTATGGCTATCGTTGCTGCTGTGGACGGCTTCGGCCCGGAATTGATGGCCTTCACTGAAAAACTGCGTCCCCACATCGCTGCCTTCGAATTCGGTGTGGCGATAGTCGGTATAGCTGTAACCGAGCTTGACCATCTCGATGCCCTGGATCGGATCATTGATTCCGGCTTTGCTCTCGAAGCGCGTCTGCTGCATGTTCAAGGTAACGCCCGGTTCAAAGGCGTCACCGGGTTCCGCCGGGTTGCCGTATTCATTCAGATAGCGGGAAAGCGAGGCGCCGGCGTAGCCCCAGTCACCGAACACGGTACCGCCAAGCGCGCCGGTTCGGGTCTGCACGGCACTGTTCGCGATATCGCCATCGGGGCCGGCGACGTCGCCGTTGTCACGATAGACGCCATCGGCATGCAAGGCATAGCCGTCACCGCCCAGATCCGCCCGCAACAATTGGGTGAAGCCGTTGCTGCCGTTGTCGTAGCGCGTTTCGGCGCGGCCGCTCAAGCCCGCATCCAGAGGTGCGGTGGCGATACGGCCGTCAGCGGCATTGACGATACCGCCGATGGCGCCGCTTCCGTAAAGCAGATTGGTCGGTCCCTTGATGACCTCGATCTGATCGGCCAGAAAAGGCTCGATGCTTACGGCATGGTCCTGGCTGACATTCGAGACATCATCGTTGGTCATACCGTTCGACAAAATGGCGACACGGGCGCCATCCTGTCCGCGGATGACCGGACGCCCGACCCCGGGGCCGAAATAGCTGGAAGTGACGCCGGGAATGCCGGTTACGGTTTCTCCCAGGGTGTTGCTCTTTTTCCGGTCAAGTTCGGCGCCGGCAATCACGGTGGCGGGTTGCACCAGGCCTTCCACATCATTGCCGAGCGGGTCGGCCTTGACGATGACTTTATCCAGTGTTTTTTCGGTGTCTGTGGCTGGCTCATCGGCCAAAACGGCCCCGCTCAATGCGACGGAAATGGCGAGAAAAAGCAGGGTCTGGGGGTGGCGCCGGGTCATTCAGGGTCTCCATTAATGATATATTGTAACAATCGAAATAATGTTACACTATCACAATTGAGTTTGGCAAGGCTAAGCCCACCTATGCGGTTCCGTCTTTTTCTGGATAAATTCGGCAGTACGGCATCGATACTGTGCGCGGTGCATTGCGCAGTGCTGCCCGTGCTGATCGCCGTGTTGCCGGCGTTGGGCCTGAGCGCCTTGGCATGGAGCGGGTTCGAGTGGGCGTTTGTGTGTTTCGCCACGCTGCTCGGCGGTTTCAGCCTGTGGATCGGATACAAACGACATCGCGTGTACCGGGCTTTGGCCTTCCTGATGCCGGGTCTGACCCTGGTCTGGCTTGGCATACTGTGGCCCGATATCCATCACGATCTCCTGCGGCATGCCATTGTCATGACCGCCGGAGGCACGCTGATCGCGATCGCGCATCTGGTCAACCTGCGGCTGACCCATGGCCATGTGCACGATGCCGACTGCGGCCATCAGCACTAAATGCTTGGTTCACGGGCCCCTAAGTGGTAATCTAGAGGCCTTGTCACACCATCAATTGAAGGAATCCGTACCATGGGCAAAGGCGACCGCAAGACCGCAAAAGGCAAACGCAACATTTCCAGCTACGGCAATGCCCGTACCAATACCGCCAAAAAAGCCGCGGTTCAGGTCGCTGTGAAAAAAGAGCCGGCCAAGAAAGCCGCTCCGGCCAAAAAAGCACCAGCCAAGAAAGCCGCCAGCAAAGCCTGAGCGACATTCGAGGCAGCAAAAAAATGACCCTGCCGGGTCATTTTTTTTGCCGAAAATCCTAGCACTCGGTTCCGGCGTCGAGCCGCAGGTCGGTCCCGGTATCCAGGCTCGTTTTCAGGACAATCCTCAACGCGCGGACCATGTCGTGCAAGGCCATACTGGGCACGCCCGGCTGCTTTGCGGCCTGTTCGGGCAGGTAGGGAATGTGCACGAAGCCGGCACGCATGCCCGGGAAGTGCCGGCACAGGTGCATCAGTCCATAAAACACGTGGTTGCAGACATAGGTTCCGGCGGTGTTGGACACTTCGGCCGGTATTCCCTCGGCGCGCAGGGCCTGCACGATGGCCTTGATTGGCAAACTGCTGAAATACGCAGCCTCGCCGGCCGGGTGGATTGGTTCATCGATTGGCTGCCAACCGGCATTATCGGGAATCCGGGCGTCATCGATGTTGATGGCGATGCGCTCAAGACTGATGCTGCTTCGCCCGCCCGCCTGACCCACGGCGATGACCAGGTCCGGTCGATGGCTTTCGATGAGTTGCTGCAAGATCGTCAGCGAGGCGCTGAACTCGGTAGGTAGACAGGCGCCGATCAGTGTCAGGTCATCGCCTGACTCTTGGCAGGCGCGGCTTACCGACAGCCAGGAGGGGTTGATCGCTTCACCGCCGAACGCATCGAAACCGGTCATCAGGATTTTCATGGCAGCGCCAGCCAGTAAAGGAGCAGAAGATTGCAGACGATCAGCGGCAAGGCCGTCATCACCTGCATGCGGATGACGGCATTCTGGTCTTTCAACTCCAGCAACGCCACCGGAACGATGTTGAAATTCGCCGCCATCGGCGTCAGCAAAGTTCCGCAGTAACCGGTGAGCATGCCGATGGCCGCCAGAGGCGCCGGATCCGCACCGTGTTGATGGACCAGAACCGGCAGACCGATGCCGAGCGTCATCACCGGAAATGCGGCAAAGGCATTGCCCATCACCATGGTGAACACCACCATGCCCAGACCGTAAGCCGCTACTGCAACCCAGACCTGATGCAGGGGCAGGGCGGTGGTCAGTAGCGCCGCGACCAGATCACCGATTCCGGCCTTGTTGAACAAGCCGCCGAGCATGGCCAGCAACAGCGGCAGCAGGACGGCCCAACCGATGCTGTCGAGAATGCCGCGCGAGGCATGGATGGCATCGGACGGACGTTCGCCGGTGATTTTCAGGGCGGCGACGAATCCGGCCGCACAGGCGATGGCCAGACAGATGATGGTGGTCTGTTCGGTGCTGATCAG
>JBMSNF010000124.1:0-5322 GCA_049421545.1 Arenimonas sp.
TGCAGGCTTTCAATGCCGTCGATTTCGACGATCTGATCCGCTTGCCGCTGCAGGTACTGGAAGCCGATGCCGAGGCGCGCACGCGCTGGCAGGCCAAGATCCGTTATCTGTTGGTCGATGAATGCCAGGACACCAACGGCGCGCAATACCGCATGATCAAAGCGCTGGCCGGCAGCCGTGGTCTGTTCACCTGCGTCGGCGACGACGACCAGAGCATCTACGCCTGGCGCGGCGCCCAGCCGGAAAATCTGGACGAACTCGGCCGCGATTATCCGGCACTGAAGGTCATCAAGCTCGAACAGAATTACCGCTGCAGCGCGCGCATCCTGCGCGCCGCCAACGCCGTCATCGCCAACAACCCGCACGCGCATCTGAAGCAGCTCTGGTGCCAGCACGGCGAGGGCGCCCGCATCCGCGTGTGGTCGTGCAAGAACAACGAACACGAAGCCCAGCGCGTCGCCGCCGAAATCCAGTATCTGGTGCAGGCGCACAGCCTGCCCTATTCCGAATTCGCCATCCTGTTCCGCGGCAACCATCAGTCGCGGCCGCTGGAGAAGGAACTGCAGCTGCTGAAGATTCCTTATCACATCACCGGCGGCACCGCTCTGCTCGAGCGCGGTGAAGTCAAAGACGTGATGGCCTGGCTGCGTTGCATCGCCAATCCCGATGACGATGCCGCCTTCCTGCGTGCGGTCACCTCGCCCAAGCGTGAAATCGGCGCCACCAGTCTGGAAAAACTGGCGCATCTGGCGCAGCAGGCGCATATTCCAATGGCGCTGGCGGCACAGAACAGCAGCATGCGCACGGCGCTGAGCGCCCGCCCGGCCGCGGCCCTGGCCGAGTTCGTGGCCTTGATCGGCCGTCTGCGCGAACAGGCCAAAAAAGCGCGGGCCGCCGACATCGTGCGCGCGGTGGTGAACGATTCCGGCATCCTCAACCAGATGCGGCTGGAAACCAAAAACGAAGCCCTGTTCCTGCGCCGCAAGGAAAATCTCGAGGAATTGGCACAGTGGTTCGATTCCGATCGGCGCACCAGCAGCGCCGGCGATCTGGCGGCGCAGTTGGCACTGTTGTCGAATGCCGACCGCGGCGAGCCCGGCAACCAGGTGCGCCTGATGAGCCTGCATTCGGCCAAGGGTCTGGAATTCCGGACCGTGTTCATCGTCGGTTGCGAGCAGGGCAGTCTGCCGCACCAGGCCAGTCTGGATGAAGGCCAGCTGGCCGAAGAACGCCGCCTGTTCTATGTCGGCATCACCCGCGCCAAGGAGCGCCTGATTTTGGCGCACAGTGCCGAGATCAAACGCTGGGGCGAGCAGGTCAATCTGTTGCCCAGCCAATTCCTGGATGAACTGCCCGAGTCCGATCTGCACCGCGATGGCGTGGTGGTGGAAGGCCAGGAGGAAGAAAAACAGGCGCGGGCCAGCGCCCACCGACAGGCGATTTCGGCGCTTTTTGACAGCTGATTCCGGCAACTTTGCTATGCTTGAAGCCTGCCCCCGCAACGGATTTACCGTGCCGCTGAAACCCCTGTCCCGGATCGCCCTGCTTGGCCTGCTGTTGCTGGCCGGCTGCCGTGCGCCCTGGGATGCCGGCAAGGCTGCGCAGGCCAAAGCCGATGCCGAAGCCATCATGCATAGCCTGCAGGGCCCGGACATGTTGCGCTACCGGGCGCTGACCCTGCCACCCGAGCAGCAGGCGGCCTTGGCCCGGAGTTGGCCGGCAATCCGCCACCAGGTCGCCCTGGATGCCGATGAGCAAGAAACCTTCAACAAGCTGCTGACCCGCTTCATCGAGCCCAAGGCCGAAGCGCATTTGCAGCGCGATCTGAATGCCAAAATTAAGCCCCTGAAGAGCGAAATTGACAGCAAATGGCCGCTGATGCAGAGTAGTTTGACGCTTTTGCTGCAAGGTTGGATTGAAACCAACAGCCAGCTGAGCGTGTCCGAGAAGGCGCATGGCAAGGCGTTGGTCAAGGCCATCATCGAGCAGATGCCGGCCCAATGGTTGCAAGACAAAGACTTACGCCAGCGCGCCTTCAACCAAATGGTGGCCATTGCCCGGGATTCCGGTATTCAGAACTACCAAGACTACAATTCACTGGGTTACACGGATTTTCACAGCAAATTGGCGCATTTTCTTGCCGGTTTGAAGGAGTTGGGCAAAATTTACGGATTGGACTGGAATGCCGGCCAGCAACGGCTGCAGGTGACCGTGATCCGTCAGTCCGGGGATACCGCCCGGGTCCATATCCGCTACCCCCTGGGGCAAAAATGGGTAGAATTCCCCATGGATTTGATTGAACACAACGGCCATTGGTACGACGCTTCGGCCGCCGCCCTGCTGCAAACCACGCTCGCCGCGCGCTGAGCCCCGCCCTATGCCCGACGCCAAGCAAGCGACCTTGCCCTTTCCCGTCCACTACGAAAAGCCGCCGCTCTGGCTGCGGGCGGCCGCCTGGTTCCTGCGCCCGTGGATCGAGATCTCGCGCGAACCGGTGGTGCCGCCGTTTCAAGTCGACCGCCCGGTCTGCTATGTGCTGGAAAATTACGGCCTGACCAATCTGCTGATTCTCGACCGCGCCTGCCGCGATGCCGGCCTGCCCTCGCCGCTGGCCTCGCTGCCCGGCAATCCGCTCGGCCGCAAGCGTTCGTATTTCGCGCTGTCGCGCCGGGGCGGTTCCAGCGGCATCAACGCCGCCAAGAACAAACGCCATTCCGATGCGCTGTCACGGGTGATTATGGCGCACCGACTGTATCCCGAACAGGATGTGCAGCTGGTGCCGGTCTCGATTTTCGTCGGACGCGCGCCGACCCGCCAATCCGGCTGGTTCTCGGTGTTGTTCTCGGAAAACTGGGCCTTGGTCGGCCGCTTCCGCCGTTTCGTGTCGGTGCTGCTGAACGGCCGCGACACCCTGGTGCGGTTCTCGCCGAGCTACCGCGTACGCGACATGTTGGCCGAAGACCTCCCGCACGAACGCCTGGTGCGCAAGGCCCAGCGTCTGCTGCGCGCGCATCTGCGCAAAGTGCGCGCCGCCGTCATCGGGCCCGATCTGTCCACGCGCCGCCTGCTGGTCGACCGCGTGCTGGATGCCGAACCGGTGCGCAAGGCCATCGCCGAACAGGCGCGCCGCGACAAAAGCAGTTACGCGCAGGCCTGGAACAAAGCGCACGAGTGCGCCTGGGAAATCGCCGCCGATTATTCGCATCCGGTGGTGCGCTCCCTGTCGTTCGCGTTGACCGGATTCTGGAACCGCATTTACGACGGCGTCACCATCCACCACATGGAGCTGCTCAAGGAAGCCGCGCCGGGTCACGAAGTGGTATACGTGCCCTGCCACCGCAGCCACATGGATTACCTGCTGCTCAGCTATCTGCTGTACACCAAAGGCATGGTGCCGCCGCACATCGCGGCCGGGGTCAATCTCAACCTGCCGGTGATCGGATCGATCCTGCGCCGTGGCGGCGCCTTCTTCCTGCGCCGCAGCTTCAAGGCCAACGCCCTGTATTCGGCGGTGTTCTCGGAATACGTGGCGCAGCTGGTCGGCGGCGGTTATTCGCTGGAATACTTCATCGAAGGCGGCCGTTCGCGCACCGGACGCCTGCTGGCGCCGAAGGGCGGCATGATCGCGATGACGGTCAAAGCGTTTTTACGCGCACCGCAACGGCCGGTGGTATTCCAGCCGGTGTACATCGGCTACGAGCGTCTGATCGAAGGCAAGAGCTATCTCGACGAGCTGTCCGGCCAGCCCAAGGAAAAGGAAACGGTGTGGGCGCTGATCAAGGCCGCGTTCGAAGTGCTGCGCGAACATTACGGCAAAGTCACCGTCAATTTCGGCGAGCCGGTGTATCTGGATGACAGTCTGGCCCGGCACGCGCCGGAATGGCGCGCCGAGCGCGACAGCGAAGACGGCAAACTGCCGTGGCTGTCGACGGTGGTCGACGAACTGGCGCAGAACATCCACGTCAACATCAACCGCGCCGCCGACGTCAATCCGATCAACCTGCTGGCGCTGGCGCTGCTGTCCACCCCCAAGCACGCCATGGATGAAAACGATCTGATCGAACAGATCGAGCTGTCGAAACGCATCCTCAGCTGCGAACCCTACGGTCCGCGCGTGACCGTGACCGCCATGGATGCACGTGCCGTGATCGCCTACGGCGAAGAGATGGGAACGGTAACCCGCACCAAGCATCCGCTCGGCGACGTGCTGTCGATGCCGGGCGAAACCGCGGTCCTGCAGAGTTATTTCAAGAACAACATCCTGCATCTGTTCAGTGCCGCCGCCTGGATCGCGCTGTGCTTCCAGAACAACCGCCGGCTGTCGCGCAACGGCCTGGTCAGTCTGGGCCTGAATGTGTATCCGTTCATGAAGAGCGAACTGTTCCTGCCCTGGAACGATGCCGAATTCGCCGAACGCCTGAACCGTACCATCGACCTGTTCGTGCGCGAAGGCTTTTTGACCGTCACCGGTGACGACAGCGAAACCCTGTACCGCGCGCCCGGCCAGACCGACGAGGTGTTCCACCTGCGCGCCATCGCCCACAGCATGCAGCAGGCCTTCGAGCGCTATTTCATCGCCATCACCACCCTGGTCAAGAACGGCAGTGGCGCGCTCAGCGCCTCCGAGCTGGAAAGCCTGTGCCACCTGACCGCGCAGCGGCTGTCGCTGCTGTATGCGCCGGCGGCGCCGGAGTTCTTCGACAAATCGCTGTTCCGCGGCTTCATCGCCAACATGCGCGAACAGAAGCTGATCTGGCTGAACGAAGCCGGCAAGCTGGAATTCGACCAGCGTCTGAACGATTGGGAGCAGGATGCGCGTTTGGTGCTCAACCGCGAACTGCGGCACACCATCCACAAGATTTCGCCGGATGCGGCGGCTCCGAAAGCGGAAACGCCGGAATCAGGCGTTTAAGTCGGGAATCAGCAGGTTTTCCAGAACCGAAATCTGGTCCTTGATCTTCAGTTTGCGTTTTTTCAGGCGCTTGATGCCGAGCTCGTCGTCGGGCCGGTTGCGGGTGAACACCTCGATGGCGGCATCCAAATCGCGGTGCTCGGTACGCAGCTCGAGCAGCATGGCGGTGTAACGGCGCTGGGTGAACGGGTCGAGCATTCGGGAGTCCGCGGACGGGGCAACACAGGTAGAATAAACCAAGCCGTATCTCTTTTGGAATCCGCATGTTTTTCCGCAATATCGTCCTGTTCGCCCTGCCTGAAATCCACCGCCTCGATCTCGAAACCCTGGAAAACGTGCTGTCCGCCCACGCCCTTAAACCGGTCGGGCCGCTGGCCATGCAATCGCGCGGTTTCGTGCCGCCGCTCGGC
>JBMSNF010000125.1:0-5295 GCA_049421545.1 Arenimonas sp.
GGCCGATGCGATGTCGGAATCGGTCTTGATGCGGAACTGGCCCTTGCCGTCATAGCCGAGGCGGCGGGTTTTCAGTATGCAGGGCATGCCGATGGCGGCGATGGCGGCCTGCAGATCTTCGAAACTGGTGATGTCGCGGAATTCTGGCACACCGATGCCGAGTTCACGGAACAGATTTTTTTCGGCGAGCCGGTCCTGCGACACCGCCAAGGCGTTCGGATTCGGAAACACCGCGATTTTGGCGTTCAGCCAATGCGCGCTTTCGGCCGGCACGTTTTCGAAATCGAAGGTGGCGACATCCACTTTTGCGGCGAACTCGGCGAGGATGTCTTCATCGCGGTAATCGCCGACCAGCATCGGCGCGAACTGCCCGGCGCAGGCATCGGCGACGTTATCGAGCAACAGGAAACGCAGACCCAGCGGCGCGCCGGAAATGGCCATCATCCGGGCCAATTGCCCGCCGCCGAGAATGCCGACCGTGGTCATCGGCGCGGATCGTCGGCGGCCATCACCGCTTCGGTCTGCGCGCGGCGGAAGGCATCCAGCTTGGCGGCGATTTCGGGAAATTCATGGGCCAACAGGGCGGCGGCGAACAGACCGGCATTGGCGGCACCGGCGTTGCCGATGGCGAAGGTCGCGACCGGGATGCCGGCCGGCATCTGCGCGATCGACAGCAGGGAATCCATGCCGCTCAGCGCCTTGCTCTGGACCGGCACGCCCAGCACCGGCACGGCGGTTTTGGCGGCCAACATGCCCGGCAGGTGCGCGGCGCCGCCGGCACCGGCGATGATCACCCGCAGACCGCGCGCGGCGGCCTGTTCGGCATAGGTGAAAAGGACATCGGGGGTGCGGTGCGCGGACACCACCCGTACTTCGTGGGAGATGCCGAAAGTTTCAAGATGCTTGACCGCATGCTGCATGGTTTCCCAATCGCTGCGGGATCCCATGACGACGCCGACCAGTACCGGATTTGAATCAGCCATAGCGCTAACCCCATCTAAAGGCGTATTCTATGCGGATATCGGCAAAAACTCCACGGTCATGGACAAAAAACTGCTCGACATCCTGTGCTGCCCGGCCAGCAAACAGCCCCTGCTCCTGCTGTCTTCGGACCAGCTCGATCGCATGAATGCGGCCATCAGTGCCGGCACCGCCGTGCAGCTGGACGGCCAGCCGGTCCATAAGCCCCTGAAGGAAGCGCTGATCACGCGCGATGGCAAATTGGTTTACCGCATCGATGACGGCATTCCGGTGTTGCTTGCCGAAGAAGCGGTTGCCGCCGCATCGATCGACGGCCTCGCGGCCTGAGCATGGGCGTGGCAGACGCACCGGACAGCGTCACGGTTGCGGCCGATGCCGCGCGCAGCCTGGCCGAAGACATCCAGACCGGCGACGTCACCGCCGCCCTGCTGGAAAACGATCTGGAATCCGGTTATGTCATCGCCAAGGAGGCGGCGGTCGTCTGCGGCCGTCCCTGGTTCGACGCCTGCTTCCGTCAACTCGATCCCGACATCCGCATCGACTGGCTGGTGGATGAGGGGCAGTCCGTCAATGCCGGCACGGTGGTGGTGCGTTTCCGCGGCAAGGCGCGCGCCCTGGTCGGCGCCGAACGCAGCGCTCTGAACTTCCTGCAGACCTTGTCGGCCACCGCCACCCAGACCCATGCCTTTGCGCAGGCGCTGGCCGGCAGCCGGACGCGCGTGCTGGACACCCGGAAAACCCTGCCGGGTCTGCGCTTGGCCCAGAAATACGCGGTACGCGTCGGCGGCGGCCTGAATCACCGCATGGGTCTTTTTGATGCCGTGATGCTGAAGGAAAACCACATCATCGCCGAAGGCTCGATTACCGCCGCGGTCAAAAAAGCGCGAAGCCTGTACCCGGACATCCCGGTGATCGTGGAAGTCGAAAACCTGACCGAACTGCAGGAGGCGCTGGCCACCGACTGCACCCGGATTCTGATCGATGATTTCAGCGATGAGGACATGTTCGCGGCGGTACGCATCGCCGATGGCCGCAAACCCCTGGAAGTCTCGGGCAGCGTGAGCATGGAGCGTCTGGCGGTGATCCGCGAATCCGGCGTTGATTTCATTTCCGTGGGTGCCATCACCAAGAACATCCGCGCCATCGATTTCTCGATGCGCCTGGGCGATCCGGCATGACCGCGATCATCCTGATGCTGCTGGCTTTTCCGGTGGTGCTGTTCTGGTCATCGGGACGCGCGGCGGCCGAACAGGCCGCGTATTTCGGACGCCAGCTGTGCATGCGCGCCGGCGTGCAATGGCTCGACCAGAGCGTGCATCAGATCAAACTCGGCATCCAGCGCGATGACAACGGCCGGTTGTGCTGGAAGCGGATCTACCAATACGAATATTCGCATGACGGACATGACCGCTATGCCGCCAGCATCACCTTGGTCGGCGGGCGCGCGGTGTCGTGGGTCGAGCCGGTCGCAAAGGCGCCGGACGCCTTTACTTGACGATACGCAGATGGCCGCCCTTGCCGGGGGCGGGCGGTTTCGGCGGGTCTTCGGGGCCGGTATCGGCTTCATCGCTTTCCGCATCGGGTTCATAGGCATCCAGGCCCTCTTCCTCCCCGGCGCCTTCATCGGCCGGCAGCATCATGCCCTGCCCGGTTTCCTGGGCGTAGATCGCCAGCACGGCGGCCACCGGCACGTACAGGAACTGGCTGACTCCGGAAAAACGCGCTTTGAAGCTCAGCGCCTCGTTGCCCAACTCAAGGGACTCGACCGCGCGCATGGCGATGTTCAGCACCACCTTGCCGTCCTTGACGGTGGAGGCCGGCACCATCACGTCCGGTTGGGTGGCATCGACCAGGATGTAGGGGGTCAGGTTGTTATCGTTGATCCACTCGTACAGCGCCCGCAGCAGATACGGGCGGTTCGAGGTCATGGCGTTGGGCGAAGGCATCAGCTGAGGGCGAGATCGCGCAGGACCTTCTCTTCGGGGGTCATGCTGCGCATGAAGGCGGGATTGCGGAAAATCCGCAGGCCGTAATCCTCCACGCATTTGGCATCTTTCGGCAGCTGGATGCCGAGCGCCGGCAGACGCCAGATGATGGGGGTGATCGCGCAGTCGACCAGGCTCATTTCATTGCCGAAGAAGAACTTGTTGCCTTTGAAGAACGGCAGCGACTCCAGAATCAGTTCCTTGAGGCGCTTGCGGGCGGCATCGACGTTCTTGCCCCCGGCCATGATGGCCTGCACCTGCGGCACCCAGTCCTGTTCGACCTGACGCACGGCAATGCGGTGCATGGCGCGGAAGATCGGCTCGGCCGGCATCAGTGCCGGATGCGGGTAGCGCTCATCGAGGTACTCGGAGATGACGTTGGAGATGTAGATGGCGTTGTCGCGTTCGACCAGGGTCGGTACCGAATGGTAATGCGGCGCCAGCATCAGCAGATCTTCCGGGGGATTGGCGGTATCGACCGAAATCAGGTCGTAGGTGATGCCTTTGGCCGCCATGACCATCCGGACTTTGTGGCAGACCACGCAATTTTTTGCCGAATACAGGGTTAAGGTATTGCGCGAACGAGGGGTTGTGGCCATTCCTTGTACCTATCATGTCAGAAGTTGAGCGGCTGTTTTTTGTGATTTATGCCACTTTCCTTAACATGGCGAATTTCGCCGATTTTTGCAAGCCTTTCATGAAAAAAGGCCGCAAAGCGGCCTTTTTTCCCAACGAAATCCGATAATTAGTGGACGTCGCGCCAGTATTCCTGTTTCAGGAAGTAGGCCAACAGGGTGAACAAGGCCAGGAACAGGACGGCCCAGACACCGATGGACTCGCGCTTGCTGGCCGAGGGCTCGCCGACATAGGCCAGGAAGGCGGTCAGATCGCGGGCGACCTGATCGTATTCTTCGGGGCTCAGGCTGCCTTTCTTGTGCTCCGGAATGCTGTAGCCGGTGATGCACTGGCCGAAGGCTTCGCCTTTCGGGCAATGACCGTCTTTGTGCTTGGGTTCGGTCAGCACATGCTGGCTGCCCTGCAGTTCCCACAGCACGTGCGGCATCGAAGCGCCCGGGAACACGGCGTTGTTCCAGCCCATCGGGCGCGATTCGTCGACGTAAAAGGTCTTCATATAGTTGTAGACCCAGTCGGCGCCTTCGGCCTTGCGGCGGGCGATCAGGCTCAGATCCGGCGGGGCCTTGCCGAACCAGGCGGCCGCCTGTTTCGGATCCAAGCCGGTGTTCATGCTTTCGCCGAATTTGGCATCGGTGAACATCAGGTTTTTGGTCACTTCCTCTTCGGTCAGACCGAGGTCTTCGGCCATGCGCGAATAACGCATGTAGCCGAGCGAGTGGCAGGCCGAGCAGTAGCTCATGTACAGGGCGGCGCCGCGCTGCAGCGAACCTTTGTTGCCCAGATCGACCTGGGCCGATTCCATCTCGATACCGGCACCGGCGGCCGAAACATTGCCGGCGGCGAATGCCGCGGCGGCGACGAGGGCACGGAAAATAGTGGCGGTCTTAGTCATGGTCGGGCACCCGGGCTGGCACTTCTTTGGTCTGGCCCATGGCCGACCAAATTGGCATGGTTAAAAAGAATCCGAAATAGAACACGGTCAGGATGCGTGCAGTCCAGGTCTGTGCCGTACTGCCGGCCTGCATGCCGAGGTAGGCCAACACCACGAAGGCGATGACGAACAGGGTAATCAGGACCTTGTGCAGGGTCGGACGGTAGCGGATGGACTTGACCTTGCAGCGGTCGAACCACGGCAGGCCAAACAGAATCAGCACCGCGCCGCCCATGGTGATTACGCCGAAAAGTTTGTCGGGCACGGCACGCAGCATGGCGTAGAACGGGGTGAAGTACCAGACCGGCTTGATGTGGGCCGGGGTCACCATCGGATCGGCCGGAATGAAATTGTCGTATTCCAGGAACAGGCCGCCGAAGGTCGGCGCGAAGAACAGGATGAACGCGGCGATGGTCAGGAAGAAGCCGACGCCGAACAGATCCTTGACGGTGTAGTACGGGTGGAACGGGATGCCGTCTTTCGGCTTGCCGTTCTCGTCCTTCACCTTCTTGATGTCGACGCCTTCCGGATTGTTCGAGCCGACTTCGTGCAGGGCGCCGAGGTGCAGGACGACCAGCAGCAGAATGACCAGCGGCAACGCGATCACGTGCAGGGCGAAGAAGCGGTTCAGGGTGGCGTCGGAAACGAGGTAGTCACCGCGGATCCACTCGGTCAATTCCGGCCCGATGACCGGCACCGCACCGAACAGATTGATGATTACCTGCGCGCCCCAATAGGACATCTGGCCCCAGGGCAGCACGT
>JBMSNF010000126.1:0-5284 GCA_049421545.1 Arenimonas sp.
CCCCCGGCCGTGGCGGGGGGTGAAACTGGTAGAATGTGCCGTCCCCCTTTGCTGCCTTCATCATGACCATCCATCACAGTGTTCTGGAATTGATCGGGCAGACGCCCATGGTCAAAGCCCAGCATCTCGACACCGGGCTGTGCCAGCTCTACCTCAAACTCGAATGCATGAATCCGGGCGGCTCGATCAAGGACCGCATCGGCGTGTCGATGATCGAAGCTGCCGAACGCGCCGGCAAAATCCGGCCGGGCGACACCCTGATCGAGGGCACCGCCGGCAATACCGGCATCGGACTGGCTCTGGTCGCCCAGCAGAAAGGCTACAAGCTGCTGCTGGTGGTGCCCGACAAGATGAGCCGCGAGAAGATCTTCAATCTGCGCGCGATGGGTGCCGAAGTGGTGCTGACCCGTTCCGATGTCGCCAAAGGCCATCCGGAGTATTACCAGGACATGGCCGAACGCATCGCCCGCGAAACGCCCGGCGCGTATTTCATCAATCAGTTCGGCAATCCCGACAATCCGCTGGCGCATGAAACCGGCACCGGCCCGGAAATCTGGGAACAGATGGGCCGCGACATGGATGCCATCGTGTTCGGCTGCGGCAGTTCCGGCACCATGACCGGACTGTCCCGCTTTTTCGAAACCGCCGCGCCGCATGTCGAACTGGTGCTGGCCGACCCGGTCGGTTCGATCCTGACCCAATACATCAACGAAGGCGTGCTCAGCACCAAATCCGGATCCTGGATGGTCGAAGGCATCGGCGAGGATTTCCTGCCGCCCATTTCCGATTTCCACCGGGTCAAAAAAGCCTACGCCATTTCCGACAAGGAAAGCTTCATGGCCGGCCGCGAACTGCTGATGAAGGAAGGCGTGCTCGGCGGCTCCTCGTCCGGCACGCTGCTGGCGGCCGCGCTGAAATACTGCCGCGAACAGACCGTGCCCAAGAAGGTGGTGGTGTTCGTCTGCGATACCGGCAACAAATACCTGTCCAAGATGTACAACGATTACTGGATGCTCGACAACGGCTTTCTCGAGCGCGAAGCCAAAGGCGATCTGTCCGATCTGATCCTGCGGCCGTACGCCAAGCGCGATACGGTCGTGGTCGGCCCGAACGACAGCCTGACCGTGGCCTACCAGCGCATGAAGATGTACGACGTGTCGCAGCTTCCGGTGATGGAAGACGAGAAGATGGTCGGCATCGTCGATGAATCCGACGTGCTGATGCATGTGCATACCGACCAGGAGCGTTTCAAGGACCTGGTGTCGACCGCCATGGTGCGCGATTTGGAAGTGCTCGAAGTCGGCGCGCCGATGGCGGCGCTGATGCCGGTGTTCGATGCCGGCAAGGTCGCCATCGTGATGGATGGAACCCGTTTCCTCGGCCTCATCACCCGCATCGATCTGTTGAATTACCTGCGCCGCCGCGTGCAATAAAGGAATCCCATGAGCAGCAAGAAAACCCACGGCATCGGCACCAAAGCCATCCATGCCGGCCAGAGTCCCGACCCATCCACCGGCGCGGTGATGGTGCCGATTTACGCGACCTCGACCTACGCCCAAGCCAGCCCGGGCGAGCATCAGGGCTACGAATACTCGCGCAGCCACAATCCGACCCGCTTCGCCTACGAGCGCTGCGTGGCCGAACTGGAATCCGGCACGCACGGTTACGCCTTCGCCTCCGGGCTGGCGGCGACTTCCACGGTGCTGGAGCTGCTCGACAGCGGCGCGCATGTGATCTGCATGGACGACGTGTACGGCGGCACCTACCGGCTGTTCGAACGCGTACGCCGGCGCAGCGCCGGTCTGCAGTTTAGCTTCGTCGATCTGAATGATCTGGATGCGGTCAAAGCCGCACTGCAGCCGAACACCAAGATGATCTGGTGCGAAACCCCGACCAATCCGCTCTTGAAGCTGGTCGACATCCGCCGCTTGGCCGAATTCGCCAAGGCCAATGGCCTGCTGCTGGCGGTCGACAATACCTTCAGTTCGCCGGTGCTGCAGCGTCCGCTGGAACTGGGTGCCGACATCGTCATGCATTCGGCCACCAAATACCTCAACGGCCATTCCGACATCGTCGGCGGCATGGTGGTGGTGAAGGATGCCGCGCTGGCCGAACAGATGACCTTCCTGCAGAACGCCGTGGGCGGCGTGCAGGGACCGTTCGACAGCTTCCTGGCCTTGCGCGGCTTGAAAACCCTGCACCTGCGCATGAAAGCCCATTGCGAAAACGCGCAAGTCATCGCCGAAAAACTGGAAGTGCATCCGGCGGTGGAAAAAGTCGCCTATCCGGGTCTGGCCTCGCACCCGCAGCACGCGCTGGCGAAGTCACAGATGCATGGTTTCGGCGGCATGGTCAGTGTCTGGCTGAAGGGCGGCTTCCCCGGAGCCAAACGCTTCATGGAACGGCTGGAACTGTTCACCTGCGCCGAGTCGCTCGGTGGCGTGGAAAGTCTGGCCAACCATCCGGCGGTGATGACCCACGCCTCGATTCCGGAGGAGCGCCGCAACGCGCTAGGCGTGACCGGCAATCTGGTGCGGCTCAGTGTCGGTGTCGAGGATGCCGCCGATCTTTGGGCCGATATCCAGCAGGCGCTGTCGTCCTGATACCGCCCGTTCCTGAAAGGATTTTCGTATGAACAAAAAACTCTACGCCAGTGCCGATGACGCCCTGCGCGGTATTGTGCAGGACGGGCAGACCATTGCCGTCGGCGGTTTCGGACTGTGCGGCATTCCCGAAGCGCTGATCGCCGCATTGCGCGATTCCGGTAAAACCGGGCTGACCGCCATCTCCAACAACGCCGGCGTTGACGGCTTCGGGCTCGGCATGCTGCTGGCCACGCGCCAGATCCGCAAAATGGTTTCGTCCTACGTGGGCGAGAACAAGGAATTCGAACGGCAATATCTGGCCGGCGAGTTGGAGCTTGAATTCAACCCGCAGGGCACCTTGGCCGAACGCCTGCGCGCCGGCGGTGCCGGCATTCCGGCATTCTTCACCCGCACCGGGTATGGCACCATCGTGGCCGAGGGCAAGGAAACCCGCGAATTCGACGGCAGGCATTACGTCATGGAAACCGCCCTGCATGCCGATGTCTCGCTGGTGAAGGCCTGGAAAGCCGATGCCTCCGGCAATCTGGTGTACCGCAAGACCGCGCGCAATTTCAATCCGGCGGTGGCCATGGCCGGCAAGATCTGCATCGCGGAGGTCGAAGAGCTGGTGGAAGTCGGTGCGCTCGATCCGGATGCCATCCATACGCCGGGCATTTACGTGGACCGCATCGTAGTCAACGCCGCCCCGGAAAAACGCATCGAACAGCGCACCGTGCGCACGGCATAAGGAGAACGACATGGCTTGGACCCGTGATGACATGGCCAAACGCGCCGCCGCCGAATTGAGCGATGGCGCATATGTGAACCTCGGCATCGGCCTGCCGACCCTGGTGGCGAATCATATTCCCGAGGGCATGGACGTCTGGCTGCAGAGCGAGAACGGTCTGCTCGGCATCGGACCGTTCCCGGCCGAAGACGAAGTGGACGCCGACCTAATCAATGCCGGCAAGCAGACGGTGACCGCACGCGCCGGTGCCAGTTATTTCGGCAGCCACGATTCGTTCGCGATGATCCGCGGCGGCCACATCGATCTGGCCATTCTCGGCGCCATGCAGGTGACCGACAAAGGCGATCTGGCCAACTGGATGATCCCCGGCAAGATGGTGAAAGGCATGGGCGGCGCCATGGATCTGGTGGCCGGCGTCAAACGCGTGGTGGTGCTGATGGAGCATGCCGCCAAAGACGGTTCGCCGAAGATCCTGCCGGAATGCAGCTTGCCGCTGACGGGACTTGCCGTGGTCAACCGCATCATTACCGAGCTCGGCGTGTTCGATGTGACCGAAGCCGGCCTGAAGCTGGTGGAGCTGGCGCCGGAGGTCTCGTTCGAGGAAATCTCAAGCAAGACCGGGGTTCCCGTGCTGCAGTAATAAGGAATACGTCCAAGAAAAAACCCCGCGTCCGCGGGGTTTTTTATGCATCGTCGGAACACTCAGAACCGCCGCTTGATCTGCACGCCGAAACTGTTGGCATCGTACAGGCCTGCCTGCTGGGCGCGGTCGGAATAGCCGGCGGAAATGCGCAGTTCCCAATCGCTGAAGATGCCGGCGATGAGTTCCACGCTGATATCATTCGCGCTTTTCCAGTTGCTGAAGCTTTCGTCGCGCTGCATACCGACGCCGGCCCGTGCATACAAGCCGACATCGTCGCTGAACGGCACGTAGGCGCTGGCGGTCAGGGCCACGCGCTTGTAGCTGTCGGGTGCGTAATAGCCATTGCCGGTACCATTGGCGAACGACAGCCACTGCAGTTCACCGCCAAGATCGAACTGCAGTTTGCTGCTTCGCACCACAGCGCGGCGCGCGGCCAGCTGCCATTCGCTGCGGCTGTTGCCGTCATCGATGTCCTGGTAGGAAGCGAAGGCATCGAAAGTCCAGTGATAGCCCGGCGTGTAGCGGATCTGCCCGAGGAACTGGTCGCGCATCAGACCGAGCGAGACCGAGCGCGGTGAAATGCCGAGCCGGTTGCGGTCGAAGCCGGCCGAGAAACTGAAATCATCGTTGACGCGCTGGTCCACCCGCAGCAGGCCGGTGGTGTCATCGCCGGCGTCGGTATCGCTGCGGCCGAGCTGCGCGGTGATGCGGGTGTCCGGCGCCGGCGTGACCGCAACGCCCAGCCAATATTGGCGGTCGTCGATGCTGTCACCGCCGCTGACCGGCTCGTAACCGCCGCCGATCGGTGCGCTGTAATCGGTATTGCTCCAGCCGCCGAGCAGGCGCCAATCGTCATTCATACGGATCGCCGCGGACAGACCGAAGCGTTCCGCGCGGATGTCGTCCGAATCGTCCAACAGGGTCCAGCCGGCCACCACTTCCGACGCGGTGCGGACACGGGTGCCCCGACGAAGGTCGGTGACATCCTTGCCGGGTTGCAAGGCTTCGGCCGCTTCCACCTGCGGCCAGGCACGGTAGGCTTGGGCGGTCTGGCGAAGGGCGATGGCTTGGGTGAAGCGGGCCAGAAAATTCGGAGTGGTCTGCTGCATGCCGGAGGCATTGAGCCGCAAGGCCTGATCGATTTTGCCGGCCCAGGCGGCGTTGTTGGCTTGCAGGGCGGCGGCTTCCGGGTCGGTGCCGGCCAAGGGGGCGAGCAGGTCGTCAGCCTCGGCGTAAGCGCCGGTCCACAGGTAATAACGGGCCAGATCCTTTTTCGCCGCGGCGTCTTCCGGATGTGCGGCGACATGC
>JBMSNF010000127.1:0-5276 GCA_049421545.1 Arenimonas sp.
AGTCATGGCGTGTGCGCAAGGCCATCTCCCAGAGACCGTCGTGCGCCGCGAAATCGCCATAGGCATAGCCGATTCGGGCCAGCCGTTCCTGCAGCAAGCGGAAATGCCTGGCCTCGTCCACGGCAACGCTGATCCAATCCATGTAGAACCCGTCCGGCATCTCCGCGAACCGCTGCACGGCGTCACAGGCCAGATCGATGGCATTGAATTCGATATGGGCGATGGCATGCAACAAGGCGGCGCGGCCTTCGGTCTGGAGCAGGCTGCGCTTGGGCAGCGCTTTCGGCGGAACCAGCTGTGGCTTATCCGGACGGCCCGGCCGGGTGACGTCGGTACCTGGCACCAAAACATAGCTGCAGCAACCGGCTTCGGCGGCGGCGGCAAGCACGTCCACAGCCGCCAGTTTGGAGTCGATGGTATCCGCCATCAGCACATCGCGGGCCAAGCGGCGGAGATCGGTCGCCATGGGAATTAGGCTGATTTTGCTTTCGCGGCGTCGCTGCGTGCCTGTTCCAGCTTCTCGAAGTAGCCGGACTCGATGCCGGTGATGTATTCACCGGTGAAGCAGGACGAATCGAAATCCGCCACCTTGCGTTTCGGTCCGGAAACGGCGTCTTCCAAATCGGCGATGTCCTGGTAGATCAACCAATCGCAGCCGAGCAGTTGTTGGATTTCAGCCTCGGTGCGGCCGTGCGCGACCAGTTCCGAGGCGGCCGGCATGTCGATGCCATAGACGTTGGGAAAGCGCACCGGCGGCGCCGCCGAAGCCAGATAGACCTTGCGGGCACCGGCTTCGCGCGCCATCTGCACGATCTGCTGCGAGGTGGTGCCGCGCACGATGGAGTCATCGACCAGCAACACCACGCGGTCCTTGAACTCGAGTGGAATCGGATTGAGCTTGCGCTTGACCGACTGCACGCGCTGGCTCTGCCCGGGCATGATGAAGGTACGGCCGATGTAGCGGTTCTTGATGAACCCCTCGCGGTATTTCACGCCCAGCAGACTGGCGATTTCCAGCGCGGCATCGCGCGAGGTATCCGGAATCGGAATCACCGTGTCGATGTCGTGGTCCGGCCGCAGACGCAGGATTTTCTCGCCGAGCTTGACGCCCATGCGCATACGCGCCTTGTGCACGGAAATATCATCCATCATCGAATCGGGGCGCGCGAAATACACGAACTCGAAGATGCAGGGAGTGTGCTTGAAACCGGGCGCCGCCTGATGGGTGAACAGCTTGCCGTCATCGGTGATCACCACCGCTTCGCCGGGTGCGATATCGCGCAGACGGGTGAAGCCGAGGATATCGAGTGCGACCGATTCGGAGGCTACCGCGTATTCGTCGGTCAGCAGGGTTTCGCGCTTGCCCAGCACCAGCGGACGGATGCCGTTGGGATCGCGAAACGCCAGCAGGCCCAGGCCCATCACCGTTGCCACCACCGAATAGCCGCCGGAAACCCGGCGGTGCACGCCTTCCACCGCCTTCAGCGCCGACTGCGGGCTCAAGGGACCCTGCTCCAGCAGTTCATGCGCAAGAACGTTCAGCAGCACTTCCGAATCGGACTGGGTGTTGATGTGCCGGTGATCCTGCTCGGAAACTTCACGGCGCAGGGTTTCGGTATTGGTCAGATTGCCGTTATGCGCCAGTGACAGACCGAACGGGGCATTGGCGTAAAACGGCTGGGCTTCATCACTGCCGGAGGAACCGGCGGTGGGATACCGGCAATGACCGATGCCGACATGGCCGCGCAGACGGGCCATCTGCTGCGGACCGAACACGTCACCGACCAGACCGTTGCCTTTGTGCAGGTTGATGCGCTGACCGGAAACGGTGGCGATGCCGGCGGCATCCTGCCCCCGGTGCTGCAGGACGGTGAGTCCGTCATACAGCGCCGCGGCAACATCCGTGGTACCGACTATTCCGAGTATTCCGCACATAAAAAGCCTTATTTAGGGATGCTTGACCACGATGCCGTCGATGCCGGTTTTCTGCTTGACCGTCGCCAACAAGGCGTTGGCGGCCTCGCGGCTGTGTTCCGGTCCGACCCGGACGCGGTAACGACGGCCCGATTCGGTGTCGACCGGCTGGATGTAGCTGTTGAATCCGGCGGCCCGCGCTTTGTCGCGCAACGCCTGCGCCGCCTGCTCACTTGCCGGGGCGCCGATTTGAACGGCAAAGCCTTTGGCGTCATTTGCCGGCTCGGCCTTGGCGGCTTTTTCTGGCGCAGGGGCCGTGGCGGGCTTGCTGGCAGCGGCCGCGGGGACGGTTGTTTTAGCGGCATCCGCAGTTTTGGCCGGCACGGGTGCAGGAGCCGGAGCAGTGACCGCAGCGGAAGTGGCGGTGGTTCCGGTTGGGCCCGGGCTCACCGCATCCATGGCCACCACGGTGCCTCCGGAAACGACCATGGTGCTGCGCAGACGTGCGGCTTCGGCCAGATCGCGGCTTTCATAGGGTCCGATGCGGATGCGGAAACGCTGGCCATTGCTCTGGATGAGCGGAACCAGCTTCTGTGCTTTCAAACCCTCGGCAATGGCTTTGGCCTGGGCTTCGTCGGCAGCGGTAATGACGACCGCATACTGACCGGCAGCCACGGCAGCCTCATCGGCGACGGGAATCGGTTCAAGCTCGGGCAATGCCGGCTCGGGTGCGGGGGCGGTAGCAGCCGGCTGATCCAGGGGAATTTCGATGGTCTTGATGCCATCGGCATCCGGCTCATCGGGAATCTTCAGCGATACATCGGCACTGTCCGGATCACGGACATCGGGGCTTCTGAGCAGCATCGGAACGAAGATGAGTGCAAGTGCCGCCAGGACGATGGCGCCGATCAGGCGTTGCTTCAACGGTGCTTCCATGTGAACCTCCGGTGCAAGCGCCAATTATACTCCGACTGCCTACGGCTGCGGGAGTCGCATCACCGCTTCCAGGGTATGGAAGGAACCGAACACCAGAATGCGCTGGCCGCTGTTTTCAGCCAATGCCGCGGCGTAGGCGCTGGCGACATCGGGGTGGATACGGTAGTCCGATGCAGGCAATACCGCCGAAAGTTTCTGCTGCCAGTCCCCAGCCGTCATGACCCGGTCCGCCGGCTCGCTCAAAACAGCCACATGCCAGAACCCGATATGCGGCGCGAGCCGGGCCAACATACCGGCGATGTCTTTGTCTTTCAAGGCGCTGAACACCGCCACGGTCGGTTTCGGGTTTATCTGCAACCAGTCTTCCAGTTGCGCAACCGATTGCGGATTGTGGGCGACATCCAGAATCACCTCCGGATCGGTCCGCCAGCATTGCAAGCGGCCGGTTACTCTGGCCTCCGCCACCCCGGCCGCCCAGACCGCATCGGGCACATTCAAGGAGGAGGCCCGCAACGCGGCGATGGCGCAGGCGGCATTCTGGATCTGTGCCGGGGCCTGCAATTGCGGGTAGGGCAAATCAAGGCTGAACCCGGGTTCGCGCCAGACCCAATGCGACTCGAAACGGTCAATCAGATAGTCGCTGTAAGCACGGATGCAGTAAACGCCGTTTTCATAGGCATGGCGGAGCACCGAGGACGGCGGATCCTTTTCACCCAGAATGCAGGGGCGGCCGGCCCGCATGATGCCGGCCTTCTCGAAACCGATGCTTTCACGGTCATTGCCCAGATAGGCCTGATGATCCAAATCAACGGTGGTGATCACCGCGACATCGGCATCGATGAGGTTGACCGCATCCAGACGGCCGCCCAGACCGACTTCGAGTACGGCCAGGTCCAATCCGGCACGGGCGAACAGGAACAGCGCCGCCAATGTGCCGAACTCGAAGTATGTCAGGGGAGTTTCCGCCCTCGCCGTCTCGATGGCTTCGAAGGCATCAATCAATTCGGCATCGGAAACCTCCGCACCATCGATGCGGATGCGTTCGTTGTAGCGCAGGAAATGCGGTGAAGTGAAAGCCACGACCCGGTATCCCGAGACCCGCGCAATCGCTTCGATATAGGCCACCGTGGAACCCTTGCCATTGGTGCCGCCGACGGTGATGACCGGACACGGCAGGCGCTCCAGCTGCAACCGTTCCGCCACCAGGCGTACGCGCTCCAGACCCATCGCGATCGGTTGCGGATGGGTACCGAGCTGATAGGCCAGCCATTGGTCGAGCGAACGTTTCATCACAGGGCGCGGTGCAGGGCCTCGCCGAAAAGCGGCGTATGGTGTTGGCAGTCATTCAAGCGTACCACCGCGAGATTGTCCACCGTTTCGCCTTCCAGAAGATTGATTGTGGTCGGAGCTTGCCGGAACGACCAGAGCCGGTCCAGACCCAGACCGAGAATCCGGCAAAGCAGGACGCGATTGACCGCATCGTGCGCCACGACCAGCAGGGTGTCCTCCGCGCCCAGTCCGACGCAGGCTGCGGCAAAGCCTTCCCAGGCACGATCAAGCACCTGCTGCAGATTCTCACCGTTCGGCATCTGCACGGTCTGTGGCGCATCGCGCCAGGCCTGGAAGGTCAAGGGATCGCATTCGGAGATTTCCTGGGCCAACAGGCCCTCCCAATCGCCATGCGCGATTTCCTGCAAGCGCTGATCGATCTGAAGTATGGCTTTGCGGTTTTCACCCAGCGCGGCCTCCGCCGTTGCCCGCGCGCGCGCCAGCTGCGAACTGACGGCGCGGGTAATCGGCACATCACGCAGTCGCTCGCCGAGTTTGGCGGCCTGGGCTTCACCGGTTTCCGAAAGTGGAATGTCGATTTGACCCTGGTATCGGCCGGCGGCATTCCAGGGGGTTTCGCCATGACGGGCAAGAATGATTTTCATCAGGGCCGCCTCAGAACATTTCCAGGGACACGATGCCCGGGATGGTGCGCAATCCGGCGACCTGGGCCTGCGACACTTCCCGATCGACGGTGATGGCCGCGAGGGCATGGCCGTCGCCGGTGGCACCGAGCGAGAAGTTGATGATGTTGATGCCGGCCGCACCCAGATTCGAACCGAGCAATCCGATCACGCCCGGACGGTCTTCATTCTTCATCAGCAGAATGTGTGCCCCCGGATCGAAATCAAGCTCGACGCCGTCCAACCGGACCACGCGCGGGCCACGGTGCAAGGTGGCTTCGATGATGCGCCGGCCCTGTTCGCCGGCCACTTCGATGCGCAACAGACGATCGAATCCATCACCGTCACCGCCAAGAGTTTCCGAGACTTTCAGTCCACGTGCGGCGGCTTCGCTGAGGGCATTGACCGGCGTCACCCGGCCGGAAGCGGTTCCCAGCATTGCCGCCACCAGCAGTCGGCTGAGCGGACGCGTAT
>JBMSNF010000128.1:0-5268 GCA_049421545.1 Arenimonas sp.
TCTGATCAAGCAGGAATACGGCGCTTGGGCCTTACCGGCCATCAAAACCCTGCGCCACCTGAAGTTCCTGCGCGGCACCGCCTTCGATATGTTCGGCAAAACCGAAGAGCGCAAAATGGAGCGCGCCCTGATCGACGACTACAAGCGCGACATCGGTGCGGTCCTTGCCAAGCTGAGCGTGTCCAACCACACCGAGGCCGTGCGCTTCGCGCGTCTGCCGGAACACATCCGCGGCTTCGGACATGTGAAGGAGAAGCATGTGGCGAAAGTGAAAGCGCAGTGGGCGGAGTTGATGGCGAAGTTTGTCTAAACGCTGCGTTATGTGTGAAATGAAAAACGCCTCCGATTGGAGGCGTTTTTCATTTGAAATTTTGATGACTACTTATTTCATGCCCACACACTGCAAAAACTCGGCACGGGTGCGCGCATCGTCGCGGAAACTGCCCAGCAGTTTGCTGGTGACCATGCTTACGCCGGTCTTATGTACGCCGCGGGTGGTCATGCATTCGTGCTTGGCCACGATCACCACGCCCACGCCCTTGGGCTTGAGCACATCCTGGATGCAACGCGCGATCTGGGCAGTCATCTTTTCCTGCACCTGCAGGCGCTTGGCGTAGGCTTCCACCACCCGCGCCAGCTTGCTGATGCCGACCACCCGGCCGCTGGGGATGTAGCCCACATGCGCCACGCCGATGATCGGCGCCATGTGGTGCTCGCAGTGCGATTCGAACTCGATGTCGCGCAGGATCACCATCTCGTCGTAGCCTTCCACTTCCTCGAAGGTGCGCTTCAGGTAATCTTCCGGCTTCATCGCGTAGCCGCCGAACCATTCCTTGTAGGCCTTGGCCACGCGCTTCGGGGTGTCCAGCAGGCCTTCGCGCGCCGGATCGTCACCGGCCCAGCGCAGCAGCAGCTTGATGGCGTCTTCGGCCTGCGCCTGGGACACGGCGGCGGCTTTGGCAGGAGCTTTCTTCTTGGTGGCCATGACGCCTCCTCGGTTAGATAGGGACATTATGCCCTGAAGGCTGTGAAGGTTTCATCCAGCGGGTTTTGTACCAAGCCAGGCCGATGGCAACGCCCAAGGCGCTACTGGCCAGCAGAAAGGTGGCGCCGGGAATGTATGCGGGTGCGTGATCGCTGATGAACAGCGCGAACGTGTGCGTATACAGGAACGGGGCGAAGATGCCGGCAAGGCTGGTCATCGAGGCCACCGCGCCCTGCAGGCCGCCTTGTTCATCGGCATGCACCTGCTTGGTGATGATGGCCTGCAAGGAGGGATTGGCCAAGCCCCACAGCGCCAGAAACGGAATGGCCAACAGCGACAGCATGCCGGTGGTTGCCAGGCCTTGCCAGGCGAAACCCAGCAAGCCGAAACCCAGGCCGAACAACAAGGCCTTGCGTTCGCCGATTTTCGGCACCAAGCGGCGGATCAAAAACGCCTGCACCAACACATTGCAGATGCCGACCAAGCCGAGCACATAACCGACCTGCTGCTCGCCCCAGCCGTAGCGGTAATCGGCATACAGCACGAAGGTGCTGGGCAACACGAAGTGCGCGAGTTGGCTCAGGAAGGCCACCGCAATCAGGCCGAGTACGGCCGGATAGCGTTTCAACACCTGCAGCGCGCCGATCGGATTGGCACGCTTCCATTCAAAGCGTTGGGTGCGCGATTCGACCGGCAGCGATTCCGGCAAGACAAACAGACCGTAAAGAAAATTCAGGGCCGCCAGACCGGAGGCGACATAAAACGGCAGACGCAGATCGATGCCGCCGAGCAAGCCGCCCAAGGCCGGACCGATCACAAAACCGATGCCGAAGGCCGAGCCGAGCAGACCGAACGCGGCCGCGCGTTTTTCCGGCGCGGTCACATCGGCCAGATAGGCATTGGCGGTGCTGAAGCTGGCCGAGGTCATCGCCGAGATCACCCGGCCGATGAAGAACATCGGGATGCTGGTGGCCAGCGCCATGAAGGTGAAATCCACCGCCAGGCCGAAACAGGAAATCAGAATCACGCGGCGCCGGCCGTAGCGATCGGACAAGGCGCCCAATATCGGCATGCAGATGAACTGGATGACCGAAAACGCCACGCTGAACCAGCCCGAGACCACCGCCGCCTGGCCGAAATCGTAATTGCCGATGGTTTTGATCAGGTGCGGCAGCACCGGAATGATCAGGCCGAACGCGAGGATGTCGATCAGCACCGTGAAAAAGATGAAGATCAACGCGGCGCGGCGCGCCGGTTGAGTGGCGGTCACGGCAATCCTCAGGGACGTTCGGAATTATGGACGGTATCGGGCTCGTCGGTCAGCACGGTCATGTTCTGCACGCCGTCGAGCGCAATCGGCTCGTCGGTCAGCAGCAGCGAGCTGCCCGGCTTCAGGGTGCCGTACAGCTGGCGCGCGAAATCGACCGGCACCGCAATGCGACGGATGGCGGCCGGATCCAGGCCGGCCGTCGGCGCAACGCCGCTGGCCGAGGCATTCACGCGCAGCCATTTCAGTTCCATTTGGTCGGGCACGATGCGGCTGGGCTCGGTGCCGACGCCATCCATCACCACATAGGCCTGGCTGCCGAACGGTTCGGTGCCGATTACGCCGATTTTGGAGCGGCCGATCTCGATGCCGTTGCGCAGTGCAATTACGGTCTGGTTGCGGGTGCTGATCAGCACGGTGACCGGGCCGAATGCGGATTTCTCCGGCTGCCAGCGGTAATCCTCATAGGCCGACAACGGTTCGACCGGCACCACTTTGCCTTTTTCATTGACCGACTGCGCGAACATGGTCGGATCGACCACATTCTGCGGGCTGGTGACCTTGTCGTTGCTGACCACCACGGTCATGCCCAGTTCGGTTTCGGAAAACAGACGCTGGGCGAAGCCGTCGGGCATGCGCACGCAGCCGTGCGAGGCCGGATAACCGGGCAGATTGCCGCTGTGCAGGGCGATGCCGTCCCAGGTCAGCCGTTGCATGTACGGCATGGCGGCCGGCCGGTTCTGCGAATCCTTGTAGAGATTGGATTTGTGGTCTTTGTTCTTCTGCAGAATGGTGAATACGCCGGTCGGGGTGTCGTGGCCTTTCTTGCCGGTACTGACCGTGGTCACCGCCACGCGCACGCCGTTTCGGTATAGATAGGCTTTCTGCTGGGTGATGCTGACCAGCATCAGCATCGGACCTTGCGGCACCGCTTCGGCATACCAGACCCACTGGCCGGGCTTGAGCGCGTCGGTCGGGGTGTTGGCCGGCATGGCCTGCGGCGCGGCTTGTGACGTCAGGGACGACAGGGCAAGGGTCAGGGCGGTGGCGAGCAGGATTCTTTTCATGACGGGCATCCGGACAGGGTCAGAAAATACGGCAGAACACGGCTTTAAGGTAGCGGCTTTCCTTCACATGCGCCATATAGGGGTGATCGGCACCGGCACCCGAGACCTTCAGGATCTGGGCGCGGCGGCCGGCGAAGAAGGCGGCGCGGCGGATCATGTCGAGGAAATCCTCCTCGCTGACGAGGCCCGTGCAGGAACAGGTCAGCAGGATGCCGCCGGGCTTGACCACGCTCATCGCCAGCTTGTTCATGTCGTTGTATTTCTTCAGCGCCGAAATCACCTGCTCGCGGTCGCGGGTCAGTTTCGCCGGGTCCAGAATCACCACGTCCCAGGCATCGCCGCGGGCGGCGGCATCACGCAGGTAGGGAAACAGGTCGGACTGCACGAACTTGACCTTGGCGTTGTTCAGATACGCGTTCTTGCCCGCGATTTCGAGGATCTCCTCGTCCAGATCGATGCCGGTGACCTCGCTGGCGCCGCCGCGGGCTTTGGCGTAGATGGCGAAACCGCCGGAGTTGCAGCAGATGTCCAGCACCGTTTTGTCTTTCACGAGCTGTGAAAGGTATTCGCGGTTGTCGCGCTGGTCGGCGAAGAAGCCGGTTTTGTGGCCGGAACCGGGACTGGCGCGGAATTTCAGGCCGTATTCGGTGATGACGCTCGGCTCGGGCGCATCGGGGGCGCGGAAGTCGAAGCTTTCCTGCTTCTGCACGTGTTCCTCGGCGAAGCTGTAGAAGCGGCAACCCGGGAATTGCGCGCGCAGGGCGGCGTAAATCCATTCGCGGTGACGGAAGGCACCGGCCGAGAAGAACTCCACCACCAGCAGGTCGCCGTAGCGGTCGACCACCAGACCGGACAGACCGTCGCCCTCGGAGTGCACCACCCGCCAGGCATCGGACACCGCATCCAGTTTCAGCAGCTCGCGGCGCAGGGCGACCGCCTCGGCGATCTTGCGGTGGAAGAAGGCCTCGTCGACCGCCTCCTCGAAGTCCTCGGTCAGCACCCGCAGGGCGATGCGCGAGTGGCCGTTGTAGAAACCGCGGCCGACCCAGTGGTTGGTGGCATCGACGATGTCCACGATGCTGCCGGGGCGCGGTTTTTGCTCGGGTTTTTCCACCATTTTCTGGAAAATCCAGGGGTGGGTCGATTTGCGCTCGATTTTCAAGCGGACGATGGGTAGCTCAGTGCTCTGGTTCATGTTTGTATTGTAAGCGTAAACGTGCGAGATGACTTTTGTTCACATTCCGGCTATGATGGCCGCCGAAGGGGAGTAGCTCCCGCTATCGCGTCGTCAGCACGGGGCCTCCGCCCCCGGTTCGATAGGCAGTTCATCTGCTAGCAAGACCTTCGCAGCACCCCGAAACCATCGGGGTATTATTCTGTTGCGAATGGAGAATTTGCATGATCAGTATTGCCACCCCCACCATGTGGGCGGTTTTCACCCTATTTGTCATCTTGGCGCTGCTCGTCGACCTGTTGGTGCTTAAAGCCAATGGGCCGCACAAGGTCAGCACCAAGGAAGCCCTGATCTGGAGCATGGCCTGGATTGCATTGGCCTTCATATTCAATGCCGGCCTGTGGTGGTATCTGAAAGACAGCGGCAATCCGGATGCCGACCGCATTGGCATGGAGTTCTTGACCGGCTATCTGGTCGAAAAAGCCCTGGCTGTCGACAACATCTTCGTGTTCCTGATGATTTTCACCTATTTCGCGGTGCCGGCACCCTCGCAGCAGCGTGTGCTGATATACGGCGTGCTGGGTGCCATCGTGTTGCGCGCCATCATGATCTTCATCGGCGCCGCCTTGATCCAGAAGTTCCATTGGATCCTGTACTTCTTCGGTCTGTTCCTTCTGGCTACCGGCATTAAAATGCTTTGGGCCGCAGGGCAGGAGCCGGACATGGAGAAAAACCCGATCCTGCGCTGGATTACCGGCCACCTGCCCTTGACCCG
>JBMSNF010000129.1:0-5220 GCA_049421545.1 Arenimonas sp.
GCCCGCCAAAAAGCCGGTTCCTAAAACGCCGGCACCGAAACCTGTCAAAAAAGCCGCCGTCAAGCCCAGCAAACCGATCGCCAAGGCCCCTGTCAGCAAGAAACCCGAAGTCAAGAAGCCTGAAGCGAAGAAATCCGTGCCTGTAGCCGTAAAAGTCCCCGAAAAACAGATTCCACCCGCGCCGCCCGTTGCCAAACCCGTCCGAAAAGGCGCACGCGCCGGTTATGTGAAACGCGACGTGGTGGTCGAGAAAGCCCTGAAGCAGAAATCCGTCCGTCGTGTCCAGTTGCCGCCCGGCTACAAGCCGAGTGACAAAGAAGAGTACATGAACGACTATCAGCTTGAATATTTCCGGCAGAAGCTGCTGACCGAGCGCGACAACCTGCTGAATGCCACCCAGGAAACCATCAACGAGTTGAAGGAAGAGGCGCGCGATGTCGGCGATGAAGCCGAACGGGCCTCCCGCGAAACGGAGAATTTCTTCGAATTGCGCACCCGCGACCGATATCGCAAGCTGCTCTACAAAATCGACAAGATCATCGCCACCATCGATGACGGCACCTACGGCTACTGCGTGGATACCGGCGAGGAGATCGGCATCAAGCGTCTGGAAGGCCGGCCGATGGCCGAGCGCACGGTGGATGCCCAGGAGCGCTGGGAACACAAGAAGAAACAGCTCGGCGATTGATCGCGTACCGCCCGACAAAAAGCCCCGGCATCACCGGGGCTTTTTTCATTTCGCATCGAGCGCCGGATAAAAGCGCCACGACGGCTTCAGTTCGGGATCGGAGTCGATTCCCATGAGACGGCTGCGCACCACCGAGACCGGCATGGTGCCGCCTTTCAGGATGGCGTCGTGGAACGCCTTGTCGGTCATCTTTCCCGATTCAACCAGTTCCCGACGCAGTTCCCAGAACTGCAGTCCGCCGAGCATGTAAGCCGCCTGGTAAAGCGGGCCGTAATCCCCGGCAAAACTCCGGCGCACTTCAGCGGCGGCGTTGGCGCGTTCATGACCGACCCGTTCGACCAGCATGTCGATGGACTGCTGTGGGGTCATGGTGCCCATATGGAACGACAGCGAGAACAGAATGCGTGCCGCACGGTGGCTGCGCCAGAACAGCATGCCCAGTTTCTGCTCGGGCGTTTTGGCGAAACCTTTCTGGTAAAGCAGGAACTCCCAGTACAGAGCCCAGCCTTCGGTCCAGAACGGGGTGCCGAACAGTTCGCGGTGACTGTTGTAGCGGCTGTTGTAGAAATGCTGCAGATGGTGTCCGGGGATCAGTTCATGATGGACGACGGCCCGCGAAAAATAACGGTTGTTGCCCCGCAAGGCCATGGCCTGCTTGTCGGCCGGCATGCTGTCGTGCGGGTAGGCGACCCAGACGTCCTCGCCGCCGAGGAAGAACGGTGCCTGCAGCTGGTATTCCGGACTGAGCATGGTCATGCGCCAGTCGCGCTTGGCGAGCGCCGGTACGGTCACCAGCTGCCTGCTTTCGATGAAATCGATGGCTTCATCGGCCAGTTTGACGACATATTGCGGCTGGTCACCGACGGCCGGACCGTCCTTCTTGATGTGCTCCAGGGCTTCATGCCAGTCGGCATAACCCATTTCGGCGGCGGCCTTGCGCATTTCCTCCTGGCACCAGCTCAATTCGCGTTCGGCCAGTTGCACGATCTGTTCCGGCGTGTACGGAATCATTTCGTATCGCAAAGCGGCCTCAACCGCATCGCGGCCGATCGGATCGCCGATGATGGTTTCCGGGTCGGAGGCTTTGGCGATGTCGTTGCGCAGGAATTTGGCCGTCGCCTCGAATTGCTTATCGAGGGCTTCGTAGGGTTTCGCGACCTGTTTGGAATACGCCGGATCATATCCGTTATAGAAAGTATGCCATTGCATGAAATCCTCGCGGAATGCCGAGAGCAATCTGGCGGCACGCAGGGCGATGACGGGGGATGGCGGGGTGCCCTTGCGCAAAAGGGTTTCGTTTTCGTGCAGTGCCCGGGTGGCGCGTTCGATCAGTTGTTTGGCTTTGCCTGCATCGAGCGGCATGAGTGCCCGGCGTTGCTCGGCCAAATCGATCAGTGGCGGGACTTCCGGCAACAATTTCAGGGCCTGGGCATTGCGCGTGCGTTCGAAATCCAGCTGACTGAGCCGGTAGTTCAGCTCACGCCGGAACAGGGCGGCATCAATGCGGTCTTCCGCGGAAAGCGGGCTTTGATCGAACTCTGCAAGACGCGTCTGCCAGCCCAGATAAAGATTGCGCAGTGCTTTTTCACGGGCGGTACCGGCGGTGATGTCATAAGTGTGTTCAGTGCTTTCCAGATCCTTTTCGAAACGCTGGATGAAGAATGCCAGGGCGTGCTGTGAACTCGGAATGTCGGCGCGTTGCGGAATATTGACCGGACCCATCGGGCTGGCGGCATCGAGCGGCATCGTGGCAAGCAGGGCCGCGATCGCGGCAGTAAGCAGGGCAGGGCGGCGATTCATGCGGACTCCGCGGTCGTTTGGATGAAGGCCAACAAGGCCGAAAAGCCGTTACTGCGGGTCGGGGACAGGTGTTTGCTCAGGCCGATGGCCTGCACGAAATCCGCGGGCGTTGCCCGGATTTCGGCGGCGGTCCGACCGGAATAGACACGCAAGGCCAGATAGACCAGTCCGGCTACGATGCTGGAATCCGAGGCTGCCGAGAAATAAATTTTTCCGCCATCATGGTGTGGAATGATCCAGACCTTCGACTGGCAACCCTGCAGACGGTGGGCTTCAGTTTTGTATTCTTCCGCCAAGGCAGGCAGACGTTTGCCCAGATCGATCAGATACTGGTAACGCTCCGACCAATCCCCGAAAAATGCGAATTCGTCAACGATGGCCTCTTGGGCTTCGGTGGCACTGGCTTCCGTCGGCTGTAGCATCAGGCGCGCTTCCAGCGCACGCCCTGCGGCGTGTCTTCCAGCAATATGCCTTCTTCGGACAACTGCTTGCGGATGGCATCGGCACGGGCGAAATCCTTGCCGGCCTTTGCGGCGATGCGTTCATCGACCAAGGCCTGGATGCGGACGTCGTCACTGCCATCGTCACCTTTGGCGAACCAGGCTTCCGGCGTCTGCTGCAGCAGGCCGAGTGCGGATGCCGCCGCCAACAGCCGGGCTTTCAATTCAGTGCGTTCGGCCGCGCATTCACTGCGGCGTGCCTGGCCGGCCAGATTGGCGATTTCGGCAAGCGCCTGCGGTGTGTTGAGGTCATCGCACAATGCGGCTTCGATGGCTTCCGGTATGGCAATGGCCGGCGCCTGCACATCGGACAGATCGCGCAGGGTGCCGTACAGGCGATCAAGGGTTTTCACGCTTTGCTCGATCAGGGCGTCCGACCAATCCAGAGGCTGGCGGTAATGCGCCGAAAGCAGGGCATAGCGCAGGGCTTCAGGGGGATGCTTGGCCAGAAGTTCGTGCAGGATGCTGACGTTGCCGACCGATTTCGACATCTTGCTGCCGCCGAAATTGAGCATGCCGTTGTGCAGCCAGAAGCGGGCGAATACCTTGCCGCCATGGGCACAGGTGCTCTGGGCGATTTCGTTCTCGTGGTGCGGGAACTGCAGATCGACGCCGCCGGCATGGATGTCGATGGTGTCACCCAGGTGGGCTTCACTCATCGCCGAGCATTCGATATGCCAGCCCGGACGGCCGACACCCCAGGGCGAGTCCCAGCCCGGCAGATCCGGCGTGGACGGCTTCCAGAGCACGAAGTCGCCCGGATGGCGTTTGTACGGAGCCACTTCCACCCGCGCCCCGGCAATCATCTCATCAAGGCTGCGGCGCGAAAGTTGGCCATATTCCGGATAGCTGTCGACAGCGAAAAGGACATGCCCTTTGGCGACATACGCATGTCCGGCCGCAATCAGGCGTTCGATCATCGCAAGGATGTGCGGGATATGCTCGGTGGCATGCGGTTCGATGTCGGGTGGCTGGATGCCGAGCGCCGCCATGTCCTCGCGGTAGATGGCGGTGTACTTGACGGTGATGGTCGAAATCGGGACGTTGAGTGCCTTGGCGGCGGCGTTGATTTTGTCATCGACATCGGTGATGTTGCGGGCGTAGGTCACTTTCGGGAAATGCCGGCGCAGCAGTTTGATCAGTACATCGAACACCACCGGGCCACGGGCGTTGCCGATATGGACATAGTTATAGACCGTCGGGCCGCACAGATAGACGGTGACGTTGGCGGGATCAGCGGGCGTGAAGGCTTCCAGCCGGCGGTGCAGATTGTTGTAGAAGTGAAGGCTCATGGCCTTATTTTAGCAAGTTTGGCCGCCAATTTAGCCCGAATTCAGCGTAAACCCTTGCCCGGAAGGGGCTTATGGCCCATAATCGATTCATGAGTCCGAATTTCTCCACCGTTGAGCTGCTGTCGTCCGCGCGTCTTGCGTCGTCGATGACCTCGCGTGCCCGCCGACCGCTGCCGACAAGCTAGCTGGGTCTCCGGAGTTTTTTGCATTTTCCACTGAAACCCAGCCCCGGCTGGGTTTTTCCGTTTTTGTCTCCGTTTTTCAGGATTTCCATGACAGCGCATTTTCTCAATACCCAGGATTGGTCGGTTGAAGGCCTGCAGCATTTGTTGGCCAAGGCGAGTGCCTTCAAGGCCGAGAAACTCGGTGACCAGCTGAAGGGCCGCTCCATCGCATTGCTGTTCTTCAATCCGTCGATGCGCACCCGGACCAGCTTCGAACTCGGCGCTTTCCAGCTCGGCGCGCATGCCGTGGTGCTGCAGCCCGGCAAGGATGCCTGGCCAATCGAGTTCGATCTGGGAACACGCATGAATGGCGATACCGAGGAACACATCATCGAAGTCGCGCGGGTGCTTTCCGCCTATGTCGACATGATCGCCGTGCGTGCCTTTCCGAAATTCATGGATTGGCAGGAAGACCGCCAGGACAAGGTGCTGAATGCCTTCGCCAAATATGCAACGGTGCCGGTCATCAACATGGAAACCATCACCCATCCCTGTCAGGAGCTGGCGCATATCCTGGCGCTTCAGGAGCATTTCGCGACACGCGATCTGCGCGGTAGGAAATACGTGCTCACCTGGACCTATCATCCGAAGGCCCTGAACACTGCCGTGGCCAATTCCGCGCTGACCATCGCCACCCGCATGGGCATGGACGTCACCCTGCTGTGTCCGAACCCGCAGTACCTTCTGGATGAGCGCTACATGGGCTGGGCCGAGGC
>JBMSNF010000130.1:0-5081 GCA_049421545.1 Arenimonas sp.
GACCACATCGAACATGTCGTCCGAGCCGCCGAGCTCGGCCTCGGCCAGATCGAACACCGTATGCGGTGCATGGCGCAACGGACTCTGTTCGACCGGGAAGCGGCCGCTCTGGACATCGGATATTTCCTTGCGGATGGCGATCATGGCATCGCAGAAACGGTCCAGTTCCACTTTCGCTTCAGACTCGGTCGGCTCGATCATCAGCGTGCCCGGCACCGGGAAGCTCATGGTGGGGGCATGGAAACCGAAATCGATCAGTCGCTTGGCGATATCATCGACGGTCACGCCGCAGGTGTCTTTCAGCGGGCGCGGATCGATGATGCACTCATGGGCGACACGGCCGTTGTGGTTGCGGAACAGAACCGGAAAATGCGGGTGCAGGCGGGCCGCCATGTAATTCGCGCTGAGGATGGCCACTTCGGTAGCCAGCTTCAGGCCTTCGCCGCCCATCATCAGGATGTAGGCGTAGCTGATCGGCAGAATCGAGGCCGAACCGAACGGCGCCGCCGAAACCGGACCGACCGGTGCGTTACCGCCGTCCAATACCGGATGTCCGGGCAGATACGGCGCGAGATGCGCCTTGACGCCGATCGGACCCATGCCCGGACCGCCGCCGCCATGCGGAATGCAGAAGGTTTTGTGCAGGTTGAGATGCGAAACATCGGCACCGAAATCGCCCGGCCGCGACAAACCGACCTGGGCATTCATGTTCGCGCCGTCCATGTACACCTGGCCGCCGTGCTGGTGCACGATGTCGCAGATTTCGCGGATGCGCTCCTCGAACACGCCGTGCGTGGAGGGATAGGTCACCATCAATGCCGCCAGATTGGCGCTGTTTTTTTCCGCTTTGGCACGCAGATCGTCGACATCGACATTGCCGTCTGCATCGCAGTTGACCACCACCACGTCCATACCGACCATCTGCGCCGAGGCCGGATTGGTGCCGTGCGCCGATGAAGGAATCAGGCAGACCGTTCGGTTGAGATCGCCACGGGCATGATGGTAGCCGCGGATGGCCAGAAGGCCGGCGTATTCACCCTGCGCGCCCGAGTTCGGCTGTAGCGAAACGGCATCGTAACCGGTGATTTCGACCAGCCATTTTTTCAGATCATCGAACAGTTCGTAATAGCCCCTGCCCTGTTCAACGGGCGCGAACGGATGCAAGGCGCCGAACTCCGGCCAGGTGACCGGAATCATCTCGGCCGTGGCATTGAGCTTCATGGTGCAGGATCCGAGCGGAATCATGGCGCGGTCGAGCGCCAGATCGCGGTCGGACAGCTTGCGCAGATAGCGCAGCAGTTCGGTTTCGGAACGGTAACGGCTGAAAATCGGATGCTGCAGGCAGGGTTCCATGCGCTTCAGGCCGGCCGGCACGGCATCGTTGGATGCCGCGATGTCGGCATAGTTGAGCTGGCCGCCAAAGGCACGCCAAACCGCTTCGACGACTTCCGGCGTGGTGGCTTCGTCCAAGGCGATGCCCAAGCCGGCATCACCCACGATACGGAAATTGATCTTTTCCGCCGCGGCGCGCGCCACGATGTCATCGCGTTGCGTGCCGACATCGAGGGTAATCGTATCGAAATAATGGGTGTTGCGGACCGTAAAGCCGAGCTTGACCAGGCCGGCAGCCAACACCTTGGTGCGGGTGTGGACATCTCCGGCGATCGCGTTAAGTCCCTCCGGGCCGTGATAGACCGCATACATCGAAGCAATGACCGCAAGCAGAACCTGCGCCGTGCAGATGTTCGAGGTCGCTTTCTCACGACGGATATGCTGCTCGCGGGTCTGCAGGGTCAGACGATAGGCCGGTTGACCGCGTGAATCGATGGAAACGCCGATGAGGCGACCCGGAATCGAACGCTTGTAGGCATCACGGACCGCCATGTAGGCGGCATGCGGCCCGCCGTAGCCCATCGGTACGCCGAACCTTTGTGTGGAACCAATCGCCATGTCGGCACCGAGTTCGCCGGGGGAAGTGAGCATGGCCAGCGCCAAAGGATCGGCAGCCATGATGCTGAGCGCCCCTGCTGCCTTCAAACGGGCGATTGCCGGACGGAAGTCCCGGACTTCACCATCAGTGCCCGGATACTGGAAAATGGCACCGAACACATCGGCCGCATCCAGATCGGTATCGGGATTGCCAATGACCAGCTGCCAGCCGAGCGGCTCGGCACGGGTCCGCAGGACCGCGATGGTCTGTGGGTGGCAGTGCTCATCAACGAAGAATTTGCGCGTTTTCGCTTTGGACACACGTTCGGCGACCGCCATGGCTTCAGCCGCCGCAGTGCCTTCGTCCAACAGGGAGGCGTTGGCCACATCCAGACCGGTCAATTCGCAAACCATGGTCTGGAAATTCAACAAGGCTTCGAGACGGCCCTGTGAAATCTCGGGCTGATACGGCGTATAGGCCGTGTACCAAGCCGGATTTTCGAGGATGTTGCGCAGAATCACCAAGGGGGTCAGCGTGCCGGAATACCCCTGTCCGATCAGTGAGGTGAAGACGGTATTTTTCGAAGCCAGTTCGCGCAGACGAGCCAGTGCTTCCACTTCGGACAGCGCCCGACCCATGCTGCTCAGCGGCTTGAGAATCCGGATGGACTCCGGCAGGGTTTCCGCAATCAGGGTTTCCATGCTGCCGACACCGACGGCATCCAGCATCTGCTGGACTTCCTGGGGAGAAGGACCGATGTGACGGGCGGCGAAATCGCGGGCAACGTGCGGTAGCGGCAAGACGTTAGTTTCGGTCATGACAGATCTCTGGATGGGTGCGCATCGGAAACCGGACATCAGCCTGCCCGGTAGCGGCGCCCCCTCTGTCTGTTTGCCTGAGAGTGTTATCCCGTCGGCAGGCGCCGGCATCGGCCGCGCCGTTTTTCAGAGTGTCTACACCGGCGGTTCTTTTGCCTGAGAGTTTCCGGGGCGGTTGCTCCTTCGGCGCTGGGAACCCAATCTCTCCCGCACGGCAAGCAATTATACCAAGTTACACGCCCATCCAAGGGCTTTTTTTCGCTCAAAGCAGATCGGCGAACTGATAGTGGCCATTCAGTTTCCCGTGGATTTTTTCGGCGGCAAACAGCGCCCCCTGGGCGAAGATGTCCCGGTTGGTGGCACGGTGAACCAGCTCGATACGCTCGCCCTGCCCGGTGAACTGGACGGTATGCTCACCCACAACATCGCCGCAGCGCAGAGAGTGATAAACCGGATCATTGCCGGTGGCGGCACGTGCCGTTTCCCCCAGGCTCAGGGCGGTACCGGACGGGGCGTCTTTCTTGTGGATGTGGTGGCTTTCAAGGATATCGAGCTGCCAGTGCTTGAGCCATTGTCCGGCCTGGGCGACCAGGCGGTTCAATACCGCGACACCCAGCGAATAGTTCGAAGCCCAGAGTGCCGGAATCTGTTCCCCGGCCTGTTTCAGGGACTGGAATTGCGCCGCACTCAGGCCGGTGGTACCGCTCACCAAAGGCTTTTTGCGTTGCAGACAAAGCGCCAGCACGGCATCGAAACCCTCCGGTGAACTGAAATCAATGGCGACATCGAACTCGGGCAGCTCGGCCAAGGACGGAAAACTGCTACGCCCGGTCATGGCCACGACTTTCAGCAAGGGATTGGCCTGAGCCAGACGGATCAAGGCCTGGCCCATGCGGCCGGAGGCTCCGTGAATCAGCAATTTCACCGGCGCGCCCATCAGGATTTCAGATTGATCCAGGTGGCCTTGAGCTCGGTGTATTTCTCGAAGGCATGCAGGGATTTGTCACGGCCATTGCCGGATTGTTTGAAGCCGCCGAAAGGTGCGGTCATGTCACCGCCGTCCCAGTAATTGACCCAGACACTGCCAGCACGCAGTTTTCTGGCCACGCGATGGCCGCGGCTGAGATTCGAGGTCCAGACGCCGGCGGCCAGGCCGAAATCGGTGTCATTGGCGATGCGGATGGCATCCTTCTCGTCGTCGAAGGCGATCACCGACAGCACCGGGCCGAAGATCTCTTCCTTGGAAATCGTCATTTCATGGGCGACATCATCGAACACGGTCGGCGCAACGTAATAGCCGCCGGTTTCGGTCAGCACGCGCTCGCCGCCCAAAGCCAAACGTGCGCCTTCGGCCTTGCCTTTCTCGATATAGGACAGCACGCGCTGCATCTGGCCTTCATCGACGATGGCACCCATCGGCGCGGCCGGATCGAAAGGATGTTTCGGATGCAGGTTCTTGCCGGCTTCCACCACCAATTTCACGAAGTCGTCCTTGATCGAACGCTCAACCAGCAGGCGGGATGCGGCCGTACAGACCTCGCCCTGGTTGAAGAAAATTCCGATGGCGGCGGCTTCGGCAGCCGCCTGCAGATCGGGCGCATCGGCGAACACCACATTCGGGCTCTTGCCGCCGCATTCCATGTAGGCCCGCTTCATGTTGGATTGACCGGCGCACTGCAGCAGATGCTTGCCGACCCCGGTCGAACCGGTGAACACGAGTCCATCGACGTCCATATGAAGGGCAAGCGGTTCACCGGCGCCTTTGCCGAAACCCGGCAGCACATTGAAAACCCCCGGAGGGATGCCGGCTTCCATGGCCAGTTCGGCGATACGGATGGCGGACAGCGGGGATTTTTCGGAAGGCTTCAGGATGACGGAGTTTCCCATCGCCAGTGCCGGCGCGAATTTCCAGCTGGCCATCAAAAGCGGGAAGTTCCAGGGCACGATGGCGGCCACCACGCCGAGTGGCTCACGGGTGATCAAGCCCAGTTCGTGCTGCGATGTCGGAGCGACTTCGCCGTAAACCTTGTCGATGGCCTCCGCCGTCCCGCTCAGGCAGCGGATACTGGCGGCGACATCGATGGCCAGAGCATCGGCGCCCGGCTTGCCCATGTCGCTGGCCTCGAGAAGTGCGAGTTCTTCCGCATGCGTTTCCAGCAACTGTGCGAATTTCATCAGGGTTTTTTTGCGGTGTACCGGAGAGGTCTCCGACCAGACGCCGGCTTCGAAGGCGCGGCGTGAGGCCTTGACCGCACGCTCGACGTCTTCGGCTTCGCACTCGGCGATTTGGGCGCGGCATTGGCCGTCCATCGGGCTCATGCAAGCAAAGGTCT
>JBMSNF010000131.1:0-5074 GCA_049421545.1 Arenimonas sp.
TTTTTTAATTACTAAATAAATACGAGCTCAGCGTTCGACAATCGCCGCCACGCCCATGCCGCCGGCGGTGCAGATCGAAATCAGCACGCGGCCCTGGCCTTTTTCCTTCAGCAGTTTCGCGGCGGTGGCGACAATGCGCGCGCCGGTGGCCGCGAACGGATGGCCGAGCGCGAGCGAGGAACCGACCACATTGAGCTTGCTGCGGTCGATCGCACCGAGTGCACCCTCCATGCCGAGTTTGGTTTTGCAGAACTCCTCCGACTCCCAGGCTTTCAAGGTGCACAGCACCTGCGCGGCGAAGGCTTCGTGGATTTCATAGAAATCGAAATCCTGCAGTTTCAAGTTATTGCGTTTCAGCAACTGCGCCACGGCCCAGGCCGGTGCCATCAGCAGGCCTTCACCGCCGACGAAATCGATGGCGGCGACCTGCGCATCGGCCAGATAGGCCTGGATTTCCTTGCCGTTGGCCTTGGCCCAATCTTCCGAAGCTAAGAGTGCGGCGGAAGCGCCGTCGCTCAGATTGGTCGAGTTGCCGGCGGTGAGCGTGCCCTTGCCGGAGCGTTTGTCGAAGGCCGGTTTCAGCGTGGCCAGTTTTTCCAGGCTGGTGTCCGGACGCAGGATGTTGTCGCGCTCCAGTCCGCGGAACGGCATCACCAGATCGCTGAAGAAACCGCGCGCGTAGGCGGCGGCCGCTTTCTGGTGCGATTCATAGGCGAGCCGGTCCTGGTCTTCGCGCGTGATGCCCCAGGTCTTGGCCATGTCTTCGCAGCTTTCGCCCATGCTCTTGCCGGTGCGCGGCTCGGCCACGCCGGGGAATTCGGGTTTGAATTCACCCAAGGAAAATCCTTTCAGCGCGGCCTTGATGCGCTCGCCGAGCGTGCGCGCGCGGTTGAGATCGAGCAGTCGCCGGCGCAGTTTCTTGCTGACCGCGATCGGCACATCCGAGGTGGTGTCGGAACCGCCGCCGATGCCGGCCTCGATCTGGCCGACCGCGATTTTGTTGGCGACGGTGATCAGCGCATCCAGACCGGTACCGCAGGCGCGGGTGATGGTGATGCCCGGCGTGTGCGGCGACAGCCCGGACGACAGGGTGGCTTCGCGCGCCAGATTGAAATCGGAGGAATGCTTGAGCACCGCGCCCATGGCCACTTCACCCAGGATCTGACCCTGCAGCTGGAATTTTTCGACCAGACCGCCGAGCACGACGGTGGACAGACCGAGATTGCCGACATCGAAGTAGGCGGTGTTGTTGCGGCAGAACGGAATCCGGACGCCGCCGAGGATGGCGACACGACGCGTGGAAGACATGAAACGGCTCCTGATGGGCGAATGGGGGGTCGGACAGGGCATAATAAGTGGCCGTGCCCAGCGCATGGATTTCTCCAAACTCCCGAGTATGGTAGCGCATGATCGAGCCCGTTTACAGCTTCGGCCTGTTGGCCCTGGAACTCTGCCCCGGCCAACACCTGCCCTCCGCACAACTCACCGTGGCCCAGTCCGAACAGCTCGGCAGCCTGCTGGCCGAGGATCTGCGGCCCTGGATCGGTCCGCATGCGGCCATCGACATCAGCTTGGCCGGCGCCGCCTTCGATCCGGTCGAGATTCTGCGCCCGGGCTGGCCGGTGCACGCCGAAATCGCCCGGCTGACCCATCTGGCCCCGAAATCCCCCGATTCGCGTTTGCTCTGTTTCGGTGCCGCCGACGGCCGCATGCCCGAAGGTCTGCAACCCGATCCCGTGCATGCGCAGGGGCCGCTGCGCTGGTTGCCGTTCGTACTGTCCGGCCCGGCCGAGCAGATCCATGCCGTGCAGGACGGCATGGAAGCGGAACTGATGGAACGCGGCATGGCCGGCGCCGCGACCGCCCTGTGTGCCCAGCAATTGTTTGCCGCCGACATCGAACATGCCCGCTACATGACCCTGCACGACGGTGTGGCGATGATGGCCATGCAATACGGCCACAGCGGTCTGGAAACGGTCTGGCCGTTGATCGAGACCGCGCTGTTCGCGCCGCAGCAATCGGCCTGGCTGGACGCGCCGCCGGAGCCGCTGGTCTATCTAAATGCGGGCACCGCGCATATCGCCTTATTGGATGAGCACGCGTGGCTGAAACTGCAGAGTGGCTTGGAAGGCAAGAACGGCGAGCAGCTGGAAACCCTGTTCCAGATGTTCCAGATGCGGCAACGCCAGATCGCGGCCTTGCTGGAAGCGCACGGCCTGAGCGTCGAGTTCGATTTCTGCGCGGACGCCGAAAGCGCCCGCGACACCCTGCAACGCTGAGCGCTCATTCCGGAATGCGGTTCACCAAGGGTGCGCCGCGTTCGTAAGCGGTGAAGCTGTCGATGGTGGTCTGGCAGATGGTGCTGAAGGCTTCGCGGGTGAAAAAACCCTGATGGCCGGTGATCAACACATTCGGCAGCTGTTGCAGTTCCGCCAACAGCGGATCGGCCAATTCCGATTGCGAATGGTCTTCGAAAAACAGACCGGCTTCGAATTCATACACATCCAAAGCCAGACCGCCGAGGCGGCCGCTGCGCAGCGCCGCCAGCGCGGCCTTCGTGTCCAGCACCGGACCACGGCTGGTATTGACCAAGAGCACGCCGGGTTTGCAGGCCGCGAAAAAATCGGCGTCCAGCAGGTGCTTGGTCTCCGGAGTCAGCGGGCAATGCAGGGAGATGGCATCCGATTGCGCCGCCAGTTCGGCCAGCGAAACGAAACGCGCGCCGGCACGTTCGAACTCGGGATCCGGATAGGCGTCGTAGGCGATGATGCTACAGCCGAAGCCGCGCATGATGCCCGCGAACACCGCGCCGATGCGGCCGGCACCGATGACGCCGATGGTTTTGCCGTACAGATCGAAACCCATCAGACCGTCGAGATGGAAATCATTGGCCAGCACGCGTTCGTGCGCGATCGGAATATTCCGGTTCAATGCCAGCAGCAGTGCCACCGCGTGTTCGGCGACCGAGTGCGGCGAATAATCGCCGACACGCGTGACCGAAATGCCCAAGCGCCTGGCTTCGGCGGCATCGACATTGTTGAAACCGGCACAGCGCAATGCCAGCAGGTGCACGCCGTCTTCGGCCAGAATGCGCAGGGCTTCGGCATCGGCATGGTCGTTGACGAAAATACAGGCGCCGCCGCAACCGGCGGCCTGGCGGGCGGTGTCGGCCGACAGCGGTGCCTTGATGAACAGCAGGTCATGGCCGGCGGTGGCGTTGGCGGCAGTCAGGCCGGCGCGGTCGTAATCGTGGGCGCTGTAAACGGCGATCTTCATGCTTTCGGTGCTCCTGTCGGACGGGTGTCCTGTTCGTAGATGCGGTAATGCGCATCCTGCATGCCCAGCGCTTCGTAAGTGCTACGGGCGGCGTGATTGTCTTTTTCCACATACAGGCGGAGGCCGCAGACGCCGGCATCGGCATCGGCCAGGGCGCGCACGTGGGCGTACAGCGCGCGGTAGATGCCACGGCGGCGGAATTCCTGCGGCACATACACACTCTGGATCCACCACCATAGACCGTTACGCCAATCGCTCCATTCAAAGGTGAACATCAAGGTTCCAACCGGCACGCCGTCCTGCTCCGCCACGAAATACCGCGCCAGTGACGGCTCGGCAATGCCGCGCGCGATGCCCGGCAGCACTTCGGCATCCGGCAATATTTTGTTTTCGGTTTCCAGCGCCATCGCCTGCGCCCAACGCGCGAGCAAGCCCGCATCCTCGGCACGGGCCGGTCGGATCTGTAAGCTCATGTCTCGTCCTTGCGTGTGTGTTTGACGCCGAGTTTGCGGGTGAGGGTGTTGCGGCCGAGGCCAAGCAGCTGCGCGGCCTGCTGGCGGTGTCCGTGCGTGTGTTGCAGGGCGGCATCGAGCAGGCTCTGCTCGAAGCGCGCTTTCAGTTCGGCATGCACCTGCGGGTGCGCCTGCTGCAACAGTGCGCGGGTTTCCGCTGCCAATTGCGCCTCCCAACCTGCCGAACTTCCGACGCGCGGCATCGGCAGGGCATCGCCCTGCCAATCGGCCACGCCCAGGCGTTCATGCGAAGTGCCGGAGGCCATGCGCCAACAGGCGTTTTCCAGTTCACGGACATTGCCCGGCCATGCATAGGCCTGCATCGCCTCGAGCAGGGCCTTGTCGGCGCTTTTGGCTTTGGTCTGCAACTGTGCGGCGGCGGCGCTGAAGAAATGCTGGGCCAGCAGCGGAATATCGGCGGCACGTTCGCGCAAGGCCGGCAGACGGATGCGCAGCACATTCAGGCGATGCAGCAGATCTTCGCGGAAACGCTTCGAAGCCACCAGGGCCTCCAGCGGCTGATGGGTGGCGGCAATCACGCGCACATCGACCTTGATCAGCTCGCGGCCGCCGACACGGTAGAACTCGCCTTCGGCCAACACACGCAGCAGACGCGTCTGCAGCTCGAGCGGCATGTCGCCGATTTCATCGAGGAACAGACTGCCGCCCTGCGCCTGCTCGAAGCGGCCGATGCGGCGCGTGCTGGCGCCAGTGAAGGCGCCGGCTTCGTGGCCGAACAGTTCCGACTCGAGCAGTTCGCTGGGAATGGCGGCGGTGTTCAGGGCCACGAACGGACGCGCCGCGCGTGGCGATTCCTGATGCAGGGCGCGCGCCACCAGTTCCTTGCCGGTGCCGGTTTCGCCGGTGATCAGCACGCTCAAGGGCAACTGCGCCAGACGCCCGATCTGCCGGAACAATTCACGCATGGCCGGCGTCTTGCCGAGCAGCGCGGTCTCCAATACCTGCGATGCTTCCACCGGTGCAGTCGGCGGCTGCGGTTTCGGCAGGGCTTTTTCCACCAAGGCCAGCACCTCGTCCAGATCAAAAGGCTTGGCCACATACTCGAAGGCGCCGCCGCGGTAGGCGCTGGCGGTGTTGCGGATGTCGGTGAACGCCGACATCACGATCATCGGCAGATTCGGATGCGCCTGTTTGACCGTTTCCAGAAAATCGATGCCGCTGCCGCCGGGCATGCGGATGTCGGTGAACATCAGCGCCGGCAGCGCGCCGGCGCGCAGCTCGGCCATTGCCGCTGCCGCCGCTCCGCAGCCGCCCGCCCCGTAGCC
>JBMSNF010000132.1:0-4991 GCA_049421545.1 Arenimonas sp.
GCGGCAGCAGTTGCGCTTGGGTTCCGCTTTCCACGATATGGCCCTGATCCATCACGATCAGGCGGTCCATGGCGGCGATGGTGGACAGGCGGTGGGCGATGGCGATGACGGTCTTGCCTTCCATCAAGCGGTACAGGTCGCGCTGTATCACGCTTTCCACTTCCGAATCCAAGGCGCTGGTGGCCTCATCCAATAGGAGAATCGGGGCATCCTTGAGCATGACGCGGGCAATGGCGACACGCTGGCGTTGCCCGCCGGAAAGCTTCACCCCGCGCTCGCCGACATGGGCGTCATAGCCGGTGCGGCCTTTGGCATCATTCAGTCCGAGGATGAACTCCTCGGCTTCGGCATTACGCGCGGCCTGACGCATGGCGGCTTCGTCAGCATCCGGTCGGCCGTAGAGCAGATTATCGCGCACCGACCGGTGCAGCAGCGAGGTGTCCTGGGTCACCATGCCGATCTGCCGACGCAGGGATTCCTGGGTCACCTGAGCGATATCCTGCCCGTCGATGCGGATGCTGCCCGGGGGAGCTTCGTAGAAACGCAGCAGCAAATTGACGATGGTGGATTTGCCGGCACCGCTGCGGCCGATCAGTCCAATTTTTTCACCCGGACGTATGTTCAGATCGAAATCGCTGACGACCGGTTTTCCGTTTGCATAACTGAAGGTCAGATGATTGAAGTGTATTTCGCCTCGGACGACCTGCAGCTCGCGTGCGTCGGGAATGTCGCGGATGGCGACCGGCCGCGCCAGCGCGCCGATGCCGTCCTGGACGGTACCGATGTTTTCGAACAGATTGGCCATCTCCCACATGATCCAATGCGACACCCCGTTAAGGCGCAGTGCCATGGCCGTGGCGGCCGCTACGGCACCGATACCCACGGCATCATGGGTCCAGAGCCAGAGGGTCGCGCCGGCCGTAGCGAGAATCAGAATAATGCCGAGGATGTGGTTGACGATTTCAAAACCGGTGACCAGACGCATCTGCCGATGGACCGTAACGAGAAACTCCTGCATGGACTGTTTTGCGTAAAGGGCTTCGCGCTGGTTATGCGAGAACAGTTTCACAGTGGCGATGTTGCTGTAGGCATCGGTGACCCGTCCGCTCATCAGGCTTCGGGCATCGGCCTGGGCGCTGGCCGCACGGCCGAGACGCGGCACGAAATACATCAAAGTCAGGACGTACAGGACCAGCCAGCCGAAAAACGGCAGCAGCAACTGACGGTCGAAACTCCCGGCCACGAGGGTCATGGTCAGGAAATAGATGATGACGAACACCAGGATGTCGGTCACGATCATGACCGCATCGCGGACCGCAAGCGCGGTCTGCATCATTTTCGCGGAGACCCGCCCGGAAAATTCGTCCTGGAAGAAGGCCATGCTCTGGCCCAGCAGATGCCGGTGGAAATTCCAGCGCAGGCGCATGGCGAAATTGCCATTCAGGGCCTGGTACTTGACCAAGGCCTGCGCGGCGATCAGAAGCGGACTGGCCAGCAAAACAGCGGTCAACAGCAGGATGTTGCGTTTCTCCTGCTGCCACAGCAAATGCGGCGGCACTTTGCTGAGCCAATCCACGATGTTGCCGAGCATGGCAAACAAAAGCGCTTCGAAGGCCCCGATCAGTGCAGTCAGAAACGCCAGCAGCAGGATGAGGCCGCGCATTCCGTGCGTGGCACTCCAGACGAATGCAAAGAACCCCGGCGGCGGCTGCTCCGGCGGAGTGTCGGGAAAAGGCGGAACCAGGCGTTCAAACCAGGAAAGCATGTCATATCCGAGTGTTTTCAACCGCCAGTTTATCGCATGCCGGTTACCGGCGGAATGTCATGCGCGTTTGCTTGCGAATAACCCGAGCATTTCCTGGGCGATGCTGGCGCCGGCCAATGCCGTGATTTCGGCATGATCGAAGGGCGGCGAAACCTCGACCACATCGGCCCCGACCAGATGGATTCCGGCCAGACCGCGGATGAATTCCAATGCGCTGTGGGTGTCGAAGCCGCCGACCACCGGGGTGCCGGTGCCGGGCGCGCAGGCCGGGTCAAGGAAGTCAATGTCGAAACTCAGATAACAGGGATGGCTGCCGACGCGGGCCTTGATGGCCATCAATGCCGCTTCGATGCCGTTGCGATGGATCCAGCGCGCATCAAGCACTTCGTATCCGTGTTTTTCGGCATTGAAGGTGCGCATGCCGAGCTGAATCGAGCGGGCTGGATCCACGATGCCGGTTTTCGCCGCTTGGTAGAACATGGTGCCATGATCGATGCGTTCCCCGTCATCGGCCCAGGTGTCGGAATGGGCATCGAAATGGATCAGTGAAAGCGGGCCGTGTTCTTCAGCTAAGGCCTGAAGGATCGGGTAGCTGATGAAGTGGTCACCGCCGAGCGTCAAGGGTTTGACGCCGGCCGCGCCGATGGCCCGGTAGGTTTCCTTGATCAGTGCAGGCGCCGCGGCGATGTTGCCGGAATCGAAGAACACATCCCCCCAGTCGATGACATGCAGCTTATCGAGCGGGTCGAATCCCCAGGCATAAGGTGGGCACCAGGCCAGCATGGTGGAGGCGGCACGGATGGCGCGCGGGCCGAACCGGGTGCCGGGACGTCCGGTGGTGGCGACATCGAAGGGCACGCCGATGACGGCGACATCCACGCCTTCAAGGTCTTTCGTGTAACGGCGGCGCAGGAAACTGGTCGCACCGGCATAGGTCGGTTCGGCCTGACTGCCGTAAGGGGATGTGCGGGTGAACGCCAGATCCGAATAGGCGGCGGTGGCGGGTGAGGGCTTTTCATTCGACATGGTGGGCTCCGGTCTCAGCAGTCCACTCGTCGTTCCTTGCGCGAAGCAATCGCCGGGACGAGCGTCACCGGTCTTCAGCCCGAATCGGGCAGCTACAGTTTACTTCATTGTCGGCATGCTGAACTCGGCACCGGCACGGATGCCGGTCGGCCAACGCGCGGTGATGGTTTTCAGACGGGTGTAAAAGCGGACGCCGTCTTTACCGTGCATGTGCAAGGGCCCGAACAGCGAGCGTTTCCAGCCGCCGAAGCTATGGAACGCCATCGGCACGGGAATCGGCACATTGACGCCGACCATGCCGACCTGGATGCTGTGGCTGAACTGGCGGGCGGCATCGCCGTCACGGGTGAAGATTGCGGTACCGTTGCCATATTCATGGTCGTTGATCAGGCGGCAGGCCGTGTTGAAATCCGGCACACGCACGATGCACAGCACCGGCCCGAAGATTTCTTCTTTGTAGATGGTCATTTCCGGAGTGACCCGGTCGAACAGGGTGCCGCCGAGGTAAAAGCCGTCTTCATGACCGGCGACTTTCAGGCCGCGTCCGTCTACCAGGAGTTCAGCGCCTTCGGCTTCGCCGGCGTCGATGTAGCCTTTGACCTTGTCGCGGTGCTGGCAGGTCACCAGCGGACCCATATCCGGATTGTCTTTATCGCCGGGTCCGACACGCAGACCGGCGACCATCGGTTTGAGTTTTCCGATGAGGGCTTCTGCCGCGTCATCACCGACGCAGACCGCGACCGAAATGGCCATGCAGCGTTCACCGGCCGAGCCGTAGCCGGCGCCGAGCAGGGCGTTGGCGGCCTGATCCATGTCGGCATCCGGCATGATGACCATGTGGTTCTTGGCGCCGCCGAGGGCCTGCACGCGTTTGCCGGCAGCGCTGCCGCGGGCATAGATGTATTCGGCAATAGGAGTCGATCCCACGAAACTGACCGCCTGCACGCGCGGATCGTCGAGCAGCACATCCACCGCCAGCTTGTCGCCATGCACGACATTGAACACGCCGTCCGGCAGGCCGGCCTCTTTCAGCAAGCGCGCGAGGATCAGGGTCGGCGTCGGATCGCGTTCCGAGGGTTTCAGGATGAAGGTATTGCCGCAGGCGATGGCAATGGGAAACATCCACATCGGCACCATGCAGGGAAAATTGAAGGGCGTGATGCCGGCGACCACGCCCAAGGGCGCGTATTCGCTGTAGGAGTCCACGCCGGTGCCGACGTTCATCGAGTGCTCGCCTTTGACCAGATGCGGAATGCCGCAGGCGAATTCGACCACTTCCAGACCCCGCGTCAGTTCGCCCTTGGCATCGGAGAACACCTTGCCGTGCTCATGGGTGATTGCCAGTGCGATTTCATCGGCATGGTCTTCGAGCAGTTGCTTGAACTTGAACATGACCCGTGCCCGCGCCAAAGGCGTGGTTGCCGCCCAGGCCGGAAAGGCCTCCTGTGCCGCGGCGATGGCGGCTTCGACATCGCTTTTATCCGCCAGCGCGACCCGGCCGGTGACCGCGCCGCTGGCCGGATTGAACACTTCGGCGCTGCGGGTACTGTTGCCGAAAACGGCATTGCCGTCGATGAAATGGGCGATGGTGGCGGTCATGGTCAGCGATCCGATCAGGCGTTCAGCGCGTCAGCGGCGGACACGTAGGCATAGCCCAAATCGTCGGCAACGGCCTTGTAGGTGATTTTTCCGGCGTGCACGTTCAGGCCGTTGAGCAGGTGCTCATCCGCAAGCAACGCCGCCTTGGCGCCTTTGTTGGCGATCTGGACGGCGAACGGCAGGGTGGCATTGGTCAATGCGAAGGTGGAGGTGCGCGCAACGCCGCCCGGCATGTTGGCCACGCAATAGTGGATCACGCCGTCGACTTCATAGGTCGGGTTCTGGTGGGTGGTGGCTTTCGAGGTTTCGAAGCAACCCCCCTGATCGATGGCGACATCGACCAGTACCGAGCCCGGGCGCATCAGTTTCAGCTGTTCGCGTGAGACCAGTTTGGGAGCGGCCGCACCCGGAATCAGCACCGCACCGATCACCAGGTCGGTATCCGGAAGCCGCTCTTCGATGGCGTCATGGGTCGAATAGATGGTGGTGATGCGGTCGCCGTAAAGCTCATCGAGATATTTCAGACGGTCAAGCGAACGGTCGAGAATGGTGACGTGTGCACCCATGCCCATCGCCATGCGTGCGGCATTGATGCCGACTA
>JBMSNF010000133.1:0-4974 GCA_049421545.1 Arenimonas sp.
AGGTCTATGCCATGGCCGACAATCCGCAGGGGCGGGTGCTGCTGCGGATGTATCCGGATGCCGGCAAGGGCGCTCTGAAACCGGAAGCGGATCTGAATTTCGGCGAGCGGGTTGCGGTCTTTCTGGACTGGGCCCTGTTGCGCCTGCAGCTGACCGATGCGGTTCCGGTCCGGCCCTTGTTGCTGTGCAAAGCGGGCACGAGTGAGTGGCAGGACCGTCTGGTGCAATGGGATACCGACTTCCTTGCCACCGATGCCGTGCAGCAGGCCGAACTGCGCGCCGATCTGCAACGTCGTATCGCTTGGTTGCTGCAGCATTGGCATCAGGCCGAAATCCTGCCGCCCCTGTATTTTTCCCGAACCAGTTGGGCGGCGGCCCAGGATGCCGAGAGAACGAATCCCGGCAAAGCGCAGAAGGTCTGGCATTCGGACCATAACGGCGGCGGTGAACAATCGTATGGCCAGGGCTACAACCTGCTGCTGGCGGGCGACATCGATTTCGAAGCCGATTCCTTGGCCTATCGGGCGCTGTGCGATTTCGCCCAAGCGCTGAAAGACATCATTACCTTCCCGGAGGCGCAGTCGTGAGCACGCCCCGCGATTGGCGCACGCTGGATCTGTCGCCCGGGCGGCGCAGTCTGCTCGAGGCCAGCGCCGGAACCGGCAAGACCTGGACCATCAGCGTGCTGTATCTGCGTCTGCTGCTGGAAAACGGCATGACCCCGCGCCAGATGGTGGTGACCACCTTCACCAATCCCGCCGCGGAAGAATTGCGCGAACGACTGCGTGCGCGTCTGCTGTGGGCGGTCGGTTCGGCTTCCGGCCGCAGCCCGTTCCCCGAAGATCCAGACGCCTTGGATGCGCACTGGTTGCAGGCCCGCTGGCAGCAGGAGCCCGGTCTGCAGAAAGCCGATTTCGGCAGGTTGCAAGTGGCCCTGGCCGAGCTCGACATGGCGCCGATCACCACCCTGCATGGTTTATGCCAACGCATTCTGGCCGATCATCCGTTTGCCTCCGGCTCCTTGTTCAACGGCGGTGAACTGATCAGCGGTGCGGCCCTGCATGACGAGTTGGCCAAAGATCTGCAGCGTCGATTGATGCAGGGCGATGCGGAACAGGATGAATTGATCCGTTTGCAGCGCAGTGCCGGCGTAGAGCCCTCCGCCAAGGAACTGAAGCGCATTCTCGGCCAGTTGCTGATGCCGGGCAGCATCCTCCGTCGCTTTGATGAGGCGGAATTGGATCGCTTGCTGCCGCAGGCGCGCGCGCAGGAGCTGCGAGACCTGACGCCTCTTTTCAAATCCAATGCCGCTTTCATCAAGCGATTGAAACCACTCATTGATTTGCTTGAAGACCGCGAGGCATGGCAGATGCCAGCCAAGTATGAAGATGATTTGCATGAGGCTGTAGCAGATGTTAAAAACATTCTCAAAGCGCATCAGGCAGACCCGCGCATCCCCCATGCTGCGGCTTATGTACGCGAAGTCATCGACAGTGGCGTACTGCATTTCAAAGCCCTGCGTTTCTGGTCGGCGGTGGCCGACTGGGCCAAAGCCCAGGCCAAAGCCCGTTTGGCGGCACGCAGCCAGCGCAGCTTCGATGCGCTGCTGACCGATGTGCATGCCGCGCTTCACGGCGCCGCCGGCCGCGCTTTGGCCGATACCTTGTTCGCGGCATGGCCGGTGGCCTTGGTCGATGAATTCCAGGATACCGACGGCATCCAGTACGGCATTCTCGATGCCATCTACCGGGAATCCGATGCCGGTCTGCGTGGCCATCTGGTGATGATCGGCGATCCCAAGCAGGCCATTTACCGCTTCCGTGGCGGCGATATCCGCGCCTACCAGCGCGCCGCCGCCCAGGTTCCGGAAGACGGCCGCATGCGTCTGGACACCAACCGGCGTTCGTCGCGCAATTATGTGGCGGCGGTCAATGCCTGGTATGCCTTGAGTGGCGAAGCCTTGAGTGCGGACATGGATGCCGATGGCGTGCGCTACCATCCCGTGCAAGCCAGCAGCCGCAAAGACAATGCGCCGTACACCATTGACGGTGTGGTATGCAAACAGCCCTTGCAGTTCCATGCCGCCGACGATCTCAATCAGGCCTCGGCGCCACTGCGCACGCAGCAGGCCTTGACGCTATGCGCTAATCAGATCCAGCAGCTGTTGCAGAGCGGCTCCCATGCCATCGGCGGGCGGCCCATCCAGCCTGCCGATATCGCGGTTTTGCTGCCATGGAATAAGAACATCGGCCAACTGCGCGATCTGCTGCAGAGCCGTGGCGTGCCCTGCGTCAGTACCACCCGCAACAGCGTGTTCGCCAGTGACTCCGCCCGCGAGTTGCAGATCATCCTGTTCGCGGTGGCGCATGCCGATAATCCCGGTGCGCTGCGGGCGGCCATGGCCACCCGCCTGTGGGGCGCCTCCTTTGCCGCCATAGCGGCCTTGAATGCCGAGGCCGCGCGTTGGCAGGCCGCCGTGCGGGTGTTCCATCAGTGGCAGGGGCTCTGGCAGCAGCGCGGCATCCAGTCGGTGGTCGATGCCTTGATCGCGCGCATTGCGCCGGTGCAGCTGGCCTGTGTCGGCGGCGAGCGTACCTTGACCGATCTGCGCCATCTCGGGGAATTGCTGCAGACCCGGATGGAAGACTGCAATGGGCCCGAAGAACTGTTGGTCTGGTTTGCCGCCCAGCGTGAAGACGGCGGCGAGGATGCGGAAGACGCGGCCGACAACCGGCAATTGCGGATTGAATCGGATGCCGCCCGCGTGCATCTGATGACCCTGCATGCCAGCAAGGGTCTGGAGTTTCCGATCGTGTTTCTGCCCCTGATGTGGGCACACGGTGAGAAGCCCGAGTCCGGCTTGCATCAGGCCGGCGATTCCGCCGAAGGCATGCGCCTGTGGCAGATCGGCGAGTCCGCCAAGCGCACGGCCTTGCAGGATCTGCAGGAGGAGCGCTTCCGGGTGCTGTATGTCGCCATGACCCGAGCCATCCATGCCTGCCATGTTTATGTGTTGCCGCCGGAACGGGGCAGTAGCGCACGCAGCTCCAAGCCGCTGTCCGGAACGGCGCGCAGCGCCCTTGATGTCTGTGTCGAACGTCTGCAGGAACGCACGGATTGGCGCGCCGAAATGGATGCCTCGGCGAACATCGTCTGGCACGAGGATTGGCAGCCGCGGCAGACCATGGAAGCGGCCTCTGGGGCTGGTCCTGAACTGAGGCCGCGCAGCGCGCGCCCGCTGCCGCTGTCGCCGTCGGGACCGTTACCGTCGAAACACAGCTTCAGCACCCTGACCAAAACCGGCACATCCGCGCTGATCGAGGACGCGGCGGCAAGCGATGAACGCACGGAGATTTCCGAAGAAGCGACTTACGCCACTGATGAGTCTCCGAGCTTGCCCGAACCGCCGCATCCGGAGCTATCGGTCTTGATGTCGGTCGCCGGCACCGATTTCGGCAACGCCGTGCATGCCATCTTCGAACATCGCGAACCCCTGCAGCGCCTGCAGGATCAGAAAGCCCTGATCGCCCGTTGCCTGGCCGAAAACAATGTGCATTCCCGCGACGACAATCCGGAGCGCCTGATGCATCTTCTGGCCGATCGTCTGCAGGCGGTGCTCGACACGCCTCTGGGGCGTGACGGTCCACAACTCGGTGCTTTGCCGGGGTCCGCGCTGCGTGCCGAAATGGAGTTCAACTATCTGTTGGCCGATGCCGACATCGGCCGGCTGCGCGAGGTCTGCACCGCGCATGGCGAACCCGATCTGGTGCCGATACCGTCGCGGCGCCTGGCCGGATTGATGAACGGAAAAATCGATCTGGTGTTCCGTCATGATGGCCGCTTCCATATCCTCGATTACAAGAGCAACCGGCTCGGTCCGTGCCTGTCCGATTACGCTCCTGAATCTTTGCGGCAGGCGATGGATGCGCACCATTACCGATTCCAGGCCTTGTTGTATGCCGTGGCCGTGGATCGTTATCTGGCGCAACGGATTGCCGATTATGATCGGGCACGGCATCTGGGCGACTGCTACTACCTGTTCATCCGCGCCGTCGGGCTGGATGATACCGCCGGTATCTGGCGTCACCGTTTCAGTGATGCCCTGATGACCGACATCCAGAATGTTCTGGCCGGCGTGGCCGAGGGGCAGGGCGCATGACGGCCGCCACTCCATTCCATTTCCGGACACTGCCGAATCCGCCCCGCGCCGAGGCTTGGCGCGCACTGGATGCCGCGGTGGCCCGATGGGTGCTCGCCCATGGCGGTTCGCGCTTGCTGGCCGAAGTCGCCGGCTGGGCCAGTTACGCCGAGGGGCAGGGCGACAGCGCTTTGCTGCTGGAGCCGGGGATGCCTTCACGGCATGGTCTGCGCGCCTTGAGCGTCGACGAACTCGCTGCAGTGGCGGCCGAGCCGATGGTGACGGTACTGACCGCCGACGAACCGGCCGACACGCCCTTCGTGCTGCAGTTCAATCACTTCTATCTGCGCCGGAATGCCCTGCACGAAATCGCCGTCGCGGCCGATCTGCGCGCCCGCCGAAGCCAAGCCGAGGCGCCGCTCATGCCCTGCACGGCGGCGGATTTGCAGGCTCTGTTTGCGGCATCCGACACCGAAGCCGTGCGCCCGCAAACACAGGCGGTCCTGCAGGTACTCGGTCGCCGTCTTTTCGTACTGACCGGCGGACCCGGCACCGGAAAGACCACCACCGTCCTGCGCATGCTGTTGGCCTTGACCCGCGAACACCACGCGCGGCATGCCCGCTTGCCGGTCATCCGGTTGGCGGCACCGACCGGCAAAGCGGCCCGTCGCCTGGGCGACGCCCTGCGCGAGGGTGCCAAGGTCTTGCACGACCGTGTCGAATTCCGGGATTCGCCATGGCCGCAGTGGCTGGTACCGGTTATGCAGGCCGAGGCCATGACCGTGCATCGTTTACTTGGCAGCCGCGGCCAACAACGCGGTTTCGTGCACCATGCC
>JBMSNF010000134.1:0-4973 GCA_049421545.1 Arenimonas sp.
GGTCGCCTCGCCTTCAACGGTCGGGTTGGTGGCGATGATCATTTCGGCAACCGCACCTTCGGCAAGACGCTTGGCCAGTTTATCCAGGCCGAGTTCGCGCGGACCGACGCCGTCCAAGGGCGACAGGCGGCCCTGCAGGATGAAATAAAGTCCACGGTAGCCGGTGGCCAGCTCGATCACCAAGCGGTCGGCCGGCGTTTCCACCACGCACAGCAGTGAAGCATCACGGGAGGCACTGGCGCAGATCGCGCAGCATTCCTGCTCAGTGAAATCACGGCATTGCACGCAATGGCCGATGCGTTTCAGGGACTCCTGCAAGGTAGTGGCGAGCCGCATGCCGCCTTCACGGTTGCGCTCCAGCAGATGGTAGGCCATGCGTTGCGCGCTCTTCTGGCCCACGCCGGGCAGACAGCGCAGGGATTCCATCAGCTGGCTCAGCAGGTCGCTCTGGCTCAAAACGGCAGCTTCATTCCCGGCGGCAGCGGCATGCCGGCGGTGACCGCGGCCATGCGCTTGTTGCTTTCCTCATTGGCCTTGGCCACAGCATCATTGATGGCGGCGACCAGCAGCTCTTCGAGCATTTCGGCATCGGCCAACACGCTGGGATCGATGGCGACCTTGCGGGCTTCGAACTTGCCGGTCAGGGTGACTTTCACCGCACCGCCGCCGGATTGTCCGGTCACTTCCATCTGCGCCAGTTCTTCCTGGACCTTCTGCATGTTTTCCTGCATGCGCTGGGCTTTCTGCATCATCTGGGCGATATTGCCTCTCATAACATTCTCACTTCAATTCCAAAGGACGGATGGAATCCGGAATGATCTGCGCGCCTTCGGCCAGAAGGGCGTTGACCACCGGATGGTTCTGGAACTCAGCTTCGGCCTGATTCTGCCGATTGAGTTTGGATTCGGTCTGCCGGCCATGCAGGGTTTCGACCGCGGCATCCTGCAGTTTTTCGAACTTGAGCTGCACCGGACTGCCGAAGGCGTCTCCGAGCGCACTCTGAAAGCGTTCGCACAGTGCCGGACTGAGGCTGTCGAACAGATCTGCCGGATAAGACAGCACCAGCTGCGTGCCGTTGCGGGCAACGAATCCGCTGTGGGCGCCGAGCTGGCCGAGCGGCCCCTTCAACGCAAGACGCGCCAGCAACTGCAACCAGTGCTCCGCCGTATCCGGAAGATCCGCAGGCGCGGCGGCAACAACCGGTGCGGGCTTCGCAGGAACGGGCGGCGCGGGTTCCATCGCGGGCGAAGGAGTCGGCATCGGACTGACGGCGGTCTTTACTGGCGGTGACGGCCGCGTTGCCTCAGCCGGCGCACTCTCGCCGGCCGGCATGAACGCCAGCATGCGCAACAAGGCCATTTCGAATCCGACCCGCGCTCCCGGTGCGAAATGCAGGTCACGGCGTCCCATCACCGCCATCTGATACCAGAGCTGCACCAACTGTGGATCAAGCTGCTGGGCAAACGCCTTGACGGGCACGCGTTGCAACGAGGGCCGGTAATTCGGAACCAGCTGTGCCAGCTGGATTTCATGCAGCGCCTGCGCCAGTCGGTCGAGCACCTGTTCGAAATCGGGCGCGAAAGACGCCAGTTGTTCGATGGCCGCCATCAAAGCCTCGCCGTCACGGGCGCCAAGCGCAGTGAGCAGCTGTTCAATCTGGCTGCGATCGACCGTACCGAGCATGGATTGCACCAATTCCGCCTGAAGACTGCCGCCGGTATAGGCAATGGCCTGGTCGAGCAGGGACAAGCCATCGCGCAGGCTGCCATCGGCCGCGTCGGCCAGCAGGGCGACGGATTCGGCATCGAAACCGATGCTTTCGGCCGCCAGAATATGCTGCATCTGGCCGGAAATCTGTTCGGGTTCCAGGCGGCGCAGATTGAATTGCAGACAGCGCGACAGCACGGTGACCGGCAGCTTTTCCGGATCGGTGGTGGCAAGCAGGAATTTGACGTGCTCCGGCGGCTCTTCCAGAGTTTTCAGCATGGCGTTGAATGCAGGTTTCGACAGCATATGTACTTCGTCAATCAGATACACTTTTGCGCGCCCGCGCGAGGGCATGTACTGGGCGTTGTCGATCAAGTCACGGATGTTGTCGACGCCAGTGTGGCTGGCGGCATCGATTTCAATCAGGTCAGGGTAGCGGCCATTGTCGATGTCGGTGCAGGTGCCGCACACACCGCAAGGATCTTTCGAGGTCCCGGATTCGCAGTTCAGGCTTTTTGCGAAAATCCGGGCGATGGTGGTTTTGCCGACACCGCGGGTACCGGTGAACAGGAAGGCGTGGTGCACACGGCCGGTTTCCAGGGCATGGCTGAGGGCGCGCACCACATGCTGCTGGCCGACCAGCTCGGCGAAACGCTTCGGACGCCATTTTCGTGCTAAAACCAGATAAGACATGGGCTTTCCCGTATTCAGAGGCTCATTTTGCCATATTTGGGCCGGCCCGGAACAGCGGCCTGCAACTTGTGGAAAGGGCCATGCTCGCGTATAATTCGCGGTTCACATCAGGCGATTTACATCTGCGGAGAGATGTCCGAGCGGTCGAAGGAGCACGCCTGGAAAGTGTGTAAACGGCTAAACCCCGTTTCGAGGGTTCGAATCCCTCTCTCTCCGCCACTTCTGCAACGGCCAAGCGCCGCGTTTCAATGGTGGCCCCTGTCGGCCCTCGCGACGATAGATTGAAAACCCCGCCAGGGCCGGAAGGCAGCAACGGTATTGATTGATTCGGGCGACGAGGTCAACCGGCAGGGGCTGCCACCCCCTCCCCCTCGCGCCAGCCCGAATCCCCGTCGGCATAGTGCTCGCGCTTCCAGATCGGCACCCGCGACTTCACCTCATCGATGATCCAGCGGCAGGCGGCGAAGGCGGCCTCGCGGTGGGCCGCGCCGACCCCGACCCACACCGCCATGTCACCGATGGCGCAGTCGCCGATACGGTGGATGCAACGGGCATCGAGGATGTCGAAACAGGCCAGAGCCTCCGACAGAATGCGTTCCCCTTCATGTTCGGCCAGTTCCGTGTAGCAATCGTAATGCAGACCGAGCACTGCCCGGCCGGCATGATGGTTGCGCACCCAACCTTCGAAGGACGCATACGCGCCGCAGCGCGCATCGGCAAGGGCCTCGCGCCAGGCGCGGTTGTCGATTGCCGAATCGGTGATGCGAAAGTGCATTCAGCCTCCGGAAACCGGCGGAATGAAGGCGATGACATCGCCATCCGCAGGCGCGTGCTGCCATTCGCAGAAGGCGCCGTTGCAGGCCACCCGAAGCTGGTTCTGGGCGTGCCTGAAGCCGTGCCGTTCACGCAGCAACGAATACAGCGCCGTCAAGGAATCCGGAACAGGCAGCTGCTCTTCATTGATGCCGGCCGCTTCCCGCAATACTGCGAAATAAAGAACGGTCACGCTCATTTGGTCCTCACCGTACGCTTTCCGCCCTGTTTTTCACGCAGTTTCACCGGTCCGATTTCGATGGCATGGCTGAGCGCCTTGCACATGTCGTACACCGTCAGGGCCGCGGCCGATGCACCGGTCAGCGCCTCCATCTCGACGCCGGTCTTGCCGGTGACGCGGACCGTGCACAGGATGCGCAGGGTCTGTTTGTTCTGCCAGTCGATCTGGAATAGGCAGCCCTCGATGGCCAGAGCGTGGCAAAACGGAATCCATTGCGCGGTATTTTTGACCGCCATGGTGCCGGCGATGATGGCGGTATCGATGATGGCGCCTTTGGCACTGCGCATTCCCTGTCCGCGCAGCTGCTCGGCCACGGCTTTCGGAAAGCGGACATCGGCGCCGGCAGTGGCCGTGCGGACGGTGACGGCCTTGTCTCCGACATCGACCATCGCCGGACGGCCGGCGGCGTCGAGATGGGTCAATTCCGGTTGATTGCTTTTCTTTCCGGCCACGTCAACCTCCGATGAAGAACATTTCGATTTTTTTACGGGCATCGGCGGCATGGCGGATTTCACTGTAGCGGTCGCTGCGGTGCCGCCAAAGGGCGCTGATTTCCGCCGACAGTTTTTCCGTCGAACGCAGATGCGGCTTCAGATCGAATCCGGCGCTGGCGAACAGACAGGTAAACAGTTTTCCATCCACTGACAGACGTGCACGGTTGCAGTCACCGCAGAACGGCGCGCTGACCGAAGCGATGAATCCGACTTCGCCGCCGCCGGAAACGGCATAGCGCGCGGCGACCTCACCCGGAGCGGCAGCCGCCATCGGCGTCAACACATAGCAGGACTGCAGGCAGGCCAGAATCTCCGAAACAGCAACCACATCGGTGCTTTGCCAGCCATTGCAGCTGCCGACATCCATGTATTCGATGAAACGCAGGATATGGCCGCGACCCCTGAAAAATTCGAACAAGGGCAGAATCTGGGATTCATTCTGACCACGCTGGATCACGCAGTTGATCTTGATCGGTCCGAAACCGGCATCTTCGGCGGCGGCAATGCCCTCCAGAACCTGGGACAGGCTGCCACGGCCGCCGCTCATGCGCCGGAACAGCATTTCATCCAGTGCATCGACGCTGACTGTTATCCGATCAAGACCAGCCTCACGCAATGCAACAGCTTGAGCTGCCAGTAGCGAACCGTTGGTGGTCAGGGCAAGATCCTCCAGCCCATCGATCCGCTTCAACAGCGCAACCAACTCCGGCAGGTTGCGGCGCAGCAGCGGCTCACCGCCGGTCAGGCGGATTTTACGCACGCCTTGGGCAACGAATGTTTTGGCGATCTGAGCGATATCGGCAAAATCCAGGCGCTGCTTGGCACCGAGAGCGGCCTCATCCACGGAGCCTTCCGGCATGCAGTACGGACAACGGTAATTGCAGGTTTCCATGACCGAAATGCGCAGATCGCGCAACGGACGCCCGAAGGCATCGGCCACCGGAGCCGGAGCGATGGCATGCAATCGCGGCTTCATGGCAACGGCCCCGGTTCTGGTGCCGGTAGCGCGAACGCCTGGCCCGTCC
>JBMSNF010000135.1:0-4945 GCA_049421545.1 Arenimonas sp.
AGGATCCGTGCGAAAGCGCCATCACCAATCCGAGTTCGCTCAATTCAATCGGCGCCAGATCCATCACCACGCTGCGCACGCCGTCATTGATCTTGTCGGCGATGCCGACCAGACGGCTGGCCAGGACCGACTTGCCCTGCTGATGCAGGTCGTTCTGGAGCAGGTTGAGATGGATCTGCAGTGCGGTGATCGACTGCCCCACTTCATCGTGCAGTTCATGCGCGATCCGCTGGCGTTCGGTATCCTGCGCCTGCATGCTACGGCGGCTGGCGGTGATCAGCTGGTTGAGCAGGTCCTGCTTCTGCATCGAGGCCTGGTAGAGTTCGGCACGCTGGCGCTCGAGATCGCTTTCACGCGCCTTCAGATCGTCCATGGCGGCGCCGAACAGCAGTGCCATCGCGCCGACGATGGAAACGTACAGCTGCATCTGCTTGGGATCGCTGGAATAGGGATCAAGATGGTTGTCGACGGCGATCATCAGGCTTACCAGCACGATCGACACCACCGCGCCGCGCCAGCCATGGAAGAACGAAAACACCACCACCGCCGCCAGCAGCATGACCTGCAGCAATCCGAAGAACTGCGAATCGTGGCTGCGGTAAAGCGCGAAAGCGATCAGCGCCGCGGTCGGCAGCAGCGTGAACAGGGCGCTTTTCAGAAGACGCCGGGAGCCGGCCCGGAACGCGGGCTCGACCAGCCACATCGCCAAGGGCGCCACGATCATGACGCCGATGAACGCGCCCATGAAGTGGCTGATGATGAAGCTGCCCAGCGATTCGACCGCGTTCGACCACTCCAGCACCTGCGTGCCGATGATGCGGCCGGCTTTGACTTCGGAAATCTTGCCGTCGGTGACCACATAGGCGACGTCTTTCAGGGTCAGCAACACCGCCACCGCCAGTCCGGCACCGAGCAGGTAGGACATGCCGCGGAAGCTGTTGGCATTGTCGGTGCGGATGCCGTTGCGCTTGAGCAGCTGCACGCCGGTGAACGCCAGCAGCGGCAGTGCCATGGTACCGAGCAGGAACAGTTCGGCGCTGGGCCACAGCCCGAGGAAAGGCAGCGCGTCCTGGTCGCGCAGCAGCAGGTTCTTGTAGGCATTGGCGACCGAACACAGGGTGTTGATCAGATACCAGCCGAGGAATTCGCGGTTCGGACGGATCCAGAACACGGCGAACAGCAGTCCGGCCTTGATCAGCCAGTGATAGAAGCCGAAGTGGGTGAACAGCAGCAACAGGCAGGCGACCGCCAGTGCCCACCCGAGCGGCGGCCACTGCTGGCGCTTCAGCGTTGCCAAGAATTCATCAATCACGGATTTCCCCTGCCATCATGCTATCGGGAATTGGCCGCAGTGACAACCGCGGCGCTCCGTGCCGCTTCGGATTCTTTGGCATAATGGGCCATGATCAAGATCGCCCTCCTCGATGACCATGCCATCCTGCGCGACGGCATCAAGCATCTGTTGAACAGCGAGGCGGATCTGCATGTGTGTGCCGAATGCGAGCGTCCGAGCCAGCTCGAACCCTTGCTGGAAAGGCACCGCCCCGACCTGCTGATCATCGATCTGAACATGCCCGAGGGCGGCGGCTTCCCGCTGCTGCAGCGCATCCGGCCCGGCTATCCGGAGCTGCTGGTGATCGTGCTCAGCATGCATGAAAATCCCGGCTTCGTTTCCAAGGCACTGTCTTTCGGCGTGAACGCCTATATCACCAAGACCCGCGCCGCCGACGAACTGGTACTGGCGATCCGCAGCGTGGCCAACGGCAACCGCTATCTGTCATCGGACATCGCGCGCGGGATGCAGCGCCCGGAAATCCGGCTCAGTCCGCGCGAACGCGACGTGCTGCGTTGCCTGTTGCAGGGCAAGAATCCGAAAGCCATCGCGGCCGAACTGGGCATCACCGACAAAACCCTGTATGCCCACCGTGCCCACATCATGCAGAAAACCCAGGCCCGCTCGCACTCCGAACTGCAGGAGTGCGCGCTCAGCCTGGGTCTGATCTGAGCGGATCAGAATCCGATGCGGACACCGGCGGAAACGGTGAAGCGGTCGGCATTGCCACTGTCCTGGCCATTGCCGCGCAGATACCAGTGCGACTCGCCGCGGCGATAGCCCAGACCCAGACCCCAGCTCAGGAAACCGTCCGGGTACGGCATGCCATCCACGGTGAAACCGGTGCCCGGCAGCCCGGTGTAATAGGCACGCATGCCGGTATCGACATCATTCAGCACGAAGCGGTAACCGGCCTGCACATCCCAGGCAAATCCGTTCGACAGATCACGCCCGTAACGCAGATCAGGTCCAAGCAGGATCCGATGGAGGCTCGCGGACGGGAAACCCAGCTCGAGCCCGGTACTGCCGGATTCTTCATAGGCATCCAAGCCGGCCCAATCGGCACTGGCGAGCAGTGCGATTCCGAAATGGGTACCGAGCTTGCGGCCGGCCTCGATGGAAATTCCACGTGAATCGCCTTCACTGCGGCTTTCCGCCAGCGTTCCGGTCAAGCCGGTGTCCAGCGTGCGGGTGACTCTGCTGTCGAATTGGGAATACAGGGCATAACCCTGCCAGTACCAGACCTCGCCTTGTTGGCGGGCGTACAGGGCGATGCCGGTGCGGTCACCGCGCACTTGGTCGCCGACGCCGTCGTACGCGACGCGGTCATCGGCCGTGAATACGGCGGCACCGATGCTGGTCTCATGCCAACGCCAATCGGCGCCGGCAGCCCACAGGGTCGTGTTGACATCGGTATCCAAGAAGCCGGCTTCACGTTTGCGCGAATCCGGGCTGGCGAACATGAACCACGCGCCGCCGCGGTCGCCATCGACGCGCTCGATGTCGCGCAGACGCTCGTTGAGAAGGGGTTGCAGCGCATCGCCGGTTTCCAGCACGACATCCTTCATGGTGGTCTGCGATTGCCCGGACAGGGCGAGAATCGCCGCCGCCGCGCGGTCGGCGTCGGTGGATTGCAATGCCGCCGCCGATTGCCGCAGAGCCTCACTGCCTGCGCCACGATCGAGCTGTGCGAAGGCGGCCTCGAGATTGGCTGCGGAATCCAGCTGCGTCGCGGTGTAGTTATCCAGCACAGCGGTCACCGCACGGCGTTGGATGCTGGCGTCGATGCGCGTATCCTGCACCGTGGCGCTGCTGGTGAACCAGGGCGAGTCCATCCTGCTGTCGGCGCTGCCGCTGATGGCTGACGCGTTCAGCACGGTGCCCTGCCATTGGCTGGTGTAGCCGGATGGCGCGAGCAGGCTCAGGCCGGCGCCGTTGAGATCGAGCATGCCATTGATCTGCAGCGTCGTTCCGGCGGCCAGACCGAGCGTGCCGGTATCGGCATGCACGTTGCCGTTGACGGTGCCGCCATAGGCGTTGAACGCCCCGCCGCTCAGGAATACGTCGCTTCCGAGACTGCCGGAAAGATTGAGGGCGCCGTTGTCGATTCGTGTCGGGCCGCTGAAGGTATTGTTGCCGGTCAGCGTCAAATCGCCGCCGCCGATTTTGATCAGATCGCCATCGCCGGCAATGTCGTTTCCGAAATTCCAGGTCACACCATCGGGAACGGCTGCGGTAAACGTCGTGCGCAACGCGGCCGGACCGAGTACCGCCTTCTGTGCATTGACATATCCGACGCCGTAAATATCGTCAACGCCGAGCTCTCCGAGATCGGTCGCGGTGGTGATCAAGGTATCGCGTACCTGTCTGCCGGTCATGCCGGGAAAGGCTTCGTAAACCAGTGCGGCGATTCCGCTGACGATGGGCGCGGCTGTTGAAGTGCCGGCGAATCCGGGAGATCCGTCAAAGCTGTAATAGGAGTCCGCCGTTATGGTGTCGCCGGCATTCACCGTCGGCAACAACAGATTGACCGTGCCCGGCGCGGCAATGCAGAACTCCTTGGCGACGGCGCCGCAACGGTTCGAGTAACCGGCGATGGTGCCGTTCAAGGGGCTCATGGCGATCACGGCCAGGATGTTGTCGAGATCGGAATAAAACGCCGGTGCACCGGCAAGAATCTGGACGCTGTTCTTCGATTCATTGCCGGCGGAAATGGCGATGAAGGCACCGGAGTTCTTGATGGCCCGCAGATCCGACAGCCACGGCGCCACGTAGGTGGAAACCTGTGTCGGGGTGGCTCCGGCGGTTTCCGGATCGTAGCCGAAGGAGAAGTTGTAGACCTTCGCGCCCCAGTCGATGATCGGCTGGATTGGCGCGTCCCAATCGCTCAATGCCAGAATCGCATCCGGCGCGACGCCGCCCGGATAAATACCCACCGGGTCGCCCGCGGCAATCGCGGAGACACTGGTGCCGTGGCTGGTCTTGTCCGGATCGTCATCGGTCAGGTCGCCGAAGGTAATGCTGACGCTATTCTTGATGGCCGCATTGTCCCTGTTGAAGCCGTTATCGTAGACCACCAGCTTCACGCCTTCGCCGGTAAATCCGGCGGCATTGGCCTCGGTGACGCCGGTTTTGTCACGGAAGTAGGTGCTGTAATTGATGGGCGAATTCAGATTGCAGACCTTCGGGCGCTGCAGCACCGGACTGCCGATAATGATTGATGCCACCGGATCTGCCGTGCTGTTGGGATCGGCGCAACTGTAAGTGGTGGTGGTGGTGATGTTCGACAATCCGCTCTGCACCGCGTATTGCCCGGTGGGGCAGGTGCCATCGGTCAGCGTGTCGGTGACGCTGCTGTCGACGAAGGCCCCTTGGCCGTCTTTCTGGGCACAGGTAAGCACCGGCGTAACCGTGCAGACTTTGGCCTGGGTCACGATTGGAGCGGAAGTCGTGCTGGTGCCGACGGGATTGGAATTGCTGTTGGGATCCGGGCAGGAATAGGTGGTGGTGGTCGTGGTATAGGAAATGCCGGAGGTGGTCAGTGTCGATCCGTCCGGGCAGGTGGAATCGGTGACGGATGGATTGTTGACCGTGGTGGTGACGAAATTTCCG
>JBMSNF010000136.1:0-4789 GCA_049421545.1 Arenimonas sp.
CGCGCGCATCAACGCATCCTGCATGCCGTCAAGATCATTGGCGCGCTCACACGCCGCCGCCAGCCCCAGCCAGGCCTCGGCATAAGCAGGAGCCCGGGCCAGCAATGCGCGGTATTCCGGCATCGCACGGGTGAATTGTCCGGTCTGCATCAACAGTCCGCAAAAACGGAAATGCTGGAAGGGCGACAGCCGCGGCACTGATACCGCATCGAGATCCAGAAGCGCACTGTCCCAACGGTCCTGATCGACGGCGATCTGCGCGCGCAGCAGCCGGAAATCGGCATCCTCCGGCGCCAACGCCACCGCCTTCGAGATGGCTTCCCAGGCGCGATGGGCATCGCCGGTTCCGCGAAAGGCGCGTGCCGCCGTGAATTGAATCATCGGATCCGAGGGCATCTGCCCGGACAAAGTTCCAATGACCGCAAGCGCCGCACTGAAGCGTCCGTCATCGCATAAAGCCATGGCCAGATTGCATCGGTTGACGGGCGTTTCGGACACCGCCAATGCCCTTTCGAAATGGGTGATGGCTTCCTGCATTGAACCGCGCTGGTAAGCGGCGATGGCCAGACGGCTGAGGATTTCGGGATGCTCCGGGAATGCGGCAAGGGCCGCGGTCAGTATCTGCAGCGCCACGGGTTGCCGGTTCTGGCGGCCGGCGTCGTCCGCCGCCCGGAGATACTGTTCAACTGTCGTCATGGCGATTCCGTCATCCTGTCTATCGTTATTTTAGCAAGCATTGCCTTTCAGGACTTCCACAGCAGCGAAAGCGCCATCAGCAACAGGAATGCCGCGAAGAGTTTTTTGAGTACCGGCGCCGGCAATTGATGGGCCCAGCGCGCCCCGAGCGGAGCACACAGCACCGAGGTCACCGCCACACCCAGAGCTGCCGGCAGATAGACATAACCCAGGCTGTAATCCGGCATCGGATGCGGGTTATGCATCTGGCTGTAAGTCAGGGCTGCGGCCAGCGCAATGAACACGCCGCAAACCGCCGAGGTGGCCACGGCCTTGACCGCCGGCACGCCCCGCCAGATCAGCGCCGGTACCGTCATGCTGCCGCCGCCGATGCCGACCACCGCGGAAACCGCACCGATCAGGAGGCCGGCAACGCTCCACGGCCAGCCGGTCGGAGTTTTCACGGTGGCCGCGGTGTTCGTCCGGGGCCAATTCGCGAACAGCTGCAATGCGACCAACACGCAATAGCCCGCCACCACCCAGCGCAGGCCCGGGCCGGCCCACTGCACCACGCCGAAGCCGGCGACGACCGCGCCCAGCAGCATGCCGGGCACCAACCACAGCACGCTCGGCCACAACACGGCTTTGCGGCGGTGATGCGCAAAGGCCGATGACAGGCCGGTCAGCACGATGCTGGCGAGCGAACTGGCCAGAGCCACCGGCACCACGATGGATTCCGGAACACCCTGTGCAGGCAACAGCAGAATCAAGGCCCCCACCAGCAGCAATCCGCCGCCAATGCCCAGCAAACCGGAAAGCAGACCGGCGGCGATGCCCAACACTGGATATATCCACCAAGCCGCCATATGCTTATCCTTTGACGCCGTCGTAAATCGGAATGCCGCGATGCACCGGAAGCAACACGTTCTTTTTGCCATTATAGTCGCCGCCGCCCTGCCCGCCGCCGCGACCACCAGGCCGCCGCAGGAAGCCGAACTCCGCAACGCCTTCCTGTCCGCTAAATCGGGAACGCTGAGCGAAGTCCAGCGGCAGAATCTGCGCCGCAACCCCTTGCTGCCCTGGCTGGAGGCGATCCAGTTCAAGCAGGGCATCAACGCCAATGCCGCGCCGCAGGCGCTGATTGCCGGCAATCCGGAAGATCCGGCCAATGTCTGGCTGATCGGCCAATGGCGCAGCGAACTGATCCGCCGCCAGGACTGGCCGGCGTCCGCACAGTGGCAGACCCGGTTTCCGGACAACACCACCGGCAGCCGTTGCGCCGGACTGTTGGCGGTGGAGCCCGCAAAACGCGATGCGGCATGGCAGCAGAACGCGCTGGCCGTGTGGCGCACGGAAAGCAAATCTCCCGCACACTGCGCGCAGGTGTTCGATCACCTGCGCAGCACCGGCGCGCTCGATGCCGGTGCGGCATGGCAGCGTTTCGACCGGCTGGTGGCCGACGATGCCGAAGCGCGGCTGGCGGAAGTCATCGCGGTCATGGCTGCCGGCGATGCCGCACTGGCTAGCCGTTACCGGACGCTGTTGAATGATGCAACCGCAGACACTTCCGGCCTGCCGCAGGATGGCCGCAGCGCACGCATTCTGACGAAAAGTTACAGTGCCCAGGCCCGCAGGGATCCGGCACAGGCGTCGGCCCTGCTCGATGCCAATTCCTCCGCATTTTCTTTGACGCCGGAGCAGGTACAGAGCGTCCGGCATGAAATCGCGCTGTGGTCGCTGGTGAATTATCTGCCGGAAGCCGAATCGCGTTATCAGGCCCTGCCCGAGCCGGCTCGCAGCGCCAATCTGCGGGAGTGGTACATGCGCAACCGGTTCAGCGCGAATGACGACACCCTGACGCTCGCGGCTTTCGCGCAACTGCTTCCCGCCCAACAACAGGAAGCCCGCTGGCAGTATTTCAAGGGACGCGTGCTCGAACGTCTGGGCCGGCGCGGCGAGGCCGTGCCGCTGTATGCCGCGGCCGCCAAATCCGCCAACTTCCACGGCTGGCTCGCGGCCGACCGGCTCGGTGGCGACTACAGCTTCTGCCCGCTCGATCAACGCATGCCGGCCAAGGAAAGCGCGGCACTGCACACCGGCCATCCCGGCCTGCAACGCGCGCTCTGGCTTTGGCAGCTGGGTGAAGCCAATTACGCGATCTGGGAATGGAACGCCGCATTCAAAAAGCTCGATGCCGGACAGCAACGCGAAGCGGTGGCGATGGCACAGGAGATCGGCTGGTACGACCGCGCCGTTTTTTCGCTGGAAGCCAACGAAACCAACCAGCGCTACTACGGCCTGCGTTTCGCCACGCCTTATGCCGGCGAACTCGGCGCCGCCAGTGCCCGCTTCGGCCTCGACCGGTCATGGCTGACCGCGCATGCACGCGCCGAAAGCATATTCATGCCGGATGTCACCTCCAGCGCCAATGCCCGCGGCCTGCTGCAGCTGCTGCCCTCGACCGCGGAAACCATCGCCGTGCGCAATGGCATCGCCTGGCAAGGGGCTGAATCGCTTTACCGGCCCGAGGTCAACATCCTGTTGGGCGCCGGCGCATTGCGCGATGTCATCGATACCTATGGCGGCAAAGGCTATCTGGCCATCGGGGCCTACAATGCCGGACCGACGGCAGTGAACCGCTGGCTGGCCGCGCGCGGCGGCCTGGATGCCGACTTCTGGATCGAAACGATTCCGTACAAGGAAACCCGCGAATACATTCCGCGCGTGCTCTCCTTCAGCGTCATCTACGATTGGCGCCTGAAACAACCCGTGATGCCGATCAGCCGCCGTCTGAGCGGCGATTTCAGCCCCGGCTTCAAACCGGTGCCGCTGCGTTGTCCGTCTCCGGCAGCAGCCACCGAAGCGCCGGCGAAAAAGAAACGCCGATGAAAACCTATCTGGTCGGCGGCGCGGTGCGCGATGCCCTGCTCGGACTGGCGCCGGGCGACCGCGACTGGGTCGTGGTCGGTGAAAGTCCGGAATCGATGGCGGCCGCCGGCTTCCGTCCGGTCGGTGCCGATTTTCCGGTGTTCCTGCATCCGCGTACCGGCGAGGAATATGCCTTGGCGCGCACCGAGCGCAAAAGCGCACCGGGTTACAAAGGATTCGTATTCCATGCCGATCCGGGCGTGAGTCTGGAACAGGATCTGGCACGGCGCGATTTCACCATCAATGCCATTGCCCGCGATGCCGAAGGCGCCCTCATCGACCCCTTCCATGGCCAAACCGATTTGCAGGCGCGCGTACTCCGGCATGTGTCGCCGGCATTCGCCGAAGATCCGGTCCGCATTCTGCGCGCGGCCCGCTTCATGGCGCGCTTCGCCCCGCTCGGCTTTTCGATTGCACCGGAAACGCTGCGCTTGATGCAGGACATGGTGGCTGCGGGCGAAGTCGACCATCTGGTTCCGGAGCGCATCTGGCAGGAAGTGCGTGCCGGTCTGGCAAGCCCGGCACCCTCGGCATTCCTGCAGACCTTGCGTGCCTGCGGCGCGTTGGCCGTGCTGTTGCCGGAAGTGGACGCGCTGTACGGCATTCCACAGCGTGCGGAATTCCACCCGGAAGTCGATACCGGCCGTCACATCGAAATGGTCTGCGACATGGCCGCGCGTCTGGCGCCCGGCGATGCCCTGATCGGCTTCGCGGCACTGCTGCACGATCTGGGCAAAGGCCTGACGCCGTCGGAGCAATGGCCGAAACACATCGCGCATGAACATCATGGGCTGGCGCCGGTTCAGGCCGTGTGCGCACGCTGGAAAGTGCCGAGCGAATATGCCGCCATGGCCGCGCACGCCTGCCGTGAACACCTCAATGTGCACCGCCTGCAGGAATTGCGCCCGGAAACCCTGCATGATCTTCTGGCACGGATCGACGCCTTCCGCCGTCCCGAGCGGGTTGCACAGCTGGCGCTGATATGCGAGTCTGATAAACGGGGCCGTCTGGGCATGACGGAAGATAGCTACACCAATGGAAATTTGCTGCAACGCTGTTTCCTGGCGGCGGCGTCGGTTCGGGCGGCGCAGCTTCCCGGCAATCCCGCCGGGCCGGCCATCGGCGAAGCACTGCGCAAGGCACGTATTGAAGCCATTGCCGCGGCCAAGGAGGCCTGAGTGGTCAA
>JBMSNF010000137.1:0-4785 GCA_049421545.1 Arenimonas sp.
ACACATGCTCACCCAGGAACGGTACCAGGATGAACAGGCCCCACATGCCGTAAATGATCGAAGGAATGCCGGCAAGCAGTTCGATGGCCGAAGAGACCGGCAGGCGGAGCCAGCTCGGGGCGAGCTCCGTCAGGAAGATGGCGATGCCGAAGCTGATGGGGACCGCAATCAGCAAGGCGATCAGGGAGGTGTAAACCGTCCCGAAAACCGGCACCAACGCGCCGAATTGGCTTTGCGGCACATCCCAATTCGGAGTCGTCAGAAACGAAAAACCGAAGGTCTGGAACGCCTGGAAGCCGCCTTTGAACATCATCACGGCGGCGGCAAACAGGGAAATGAGTACGAAGATGCCTGCCACGGTAACCGCGCCCTTGAAGAAACGGTCGTTGCGGCTGTCGCGCTGAGTGCGTTGCTGGCTAATCGAAATCGTCATGGCATCTCGCTGGGTCGGATACAGAAATGGCCCGATACCGGGAAGGTATCGGGCCATAGGATAACGCAATTACTTGATGTTGGCGGCCCAGTAGGCTTTGATTTGCGTAGTCAGCTCATCCGGCAGGGCTACATAGCCCAGGGCTTCCGCCGAGGCGTCGCCGTTCTTGTAAACCCAGTCGAAGAAGGCCAGGGCCTCTTTGCTGCGCTGCGGGTTTTTCGGGTTCTTGTACATCAGGATGAAGTTGGTGGCCGAAATCGGATAGGCCTGCGCACCCGGAGCGTCGGTGATCACCAGCGAGAAGTCCTTGACGTCACCCCATTCGGCCGAAGCGGCAGCCGCTTTGATCGACTCTTTGCTCGGCACGATGAAGTTGCCGGACCGATTGCGCACGGCGGTGTAATTCAGCTTGTTGGTGATCGCATAGGACAGCTCGACATAGCCGATGGCACCCTTGATCTGCTTGGTGTAAGCGGCGACGCCTTCATTGCCCTTGCCGCCGATGCCGGTCGGCCATTTGACCGCGGTGCCTTCACCGACTTTGTTGCGCCAATCCAGACTCACCTTGGACAGGTAATTGACGAAGTTGAAGGTGGTGCCGGAGCCGTCCGAGCGGTGCACGACGGTGATTTTCTGTGCCGGGAAAGCAACGCCGGGGTTGACCGCGGCGATGACCGGATCGTTCCAGTTGGTGATTTTGCCCAGGAAGATGTCGGCGATGATCGGGCCGGTCAGTTTCACCTGGCCTTGCTTCAAGCCGGGGATATTGACGATCGGCACCACGGCGCCCATGACCGACGGAAATTGGGCCAGGCCGGAAGCGGCCAGATCGCCGGGTTTCAGCGGGGCATCGGAGGAGCCGAAGTCCACGGTGGCTGCTTTGATCTGGGCAATACCGCCACCGGAGCCGATGGACTGGTAGTTGACCTTGTTTTTGGTGGCTTTGTTGTAGTCGGCCGACCATTTCGACATGGCCGGGAAGACGAAGGAAGCGCCGGCGCCGGTGACTTCAGCGGCGTTGGCGACCATGCCGGCGCTTGCCAGCGCCAGTGCAATAATCGAGGTTTTCAAGGAATTGAACATGTGTGCTCCTGAGCCAAGCCCACCATGGGCTTGGCATATAGTGTAGAGGAATTGTTACAGGATTATGACAATCGCTTACCAGTACAGCTGGGCGCGGAACTCGAAGATATCCGGGTTGTCGTCTTGGAAGTCCTTGATTGAGCTGCTGTATTTGCTGGAATCAACCATCACGTAGTTGGCCGAGAACTTGAAGTTCGAGCGCCAGTACCAGTTGACGCCCACGGTCCAGTTGCTTTCCTCGCCACCCATCACGCCGGTGACCACCGGAGATGCCGGATTGGCGAAATTCACGCTACCGTCGTTCAAATCGGCGGTATCGTAGCGCAGGCCGAGCTGCCACATGCCTTTGCCCGGATCGTTCGGCAGCGGGGTGCTGAATACGCCGCCTTTGTAGCCCCAGGTCTCGCCTGTCAGGTTGTACACACCGTAAACGTACCAGCTGTCGCCGGTGAAGCTTGGGTTCAGGTCACGGCTGATTTTGGTGGTCATGTACTCGGCCTGGATCTTGACCGGACCACCCACATAGGCGGCTTCAAAACCGGTGGTTTTCAGGCGGTCGGCATCGTTGAAGGTACCGGTATCGATCAGACGTTGACTTGCCTGGTCAGCATCCGGACGCACTCGCAGGCGGGCGGTACTGTTGTCGAAGCTGTCGCGGGCTTCCATATTGATGTAGGACAGGCCAAGATGGAAAATGCTGCCTTCACTCTTGATTGGGGCGAAGAAACCGCGAAGACCAAATCCTTGGCCAGTACCTAGCGATGGGCTTTCGTTGTTGGTGATTTCATTGCCGAAGTAGCTGACGGTACCACCCCAGTTGCCATAGTCGGTTTCGACCTTGGCACCCATGCGGCGGCTCATGCTCAATAGGTTGGTGGTCATGGCCTTGGAAATGAAGTCGTTGTTCTTGGTGCTGGACAGCTCTTCCATACTGTTGGGCTGCTTGTACTGGCCGACGGTAACCGAGGTTTGTCCATTGAATTTGTAAGCAATGTTGGCGTCCAGGAACTTGTCGGAACGGGCATCGTAACCGAGGACCCAGCTCCACATGCCCGGGCCTTTGCCCTTCAGGATCAGTTCGGCGCGGCGCATGCCGAAATCACTGTCAGTGCCATCGACAGGATCGGAGCTGAGAACGCGGAAGTCATCGTTGTACCAGTAGGAATCGGCTTGGACGAGACCTTCAAATGAGACTTCGGATCCACCGATCATATCGATGGTGATTTCGGCATTGGCGGTGCCGGCAAGAGCGGCGAGCACGGCGGCGGTGAGCAGGGAATGGCGGGTTTTCATGTGGAGTCCTTGTTAGGAGGTGGTTGGAAACCAGCCCATCTTAGGTCGTGAATATTTCATTAATGTTACAGAAACACGAATTTTTTCATTCGGTGGAAACTGCCGAAACTGCAATAAATCCGTCATTTAGCCGTGTCATAAAGGCGGCATGAACCGATACCGCACGATTTTTATTTCCGATGTACATCTCGGCACGCCGGGCTGTCAGGCCAACTATCTCCTCGATTTCCTCCGTCATAACGATGCCGAAACCATTTATCTGATCGGCGACATCATCGACGGTTGGCGCCTGAAGAAGTCCTGGTTCTGGCCGCAGGAACACAACGATGTCCTGCAGAAACTCTTGAAGAAGGCGCGCAAAGGTTGCCGCGTCATTTATGTACCCGGCAACCATGATGAAGCCGGACGCCAGTTCGCCGGCATGTCATTCGGAAGAATCCGCATCCGCCACGAGGACATCCATGTGCTCGCCGATGGCCGCCGTTTGTGGGTCACCCACGGCGATCTGTTCGACGGCGTGATGCAGTACGCGCGCTGGCTCGCCTATCTCGGCGACTGGCTTTACAGCGTCATCCTGGTGGCCAACCGCTGGTTCAACCGCCTGCGGACGCGGCTCGGATATCCCTATTGGTCGCTCTCGCAGTATCTGAAGCACAGTGTCAAGAATGCGGTCAGCTTCATCAGCAGTTTCGAAACCATGATGGCGCATGAGACACGTCGGCGCGGCTGCGACGGCGTGGTCTGCGGGCATATCCACAAAGCCGAAATCAAGATGATCGACGGGGTGCTGTACTGCAACGACGGGGATTGGGTCGAAAGCCTGACCGCCATGGTCGAGCATTCCGACGGCAGTCTGGGAATCGTGCATTGGAACGAAATCAAGTCGTCCGCCGTCCTGCCGGAACGCCAGCTGCGCATCACCAAAGTATCCGTCAATGTCGAACAAGTCATGGAGAGCACCGAATGAAGATTGCGATCATCAGCGATGCCTGGAGCCCCCAGATCAACGGGGTGGTCAAGACTCTGGAGCAGACCGTCCGCTGTCTGCGCGCCGAAGGCCATGAAGTCCTGGTGGTCGAGCCTTCGGGGTTCTTGACAATGGCCTGCCCGGGATATCCCGAAATCCGACTGTCGCTGCTACCATACCGGCGCGTCAAGGCCATCCTTTCCGCATTCGCGCCGGATGCCATCCATATCGCGACGGAGGGCCCGCTAGGCTTCGCCGGCCGGCGTTATGCCCTGAAAAACGGACTCAACTTCACGACCGCCTATCACACCAAGTTTCCCGAATATCTCGAGGCCCGTACCGGCATTCCGGCCAAGCACTTCTATCCGGCCATGCGTTGGTTCCATTCCCGTGCAAAGGCGGTCATGGTCTCCACCGACAGCGTGATCCGTGAGCTGCAGGCGAAAGGTTTTGGAAATCTGGTGAAGTGGAGCCGAGGTGTCGATATGTCGGTGTTCGGTTCAGATCGGCCGCGAACCAAAAAGGATGGCACGGACCCGGTGTTTCTTTTTGTCGGCCGTATCGCCGTCGAGAAGAATCTTGAGGATTTTCTGGCGCTGCGCCTGCCGGGTGAAAAATGGCTGGTCGGAGACGGCCCGGCGCTGGAATACCTTTCCGATCGTTATCCGGATGCCGTTTTCTTCGGATCGAAGACCCATGCCGAGCTCGCTGAAATCTACCGGATGGCGGATGTTTTCGTTTTCCCCAGCAAGACCGATACGTTCGGGCTCGTCCTTCTTGAGGCCATGGCATCCGGGCTGCCTGTCGCGGCTTATCCCGTCGCCGGACCGTTGGATGTCCTCTCAGGCTGTGAAGCCGCCGCGCTCCGCAATGATCTGCTGGAGGCCTGCCTGACGGCATTGGAATTAAACCCGAAACACGCCATCGCACACGCGCAGCAATTTTCCTGGCAACACACGACCGGTCAGTTCCTGCGCAATCTGCATCCGAATTCGAACACAGTTCCTTG
>JBMSNF010000138.1:0-4743 GCA_049421545.1 Arenimonas sp.
GCAGATTGGAGTTATTGACCGGCGCACTGGCGTAGTCACGGTAGGACACCTTGAACTCGGTAGAGAAGTCCTCGCTCCAGTCGGAGAAGAACTGGCCGACCCAGGTTTCAATGGTCTTGGCCTGGGTGTACCAATGCGAATCCAGGGACATGGCCAGACCGCCGCTGGTGAAGTTGCTCGGGTACAGCGGCTCATCCTGTTCGGTCTTGCTCCAACGCAGGCTGGCGCGGTGGTTGTCACCGATGTTGGCATCGAGCTTGATCAGGGCGTCCTTGACCTTCAGCTCGGCAGCGGGCGCATCGGCACTGCCGATGTCGATACCCCAGACGTTGCTGGCGATGTTCTGGGCGGCGGTGATGTCGGCATCGGTAATCGGCACATTGAAGCGGTCGCTGCCGGCCGGGCCGGCGGCCGGACCGCCACGGGTGCTGTTCAGCTCTTCATAGGCCGCGAAGAAGAACAGGCTGTCCTTGATGATCGGACCGCCCAAGGTGAAGCCTTTGGTTTCTTCCTTGAAATCCGGCGGATCGGAATAGGTATCGGTGCTTCGGCTGTAACGGTCGCCGGCCATGGAATCCGAACGGTACACGTACGAAACCGAACCGTGGAAGTCGTTGGTACCCGACTTGGTCACGGCGTTGATGTTGGCGCCGGTGTAACCCTTCTGGGTGACGTCGTAGTTGGAGATGTTGATCTGCACCGACTCGATGGCATCGATCGAAATCGGCTGCTTGGCGGTCGGCAGGTTGTTGGCTTCCAGACCGAAGGTGTCATTGGTGGCGACCGAGTCGATGGTGACCGAGTTGAAGCGGGAGTTCTGGCCGCCGACCGAGATTTCACCGCGCTCTTTGTCGGTCTGCGACAGGCGCGGATCGAGGCGGGCGTAATCCTGCAGATTGCGCTGGATGGAGGCGAAGGACTTCAGCTGTTCCGGGCTGATGTTGGTACCGGCACCCATGTTGGTGGCGCTGAACACTTCCGAACCGGCGGCAACGCCGGTGACGGTGACCGAGTCCAGGACTTTCTGGCCCAGCGAGGCGTCCAAGGATTTGGTTTCAGCCAGTTGCAGGTAGACGTTATCGCGGGTTTCGGTGACGCCGTCTTTGGTAATGGTGACGGTGTACGGACCGCCGACGCGCAGACCGCGCGACGAATAACGGCCTTCGGCATCGGTGACGGCCGAGCTGACCGTGCCGGATTGGATGTGCTTGATCGACACGGTGGCACCGGCAACCGGTTTGCCGTCGTTGCTGGTGACGCGGCCGCCGATGGCGGACGAAGTGTTCTGCGCCATGACCGGAGCAGTCAGTGCGACCGCAAGCGCCATGGAAAGCTGCGAAATCCGGATGCGTTTGGAAGAATTCATGTTGAGATGACCTGTTGTGAGGTTGGGGAGTCGAACGGTGACCGCCTGAGAAGGTGAAGCCCTGCTGAACTACGGCGGAATTTTACCACCGAATGTTAATTTTATGTGTGTTTGATGACGGAAATGTGACTCAGGCCGGGCTGTTCAGGTAGGCCTGTATGCCGTCCATCAGCATCTGGACCGAAATGGCCACCAGCAGCATGCCCATCAGGCGCTCCAGGGCCACCAGAACGCGGGTTCCGAGGATTTTGTAGAGGTAGGTGGACGAAAACAAAATGACCGCGGTGCCGAACCAGGCGATGGCCAGGGCCATGGTCCAATCTCCCATCCGGCTGGGGTCCTGGCTGCCGAACAGCATGACGGCGGCCATCCCGGAGGGGCCGGCCACCAGGGGGATGGCCATCGGCACGATGAAGGGTTCGCCGACCTCCCCATCCCCGAACATGCCTTCGGGGCTGGGGAAGATCATTTTCAGGCCGATCAGGAACAGGATGATGCCACCGGCGATGGAGACCGATTCCTGGCGCAGATGCATGGCCTCGAGCACATACTTGCCGCCCCACAGAAACCCCAACAGCACGAAAAAAGCGATCAGCAGTTCGCGTATCAGCACGATGCGCTGGCGTTTCTTGGGCAAGGGCTTGAGCAGGCTCAGAAAAACCGGAATATTGCCCAGCGGGTCCATGATCAGGAACAGCAACAATGCAGCGGAAACCATTTCCATGATCAGCTCCAGTCCGGCCGCAGTATACGGCCACGGTGCGCGGCCCCTTCGGCGGACAGCAGATAGACGCAGGCCGGCGCGTACACGCCGGGTTCGGGACACGCGGTGGCGGCCTCTTCGACATAGGCGCGGGCGCGGATGCTGGTCCGCATCGGCCCGGGCTGCAGGGCGCTGACCCGCACCGGACTGTCGTCGGTTTCATCATGCAAGATGCCCACCAAGCCTTCCAAGCCGGCCTTGGCGACGCCATAGGCGCCCCAATAGGCTTTATTAACGCGCTCGCGGTTTTCGGTAACGAACACCACGGCGGCGTCTTCGGCACGGCGCAGGGCCGGCAGGCAGGCCTGGGTCAGCAGCCAGGGGGCGGTCAGGTTGACATGGATCTGGGTGACGAACTCTTCCGGATCGGTGGTTTCCAGCGGGCGCAGGCCGGAAAAGTCGGCCGCGCAATGCAGTATGCCGTTCAGTCCGCCGCGCTCCGCGCAGATTTTGTCGGCCATGGCCTCGTAATCGGCCGGATCGGCACCGCGCATGTCCAAGGGGTAAAGGGCCGGCTCGGGACCGAGCTTGCCGATGGCGTCATAGACACGGGTGAGCTTGGGGATTTTCTTGCCGAGCAGCACCACGGTGGCCCCGGCAACGGCGGCGGCCTTGGCCGCGGCTTCGCCCAGCCCGCCATAAGCGCCGGTGACCAGAATGACCCGGCCGACCAGACTGTTCGGCGCGGGCACCGGCAGTGCCATCATGCGGCTTTCTGGGCCTCGGCGACCATGGTGGCCAGATCGCCGCTTTCATACAGTTCCATGGTGATGTCGCAGCCGCCGACCAGCTCGCCATTGATGAACAATTGCGGGAACGTCGGCCAATCGGAATAACGCGGCAGATTGGCGCGGATTTCCGGTTCTTCCAGCACATTCACGGTATGCATCTGCGCGCCGACGGCTTTCAGGGCCTGCACGGTGCGCGAGGAAAAACCGCACATCGGGAACTGCGGCGTGCCTTTCATGAACAGCACGATTGGGGCGCTGCTGATTTCGGCTTTGATACGGTCGTTGATCGGACTATTCGGCATTTGACGCTCCAGACGGATTTGAGGGAACACATCACTTTCACTTCCAAGGTAGAATTATAAAGCTTATTCCCCCCTTACGCCCGCCGGAGAACTCCCCCATGGCCATCGAACTGCCTGCCCTGCCCTATGACCGCACCGCACTGGAACCGCACATTTCCGCGGAAACCATTGATTACCATTACTCCAAGCATCACCAGACCTATGTCACCAATCTGAACAACCTGATCGCCGGTACCGAGTTCGAAAGCGCCGACCTGGAAACCATCGTGCGCAAATCGCAGGGCGGCCTGTTCAACAACGCCGCGCAGGTCTGGAACCATACGTTTTACTGGAACTGCCTGAAGCCCAACGGCGGCGGCGCCCCGACCGGCAAACTGGCCGAAGCCATCGATGCCGCGTTCGGCAGCTTCGATGCCTTCAAAGCCGAATTCACCAAAACCGCCATCGGCACCTTCGGTTCCGGTTGGGCCTGGCTGGTGCAACGCGCCGACGGCAGTCTGGCCTTGGTCAGCACCTCCAATGCCGCCACCCCGCTGACCGGCACCGACAAACCGCTGCTGACCTGCGATGTCTGGGAACACGCCTATTACGTGGATTACCGCAACGCCCGTCCGAAATACGTGGAAGCGTTCTGGAATCTGGTGAACTGGGATTTCGTGTCGGCCCAGATGGCCTGAGCCTCCGAGATCCGGTACAAAAAACGCGCCTTCGGGCGCGTTTTTCTTTGGCTGATGGCGACGCGCGTCAACGCAGACGGGACAATACCTGCGAAACCTGGGACTCGCGCTGCAGGGCTGTTCCGACGCGATGCAGCGCATCCGCAAGCGCTGCGGGCGCATCTTCGCGCAAGGTGGCATGCCCGACTTTGCGTCCGGCGCGCGGCGATTTGCCGTAATCATGCCAATGACCGCCGATTTCATCCAGAACCGGTGCGGCGTCCGGCATGCTGCCGATCCAATTCAACATGCAGCTGACGCCGATTGAACGGGTGCTGCCGAGCGGCAGGCCGAGCACGGCGCGCAGATGGTTCTGGAATTGCGAAGTTTCCGCGCCTTCGATGGTCCAATGGCCGGAGTTGTGCACGCGCGGCGCCATTTCATTGGCCATCAGGCGGCCATCGCACAGGAACAGTTCAAGCGCGAACACCCCGACATAATCCAGCGCCTCCGCCACCTTGCGGGCGCAGGCGATGGCTTCGGCTTCGAATGCGGCGGTGTCGGTGGCCGGAGCCAGACTGGCCGACAACACACCCTGCTCGTGCCAATTTTCGGTCAAGGCCCAATGCCGGAATTCGCCGTCACGGCCACGTACCGCCACCACCGAAATTTCGCGTTCAAACGGCACGAAGGCTTCGAGAATCAATCCGACGGTCAAGGTCTGCGCACCCAGCGCGGCCCAGGCCGATGCGATGTCGGAATCGGTCTTGATGCGGAACTGGCCCTTGCCGTCATAACCGAGCCGCCGGGTTTTCAGTATGCAGGGCATGCCGATGGCGGCAATGGCGGCCTGCAGATCTTCGAAACTGGTGATGTCGCGGAAATCGGGAACACCGATGCCAAATTCACGGAACAGATTCTTTTC
>JBMSNF010000139.1:0-4695 GCA_049421545.1 Arenimonas sp.
GCCGGGCCGGAAAACATCGGTTTTCGCCGGATACCGGTGCTTGTGGGTATGGCTTAGAAAGGCGTTCAGGGCGACATCGTCCATCGCCAGTTCGGTTGTCACCGGTTCGAAGGGGGCTGCAGCGGCGGTCGTATTGAGCTCGGTCATGGCGTGCCGGAATTGCGGATTATCTGGTATCAGAATACTCCCGCAGTGCCCTCAGCTCAAGCCCCGCGGGGCTTTGGTGGAGAAAATGCTTGCATTTGGGGGCAGATATCCGATAATTGCGCCTCACCGCCACTCATATCCAAGGAATACTGCGTTGGTCAAGCCACTGCCCCGGTTGCGCCTGCAAGGATTCAACAATCTGACGAAATCCTTGAGTTTCAATATCTACGACATCTGCTACGCCGCGTCGGAAGACCAGCGTCAGCGTTATATCGAGTATATCGATGAGGTCTACAACGCCGAGCGTCTGACCCAGATCCTGACCGAAGTGGCCAATATCATCGGTGCCAACATCCTGAATGTGGCGCGCCAGGACTACGATCCGCAGGGCGCTTCGGTGACCATCCTCATTTCCGAGGAACCGGTCATCGACAAGAAGGCCGCCGGCAAGGAGCTGATTTCGGATGCCGTGGTCGCGCATCTGGACAAGTCGCACATCACCGTGCACACCTATCCGGAAACCCACCCGCACAACGGCATCGCCACCTTCCGTGCCGACATCGATGTGGCCACCTGCGGCGTGATTTCGCCGCTGAAGGCGCTGAATTACCTGATCGAGAGCTTCGATTCCGACATCGTGGTCACCGACTACCGCGTGCGCGGTTTCACCCGCGACATCAAGGGCAAGAAGCATTACATCGATCACAAGATCAACTCCATCCAGGACTTCCTGACCAAGGACATCAAGGCGCATTACGAGATGATGGATGTCAATGTGTACCAGGAGAACCTGTTCCACACCAAGATGCACGTCAAGGAATTCGACCTCGACACCTACCTGTTCGAAGGCAAGGCCAAGAGTCTGAGCTTCAAGGACCGCCAGCGCATCGAGCTGCAGGTCCGTCGCGAAATCGAAGAGCTCTACCACGGCCGCAATCTGGCCGACTGAGAAAGTACGCAGCTTCATGCGAAACCCCCGCGAATGCGGGGTTTTTCGTTTTCAGATCCGGTAGGCGATGGCCTTCATGAACCGCGAGGACAGCGCCATCAGTGCCGGGATGGGCGGCGGCAGTCTGCGCGCGCCATGGGTTTCGGCGTGTTCGGCGTGGCGGATTTCGTCGTCCTTCATCACCGCAAGGATGGCACGGCTGCGCCGGTCCTCCGGCGGAAGCGTGTCGAGGTGTTCGGCCAGATGCGCTTCCACCTGGCGCTCGGTTTCGGAAACGAAGCCCAGATTCCAGCCGTCGCCTTTCAGGCCGGCGCCGAGCCCGATGGCATAACTGCCGAGATACCACAACGGGTTGAACAGACTGGGCCGGCTGTCGAGTTCTTTCAGGCGGGCATCGCACCAGGCCAGATGATCGGCCTCTTCGTCGGCCGCATGCAGCAACTGCGCACGCGTTTCGGCGCTCTCGGCCACCCGCGCCTGACCCAAATACAGGGCCTGTGCGCAGACTTCGCCGGTGTGATTGATGCGCATCAATCCGGCACTGTGCCGGATCTGGGCCGGTGACATTTCCAGATCGCGTTCGTCGGCGGCCGGGTTGGCGCGTGCCGCCGGACCGTCGCCCGAGCGGGTGACCACGCCGGCGGTGGTGTTCAGGGCGTGTTGCAGCTCGCCCAGTATGCGGTCGAGGGGGGAAAGGCGACGTACGAAGCTCATGCCAGATAGTGTGCCATGAATTCAATCGGGTGCAGAACCGGCCGCCCGCCCGCCAGATGCAGGCGACAGCCGATGTTGGCCGAGAGCAGGGCATCGGCATTTTCCGGAACGGCAGCCAGAACCGGCGTGCGCAGGGCGGCGGCACGCTCCGGATCGGTCAATTGATGCAGACCGGCGCCGCCGCAGCAGCCGGTATCCGGCAGCACGCTCAGTTGCAGGTCGGGAATCCGGGCAAGCAGGCGGCGCGTCGCCTGTGCCGAGCCATGGAAGGCCGCCGAGCACGGAACATGCAGGGCCACTTGCCGGCCCTTTGCCGAGCGGAAATGCAGCGCCTCCGCGCGCTCGGCCAGATACGCCATGGCGTCCACCACCGGGACGCCGGCACTGTCCTGCAGGGCGCTGCGGCAACCGCTGGCCAGCACCAACAACCGATCGAAACCGGCGAATGTAGCTTGATTCGCAGTGGCCAGTGCGACTGCGCGGCCTGCCTGTCCGGCATGGCGTGCGGCCTGGCCGCAACAGCCTTGCGAGGACGGAATGGCGGCATCGTCGCCCAGAGCCTGCAACAGGTGCAGCAATGCCGTGCGTACCGTGCCTTCGTAGCTGTCGGCCCCGCATCCGGTAAAGACCGCGTTCCGGCTGCGGGAGGGCGCTGTTTCGGCATTTGCCGCCGCCGGGCGGGGCAGGGGCCGCCAGCGGACCGGGAGTATCGGATAAAGCACCCGGTAGAGTCCGAGGGTGCCGTTCAGCAGCGATTTATGCGCCATCAGCCACAGCGCGGCCTTCGCACGCCACGGCAAGGCCGGCGGGTGCACGGCGCGGGTTTCGACCAAAAGCCGCTCGTAGGACACATCGGCCGGGCAGACGCTTTCGCAACGCCGGCAGCCCAGGCAGGCATCCAAGTGCTTGAAAACACCGGCTTGACCGGGGTTTTCCGCCAGATCGGCCATCAGCACGATGCGGCCGCGGGGGGATTCGGCCTCCATCCCGGCCAGGGCATAGGTGGGGCAGTGCGGCAGGCACAGGCCGCATTTCACGCACTGCCGGGCCAGATCGGCGCGGGACGGGGATTTCAGGGGAAAAGACATGGTTCAAATGCTAACACGGGACGCACAAGGGCTTGCGCGGGTCCGGATTTCGGGTTATCATTCCGCTTCTTATTCACTTGATTTTGTTGGAGCCCGTCATGAAAGCCATGACCGTCAGCGCCAAACCCGAAACCGTTCAGCAAGACTGGTACATCGTAGATGCCAGCGGCAAGACTCTCGGTCGTTTGTCCTCGGAACTCGCCCGTCGCCTGCGCGGCAAGCACAAGCCCGTGTTCACCCCGCATGTGGACACCGGTGATTACATCGTCGTGATCAACGCCGAAAAGATCGCCGTCACCGGCAAGAAGCTTCAGGACAAGATGTACTACCGTTTCACCGGTTACATCGGCAACATGAAGTCGGAAAACCTGTCGCAGGCCCTGGCCGCCCACCCGGAACGCGTGATTGAAACCGCGGTCAAGGGCATGCTGCCGAAGAACCCGCTCGGCCGCGCCATGTTCAAGAAGCTGAAAGTCTACAAAGGCTCCGAGCATCCCCACACCGCCCAGCAGCCGCAAGCGCTGGACATCTGAAAGACCTACAGGTAAATCATCATGGCTGTTCAGCAAAACTACGGCACCGGTCGCCGCAAATCCTCCACCGCCCGCGTGTTCCTGCGCAAGGGCTCGGGCAACATCGTGATCAACGGTCGCGCCATTGACGAATTCTTCGGCCGCGAAACCTCGCGCATGATCGTCCGTCAACCGCTGGAACTGACCCAGACCACCGAACAGTTCGACGTCAATGTGACCGTCGAAGGCGGCGGCATCACCGGCCAGGCCGGCGCCATCCGTCTGGGCATCGCCCGCGCCCTGGTGGAATACAACGACACCCTGAAATCCGATCTGCGCAAAGCCGGCCTGATGACCCGCGATGCCCGTGAAGTGGAACGTAAGAAGGTCGGTCTGCGCAAAGCACGCCGCGCCACCCAGTTCTCGAAACGTTAATCGGTTTCATGCATCAAACGAAAAACCCGCCGGAAGGCGGGTTTTTTTATGCCGGATCAATGACTGCGTTCCTGTTTCAAACGCTTATCGAGACGCTCCCCGGCGGCATCCGCGTATTTCCGGCAACTCATTGCATCGATCAGCGAGTCAGTTTTTTCGCGTTCGAACAGATTCGAAAATTCCGGGTGCGCGGAAACCAGAATGTCACAGTCGAGCGCCCGGATTTTGGCGATGCTTTGCCGGAAAGCCTTGAGATATGTCGGATGATCGCCGTACCGATAATCCGGTTCGCTCACTGCGCTCAGGCTGTCGGCGTAAACAAGCGTGACGCATCGGCCGGCCTCGCAGCTTTTCCAGCTCCAGCTGTTGCCGCCGGGGGCATGTCCCGGCGTATCGTGCGCGGTGATGGTGATGTTGCCCAACACCAGAGTTTCGCCATCCCGGATGACGCGTGTCGATGTCACGGCCGGAAAGGCCATGGTGTTGTCGGGCGCATATTGCGGATCATCGGGCAGGGCGTGGCCGATTTTGAGTGATGCCACGGTTTCGCCGGAAGCCGCCACCGGCGCTCCGCTCATGCGCTGCAGCGCCGCCAGACCGCCGGCATGATCGAAATGCGCATGACTGTTCAACAGCCATTTGACATCGCGGATATCAAAACCGAGACTCTGGATGTTCTGACGAATGAGTTGCGCGGATTGCGGCAGGCCACCGTCGATCAGGAAATGGCCTTTCGGGGTGGTGATCAGTACCGCGCTCAGTCCATCGACACCGACGTAATAGCTGTTGCCGTGCAATTTGAAGGGCGCATGCTTGCCGTTCCATGTGGGACAACTGCCGCAGTTGATCG
>JBMSNF010000140.1:0-4633 GCA_049421545.1 Arenimonas sp.
GCTGCGCGGCAAGCGCATCACCCGCGACGCCCTAGAAAAAGTGTTCCAGAACGGCGTCTGCCTGCCGATGTCCTTGATCGGCACCGATGTCACCGGCAATACCGTGGAAGAAACCGGCTTGGGCTACGACATCGGCGATGAAGACCGGATCTGCCGCCCGATTCCGGGCACCCTGCGCCCGATTCCGTGGCAGCAGCGCCCGATGCTGCAGTGCCTGCTGAGCATGGAAGGCTTCCACGGCGGCATGTTTTCGGCCAATCCGCGCGAAGTGCTGAAGAATGTGGTGCAGAAATTCACCGACCGCGGCCTGACCCCGGTGGTGGCGGTCGAGCTTGAGTTCTACCTGCTCGACAAGCAGCTGACCCCCGACGGCCGGCCGCAGACCTCGATCAACCCGTCCACCGGCGAACGCAACAAGACCACCCAGGTCTATTACATGGGCGATCTGAACGACTACCAGGGCTTCACCGACGCCGTGGCCGACGCCTGCAGCGCCCAGAACATCCCGGCCGACACCGCCGTGGCCGAATACGCGCCGGGCCAGTTCGAAATCAACCTGAAGCACCGCGACGACGCCGTGGCCGCCTGCGACGACGCCACCCTGCTCAAGCGCGCCATCAAATCCATCGCCGAACAGCAGGATCTGCTGGCCAGTTTCATGGCCAAGCCGTTCGTTGACCAAGCCGGTTCCGGCACGCACATCCATGTGTCGCTGCTGGATAAAGACGGCAAGAACATCTTCGCCAGCACCCAGGACAATCCGGCTCCGGCCCTGAAGCACGCCATCGCCGGCCTGCAGTCGGTGTCCAAGGACTGCATGCTGATGTTCGCCCCGCATGCCAACAGCTACCGCCGTTTCGTGCTGAACGCGTTCGTGCCGCTGAACGACTGCTGGGGCTTCAACAACCGCACCGTGGCCATGCGCATTCCGCATTCCGATGAAAAGAACGTGCGCATCGAGCACCGCATCGCCGGTGCCGACGCCAACCCCTATCTGGTCACCGCCGCGGTGTTGGCCGGCATCCTGCACGGCCTTGACGCCAAAGGCGATCCGGGCCCGGCCATCAAAGGCAATGCCTACCTGCAGACCGAGCAGCGCCAGCTGTTCTGGCGTGACACGATCAACGACTTCATGGCCAGCGGCTTCATCAAGGACATGTTCGGCGCCGAATTCCAGCACGTGTTCGGCCAGCAGAAGCTCAAGGAAATGCGCAGCTTCTACACCGAAGTCACCACGCTCGAATACGACTGGTACCTGCGCTCGGTCTGAGCCGGGTTTCCCGCATGGCCGGCACCCGCCACGTCCGTTCCTGGTACGCCGCATCCGTGCCGGCGTTTCCGGCGCAGCCGCAACTAGAAGGCACGCTGCAGGCCGATGTCTGCATCCTTGGCGCCGGCATCACCGGTCTCTCCACCGCCATCGAATTGGCTGAAGCCGGTCTGTCGGTGGTAGTGCTGGAAGCGCATCAGGTCGGGTGGGGCGCATCCGGGCGCAGCGGCGGCCAGGCCATTTTCGGGTTCGGCTGCGATCAAAGCAAAATCACACAGGCTGTCGGTTTGGCCGATTCCCGCCGTCTGTTCGACTGGTCGCTGGAAGGGCTGGACCTCATCAAACAGCGATGCACGCAATACGGCATCGACTGCGACTGGCGTGACATCCACGCGCACGTACCGATCAAGCCGCGCCACATCACCGAACTGAAAGCCTGGCAGCACGATCTTGCCGAAAACTTCGATTACCCGCTGCAGTGGTGGGACCGCGAACAACTCCATGCCGTCATGCCCAACCAACGCTATCTCGGCGCCTTGGTCGATCCGCGCAGCGGCCATCTGCATCCGCTCAAATACACGCAGGGTCTGGCGCGCGCCGCGCTTCGTCTTGGCGTGCGCATCTTTGAAAACACCCCGGTGACGCAGTTGGAACGCGGCGCCCGACCGGTATTCAAAACCGCCAAAGGCCAAGTGCACTGCGATTTCGCAGTATTGGCCGGTAATGCCTATGTGCATGGCATCGCTCCGGAACTGGATGACAAGATCATGCCGGTCGGCACCTACATCGGCGCCACCGAACCCTTGGGCGAAGCGCGCGCCAAAGCCCTGATCGGCAACGACATGGCGGTGGCCGATGTGAACTGGGCGCTCGATTATTTCCGGCGGAGCAGCGACCACCGTCTGCTATTCGGCGGCCGCGCCTCCTATTCCACCCTGCCGCCGCCGAACCTGTCCGGCACCCTGCGCCGGCGCATGACCCGGGTGTTTCCGATGCTCGAAGGCGTGCGCATGGAGTATGTCTGGGGCGGCTATGTCGATATTTCGCTGAACCGCGCCCCGCACTGGGGCCGCTTGGGCGGCAATGTCTTTTTCGCGCAGGGCTTTTCCGGCCACGGCATCGCCGCCACCGGTCTGGCCGGCCGGATCATGGCCGAGGCCATCCGTGGCCAGGCCGGCCGATTGGACGTGTTCAGCCGCATTCCGCACCGTAACTTCCCCGGCGGCCGCGCCCTGCGCACGCCCCTGCTGGTGGCCGCCATGGCTTGGTTTAAATTGCGTGACGCCTTGTTTTGACTGATAATACCGGCAGTGTCCCGGCCTCGGCTTTACAAGCCCCGGCTTTCGGCTTAACCTGAATTCACCTTCGACGCGCTCGCGTCGTCCATACGACCTTTCATGACCCAGACGCCCGCGCCAGAGGCCGTAGAGCCCGTTCCCGCTCATACGCCGCAACAACAGGAAATGCCGCTGGCGTTGGTCAAAGGCCAGCCGGTCCTGCAGATGCCGCAGGATCTGTACATTCCGCCGGACGCGCTGGAAGTCATCCTGGAAAGTTTCGAAGGCCCGCTGGATCTGCTGCTGTATCTGATCCGCCGGCAGAACCTCGACATCCTCGACATTCCGGTGGCCGAAATCACCAAGCAATACGTGTCCTACATCGGCGTGATGGAAGACCTGCGTTTCGAACTGGCCGCCGAGTATCTGGTGATGGCCGCGATCCTGGCCGAAATCAAATCGCGCATGCTGCTGCCGCGCCCGCCCTCGGAAGACGGCAACGAAGCCGATCCGCGCGCCGAACTGGTGCGCCGTCTGCAGGAATACGAACGCTTCAAGAAAGCCGCCGAAGACCTCGACACCCTGCCGCGTCTGGAGCGCGACACCAGCATCGCGCACGCCTTCATGCCCGACCGCATCATCCAGCGCGCCCCGCCGGAAGTGGATCTGAAGGAAATGCTGCTGGCCCTGCGCGAAGTCCTCAAGCGCGCCGACCTGTTCAGCCGCCACGCCATCAAGCGCGAAGCGCTGAGCGTGCGCGAGCGCATGTCGATTGTGCTCGACCGCCTGCGCGACGGCCAGTTCCACGGCTTCGAAAGCTTCTTCATTCCCGAAGAAGGCCGCATGGGCGTGGTGGTGAGTTTCCTGGCCATTCTCGAACTGGCCAAGGAACGCCTGCTGGAAATCGTGCAGGAAGGGCCGCTGGCCCCCATTTTCATCCGCGCCCGTGAGCTGACCGCCGAAGAGGCCGAAGCCACCGAGCGCGACAATGCCATGCAATCCGAATTCGACGAACCGTCAGCCTGATCCGAATATGAGCGAAAACGACCTGAACCTTGCCCCGATTCTGGAAGCCACCCTGTTGGCCTCCACCCTGCCCTTGAGCACCGCCCAGCTTTACGGCATTTTCGGCGATTCGCCGCCGAAACCCGGATCCATCGAACAAGCCTTAACGGAACTTAAAGCGGCCTGCGAGGGCCGTGGCGTCGAGTTGGTCGAGGTCGCCTCGGGCTGGCGCTACCAGGTCCGGAGCGAGGTTCACCCTTATGTAGCAAGGCTTTGGACCGAACGCCAGAGCAAATACACCCGCGCCACGCTGGAGACTTTGGCGCTGATCGCCTACCGCCAGCCGATCACCCGCGGCGAGATCGAACAGATCCGGGGCGTCAGCGTCAGCGCAACTATGATAAAATCGCTGGAAGAACGGGAATGGATTCGCGTTCTCGGACACCGCGATGTGCCCGGACGCCCCGAGCTGTTCGGCACCACCAAGACCTTCCTGGATTATTTCGGCCTGAAGAGCCTCGATCAGTTACCGCCTCTGGCGGAACTGAAGGAATATCCGGAACTGGAACCGCAGCTGTCCTTCGACATATCCGAGCCCATTCCGGCTCAGGCTGCCGTCATTGCGGAGCCGAGCGGAGATCTGCCGGACGATACCGACCACGCTACTACTGAGACCGAGCCGTCCACCGAATCCGTCGAGACGACGACTGACCCCTTGCAGCACTGAGGCGCCCTCCGCGCCGGAGACAACCCCGAATGAGCGAGAACACTCGCAAAGTCCTTTCATTGAAAGGCAAAGACGCCGAACCCAAGAATAAAACGTCCGAACGATTGCACAAGGTCCTGGCCCAGGCCGGCCTCGGTTCACGCCGTCTGCTGGAAGAACGCATCGCGCAGGGCGCGGTCAAGGTCAACGGCGAAACCGCCCAGACCGGCCAATCGGTCGCCAGCGGCGACCGCATCGAAATCGACGGCAAGGTGTTCGTGGCTTCGGCCCTGAGCGAACCGAGCTCGGTGCTGATCTACAACAACCCCGAAGGCGCAGAGCCCACCCGCGCAGCCCCCGCCGGCCGCCCTACCA
>JBMSNF010000141.1:0-4625 GCA_049421545.1 Arenimonas sp.
TTTCTTTGATACACTGGCGCAAGCGTCCACAGGACGGCGCTGGTCATCGGGTCAACCGCAAGGAACTGCATGTCGCTATCGTCCAGTAACCGCTTCCTGTCCGTGCTTGCCCTGCTGGCGACGTTGACCGTCCTCGGCGGCTGCGAAAAACCGGCCGAGCCCCTGGCCAAGCCCATTCTGGTCGGCACCAACAGCTGGCCGGGCTACCTGCCCGGCTACCTCGCCCGCGACAAAGACCTGTACGGCAGCAAGCTGATCCAGATGCAGCAGTACGAGTCGGCGGTCGAGGTCATGGAGGCCTTCAGCAAGAACGACATCCAGGTGGCGGCATTGACCATCGATGAAGCCCTGGAGGTCAGTCAGAACGGCATTCCGATCAAGGTCATTCTGGTCGCCGATATTTCGGAAGGCGCCGATGTCATCATCGCCAAGCCGGGCATCGCTTCGGTCAAGGATCTGGCCGGACGCCGGGTCGGCGTGGAATCGGGTGCCCTCGGCCGTTTCGTGCTGGCGCGTGCCCTCGAAATCAACGGCATGGCAAAAGATTCGGTGCGCACCGTAAACATCCTGATCGATGACAGCATGGATGCCTACAAGTACGACCGGGTCGATGCGGTGGTGACCTTCGAACCCTACCGCGGCCAGCTGTTGGCGCTGGGCGGCGTCGAGATTTTCAACAGCTGCGCCATACCCAACGAGATCATCGATGTGCTGGTGGTCCGCGCGGACTACGCCGAGACCAATCCGAGAACGCTGCGCGCGCTGGTCAAGGGCTGGCTGGCGGCGGCGGAGCTGATCAAGAAGGACCAGGACAAGCTGGCCCAGGAACTGGCTTGGTATCTGAAGATTCCAAGTACCGAAGTGGCATCGGCCTTCGAGGGTCTGCACATCCCCGATGCCCGGCAGAACAAGGCCTTGCTCGGCGGCCGCGAACCGACTCTGGTACGGACCAACAACAAAATCGTCCAGTTCATGGAAGCCCAGAGCCGGAAACCGATTCACCAGATGAGTTTCGAAATCTACACCGACCGCTTTCTGCCTACCGACAAGCCGACCGAATAAAGCGGTCAGCTGATCCGTTTCAGAATCGCGTCGACCAGATCTTCGACCGGGGCTTCGGCGGTGCGCAGGTGCAGCTCGGGATTCAGCGGCGCCTCGTAGGGCGAGGAAATGCCGGTGAAGTTCGGCAACTGGCCGGCGCGGGCCTTGGCGTACAGGCCTTTGACATCGCGCTGTTCGCAGACCTCGATCGGCGTATCCACGAACACTTCGATGAACTCGTCGTCGCTGAACAGGGCGCGGGCCATGTCGCGTTCGCTGCGGAACGGCGAAATGAACGAGACCAGCACGATCAGACCGGCATCCACCATCAGGCGCGCCACTTCCGCCACGCGCCGGATGTTCTCGACGCGGTCGGCTTCGGTGAAACCCAGCTCGCGGTTCAGGCCGTGCCGGATGTTGTCGCCGTCCAGCGCATAGGTGTGGTGGTGCGCGGCCAGCAGGCGTTGTTCCAGCTGATTGGCGATGGTCGACTTGCCGGAACCGGACAGACCGGTGAACCAGATGCAACGCGGACTCTGGCTCTTCAGCCCGGCGCGCGCGGCCTTGTTGACGTCCATCGCCTGCCAGTGGATGTTGCCGGCGCGGCGCAGCGCGAAATCGATGGTGCCGGCGGCGACGGTGGCATTGCTCTGGCGGTCGATCAGGATGAAACCGCCCAGGGTTTTGTCGAGCGCGTACGGCTCGAAGGCGATGGCCTGATCGAGCTTGAGGTTGCACACGCCGATCTCGTTGAGGTGCAGGGTTTTGGCGGCCAGCGGTTCCTGGCTGTTGATGTCGATCTTGTGCTTGATTTCGGTGACGGTGGCGTTGACCGTGCGCGCCCCGATTTTCAGCCAGTAACCGCGGCCCGGTATCAGTTCGGCCTCGTCCATCCAGATCACGTGGGCGGCGAACTGGTCGGTGGTTTCGCAGGGGCTCTTGGCCGAGACGATGACATCGCCGCGGCTGACATCCACTTCATCGGCGAGCGTGAGGGTGACCGCTTGGCCACGGCGGGCGCTGTCCAGATCGCCGTCCTGGGTGACGATGCGGGCGATGCGTGAGCGCTTGCCCGAGGGCAGCACGGCGATTTCATCGCCGGGCGCGAACCCACCGGCACAGACGGTACCGGCAAAGCCGCGGAAATCCAGATTCGGGCGGCAGACCCACTGCACCGGCAAACGGCCGCAAGCATCCCTCCCGTCCTCCCTTCCAAGGAAGGGAGGGGTTTCTTCCCCCTTTTGCAAAAGGGGGATGGAGGGGGATTCGCCCACAGTCTCCAAATACGACAGCACCGACGGACCGCCGTACCAGGGCGTGCGCGCCGAGGAGGCGATCAGGTTGTCGCCGGCCAAGGCCGACAGCGGCACCGCCTGCACGCTGGAGATGCCGAGCTGGTCGGCCAGCTGCTGGTATTGCGCAACGATGGCATTGAACACGCCCTCGTCGAATTCGACCAGATCCATCTTGTTGACCGCCAGCAGCACGTGCTTGATGCCCAGACGCGAGACGATGAAGCTGTGCCGGCGGGTCTGGGTCAGCACGCCTTTGCGGGCGTCGATCAGCACCACGGCGACATCGGCGGTGGACGCGCCGGTGGCCATGTTGCGGGTGTATTGCTCATGGCCCGGGCAATCGGCCACGATGAACTTGCGTTTGTCGGTCGAAAAGAAGCGGTAGGCGACATCGATGGTGATGCCCTGCTCGCGTTCGGCGGCCAGGCCGTCGACCAGCAGCGCGAAATCCATTTCCTCGCCCTGGGTGCCGTGCTTGGCGGAATCCTTTTCCAGGGTGGCCAGCTGGTCGTCGAACAGGCCTTTGGTGTCGTGCAGCAGGCGCCCGATCAGGGTGCTCTTGCCGTCGTCGACGCTGCCGCAGGTGATGAAGCGCAACAGCGATTTGGTTTCGTGGCGATGCAGGTACTCGTGGATGTCGGTGGCCATCAGAAATAGCCCTCCTGCTTCTTCTTCTCCATCGAGGCGGCCGGATCGTGATCGATCACCCGGCCCTGGCGCTCGGAGGTGCGTGCGGTCAGGATCTCGGTAACGACCTGCTCGAGCGTCTCGGCCTGCGATTCGACGCCGCCGGTCAGCGGGTAACAGCCGAGGGTGCGGAAGCGCACCATTTTCTCTTCGAGCACTTCGCCGGGCAGCAGCTTCATGCGCTCGTCGTCGACCATGATCAACACGCCGTCGCGGGTCACCACCGGGCGTTTGCGCGCGAAGTACAGCTCCGGCAGCGGGATGTTTTCGCGCAGGATGTACAGCCAGATGTCGAGCTCGGTCCAGTTGGAAATCGGGAAGGCGCGCACCGACTCGCCCTTGCGGATGCGGGTGTTGTAGAGGTTCCAGAGTTCCGGACGCTGGGCTTTCGGATCCCAGCGGTGTTCGGCGCTGCGGAAACTCAGGATGCGTTCCTTGGCCCGCGATTTTTCCTCGTCGCGGCGGGCGCCGCCGATGGCGCAGTCGTAGCCGCCCTGCTCGAGCGCTTCACGCAGGGCCTGGGTGCGCATGATGTCGGTGTACACGGTGGCGCCGTGATCGAACGGGTTGATGCCCTGGCGCACGCCTTCCTGGTTGATGTACACGCGCAGCTCGACGTTGCAGCGATCCGGCACTTGGTCGCGGAAGGCGTAGGTGTCGCGGAATTCGAAGGTGCTGTCGATGTGCAGCAGCGGAATCGGGGGCCGCGCCGGAAAGAAGGCCTTGCGCATCAGGTGCAACAGCACCGTGCTGTCCTTGCCGATGGAATACAGCAGCACCGGATTGGTGAACTCGGACGCGACTTCGCGGAAGATGTGCAGGCTTTCCGCTTCCAGCCGATCAAGATGGGATAAGGGCTTCATGCGCTTGATTTTCAGGGAATTCCGTTCATTTTAGAGGAAATCGGCAGGCCGGGGGGATTAATCCGGCATTCAGCCCCCGGCTTGCGACCGGGGCGGAACTTGCTATGCTTATGGCACGGACATTTGTCCGCATTGGAGAAGCTCATGAAATCGCGTGTATTCGCCCTCGCCCTTGCCAGCCTGTTCCTGGCCGGCCCGGTTCTGGCCGATGCCCCGGCCTGCCCGGCCACGATGGATAAGACCGCCTGCGTGTACTACAAGGAAGGCTTTGCCGCCGGCCGTGACGACGCCAAGTCCGGCGCCAAGAACGCCTACCAGCGCCACGAAGACAGCTACGACTCGCGTTACGAGTCGGCGTTCTCGAAAGGTTACGAGGAAGGCTACAAGGCCGGCCAGAAAAAGTAAGACATTGGCCAGCGCATCAATGAAAAGCCCCCGGAAACGGGGGCTTTTTCATGCCGGGGTGCCGTACAACAGCCGATGGAGTCGCGACAGACGCGCCACGATGCGGTCCCGGTCGGTACTCAAGGCATACCAGAGCAAAGTCATCAGAATGAAATTGATCAGCAATATGGTCTTTTCATAAGGCACATTCAGGGATAACCACGCCGCCGCGGCAAGGCCGATGATGAAGCTGAGCAACACCAACACACGCAGGATCTGGTTGACGCTGAATCCGGCGTCCAGCATCAGATGGTGGATGTGGTTGCGGTCGGCATGCACCGTCGACCTGGTGCTG
>JBMSNF010000142.1:0-4615 GCA_049421545.1 Arenimonas sp.
CCACGGGCAATCCGCCGACCGGTGGTCCGACCACCAGCCCGCCGGATACCACCAGTACGCCGATTTCGCCCAACCCGGTCATCAGCGTCACCGACGCCTCAGCTCTGGAAGGCGATGATTTGGTACATACTGCAACCTTGACCGGCCCGACTCAGTTCCCGTCAACCTATCCGTTCAGCTTGTCCGGCAATACGGCCACGCCCGGAGACGATTTCACGGCGATTGCTCCGACATTCAGCAATGGCGTCACCCTGTCGGGTGGCTTCATTGTGGTGCCGGCCGGCGTCTCCAGTTTCACGATTACCTATCCGGCACTGATCGATAATGTCAACGATGACGGCGAAACCACGACCTTGACCATCGGCGGCGTCAGCGGAACGGGCACGATTCTGGATCCGAGCATTCCCGAGTTGCGCATCGTCAAACAGGTCAATACCCGCCAGGCAACCATCGGCGGCATGGTTCAGTACAGCATTACCATCACCAACACGGGTAATGCACCGGCCATCAACTTCGACATCATCGATACGCCGCCGCAGGGCTTCAGCTACGTGCCGGGCAGCGCCGTGTTCCAGGATGGCGACAATGCCGGTACCTCCAGCGGCACCGGTCCGGTGACCTTCTCGGGTCTCGATGTAGCGGTCGGCCAGACCGCGACCATCCGTTACCTGATGCGCGTCAGTGCCGGCCTGCCCTCGGGTGACTATGTCAACCGCGCACGGGCCTTCAAGGACGGTGATCCGATCAGTAATGAAGCCACGGCTTCGGTCCGCCTCGACAAAGGCACCGACCCGCTGTTCGAGCAGAGCCGGATCTGGGGCAAGGTCTGGGATGACCGCAATGGTGACGGCTGGCAGGATGCCGACGAGAAGGGCATACCGGGCGTGCGTCTGGCCACGGTGGAAGGCCTTGTTGCCGAAACCGATGCCAAAGGCCGCTACCACTTCGAAGGCCTGACCCTGTCCAACATGCAGCGTGGTCAGAACTTCGTGGTCAAGGTCGATGTCTCGACATTGCCGGAAGGCAGCACGATGACGACCGAAAATCCATTGCTGCGCCGCATCACGCCAGCAGTCCCGGTCCGATTCGACTTCGGGGTCAAGTTGCCGCCGCAGGTGGCGCCGGAAGCCTTGCCGGTGATCGCGCCGGTTCCGAACGAGCCGGTACGCCTCGGCGCCGTGTTCTTCGATACCGACAAGACCACCATCAAGCCGGAGTACATGGCCATGTTGCGTGAAGTCGCCGTCCGTATCGAAAACGGCGGCACCAGCACGGTGCTGCTGACCGGCTTCGCTGACAAGCGCGCTTCTGTCGCCTACAACCTGGATCTGGCACGACGCCGTGCCCAGGCGGTATACGAAGAGATTGCAAGACAGCTGAGCCCCGAAGCCAAGAGCCGACTGAGGGTCGAGCTCGACAGTGCCGAACCGGCAACGGGAGCACAGCCATGAACAGGAACCGGAAAGTGATGAATACCCGCATGAAATGTCTGGATGTGGCTTTGCTGGGCATCCTCGGCACGATGATGGTCAGTCCGTTGACGGCGCAGGATGCGCCGGCGCAGACCGGCGTCAAAATCCGGGCTGTCGGCGAGGCCGAGTCCAAATCGGATGATCCGGCGGACCTGCAGAACAACCGCCGCGTCGATATCGTGCAGACCCCGAACGTGCTGCCTTTGGTGCCCATCAAGACCCGCATGGCGCTCGCCAATGGCGGACAGATCTGGGCTACGGAAGATCCGCAGCTGTCACAGCCCGAACTTTCCGCGAGTGCCAACAGCATCGTGTCGTTTGCCGATGGAAAAATCCAGCAACCGGTGCAATTCTATGTCCGCAGCAATTACACCGCCTTCATGCAGCGTCTTGAAATCGTGCTGTTCCGGGATACCGACCGTGACTTCACGCAGCCGCTTGCCAATGTGGCGGTACCGCTGGACAACATCGCCTCGGTCGATTGGGACGGTACCTTGCCGGGAGGGCTCAATCTGCGCACCGGTGACGATCTGGTATTCGTGGTCCGCGCCTATGACGCTGCCGGCAATTTCGACGAAACCCATCCGCAACGGATCCAGTTGGCCCGCCCGGAAGATGTCGAAAAACAGAGCCAGGGTCTGCTGAATTCGGCGGATGCCCGCGAACTGGGTATGAACGCCGAACAGATCCGCGACCGGCAGCTGTTGGACCGGAGCTTCCTCGGCAATGGCCTGCGCCAGCAGAACATTCCGGTCTACGGCTCCCGTGTCCGCGTCCGTGGCGAAGATCTGCCATCGAATGCACAGCTGCGCATCAACGGCGAAACCTATCCGGTCGATCTGCAGAATAAATTCGTTGCCGAATATCTGTTGCCGGTCGGCACCCATCGTTTCGAAGTTCAGTTGAACGGAACCGATGGCGCCGAGAGCACCCAGATTCTCAATGTGCCCGTGACCGGCAAATATATGTTCATGGTCGCCATGGCCGATTTCACGCTGTCCGATAATTCATCGGGCGGCGGTGTCGTTCCGGTCGGTGCCGATGACAAGTACGACGGATTCCTCAGCGAAGGCCGCCTGGCGTTCTACCTGAAGGGCAAAGTGCAGGGCAAATACCTGATTACCGCGCAGGCCGACACCCGTGAACAGGAACTGTCACGGATGTTCAGCGGTTTCCTCGAGTCCGATCCGCGGGATGTGTTCCGCCGTCTTGATCCGGACCAGTATTACCCGGTCTACGGAGACGATTCGACCAGTTACCGCGACGTCGATACCCAAGGCCGTCTGTATGTGCGGGTTGATTGGGACAAGAATCAGCTGTTGTGGGGCAACTTCAATACCGGCATTACCGGTACCGAATACGGCCAGTACACCCGCAGCCTTTACGGCGCCGCCGTGAATTGGCGGGGTACGCAGACCACCAAGCTGGGCGATCCGAAAAGTGAACTGCGTGCCTTCGGTGCACAGGCCGAAAGCGCGGCCGGCCATACCGAATTCCTCGGTACCGGCGGCAGTCTTTACTATCTTCGCCATACCGATCTGCTGCCCGGATCCGACAAGGCGGTGCTGGAAGTCCGCGATCCGACTACCGGCCGTGTCGAAACACGTGTCGAACTGGTGCAGGGCGCCGATTACGAAATCGACGAAATCCAGGGCCGCCTGATTCTGTCGAAGCCCCTGGCGCAGATTGCCCGTGAAAACCTGCCCAGCATCATCCGTGATCGTCCGTTGGACGGCTATGAAAACCTTCTATTGGTCGATTATGAGTATTTCCCGACCGGATTCAGCAGTGACGAATCCAGCATCGGCTTGCGTGGCAAGCAGTGGTTCGGCGAGCACGTGGCCATCGGCGGCACCTACGTCGATGAAAACCGCGCCGGCGACGACTACAGCTTGGCAGGCGTGGATGTCACCCTGCAAGCCGGTCGCGGCACGTACCTGAAGCTGGAACATGCGCAGTCGAAGGCCACCAGTGCACCGGTGTTCTACTCGGACAACGGCGGTCTGACCTTTACCCAGATCAATGCAGTCGGTGCGGGGCCGCGTGAAGGCGATGCCGACAGTGTCGAGGCCCGTATCAACTTCAAGGAAATGGGCTTCAGCAGCCAGGAATGGACCGCCGCAGCCTGGTGGCGCAATGTCGATGACGGCTTCTCGATCTCGCGTATCGACACCGGCCTGGCCGTTGAAGAAAAAGGCGCAGAATTCGCCGGTGACATCAATGCCCAATGGCGTATTGCCGGTCGCTACAGCGATGCCAGCCGTGGGACGAACCGCATCGAACAGACGCAGATCCAGGCGCAATGGCGTCCGAATGCGGATGTCGAAGTGACCGGTGAAATCCGCCGTGTCACCGATACCGTCGCGAATGTTTCCGCAAGCGGCACACTGGCGGCCTTCCGTTACGGCCCACGCGTCAATCCGCAAACGGAACTTTACGGAATCGCTCAGTTCACTCTGGACGATGACGGCGGTTCGTATGCGGACAACGATGCCTTCACCGCCGGTGCGAAATACAACTTCGCCAATCTGTCCAGTGTCGCGGCCGAATACACCACCGGCGACCGCGGGGATGCGGCGCGCATCAGCGCCGAATACCGTGTCAGCCCGGAGCATTCGTTCTACGGCAATTACACCTACTCGACCGACAGCACGGTCAACGATACCCTGTACAACCGCACGACGCCGACCGGATTCACCTTCGGCCAGCGTTGGCGCGTGTCCAGCCAGGTCAATATCTTCAACGAAAGCCAGTTCCTGAAATCGAACGATGAAAGCGGCATCGCCCATACTTTCGGGCTCGATTTCTACCCGGGCGTCGGCTGGACCACCGGCTTCACCTTGCAGTACGGTGATCTCGAGGGCGCGAACGGAACGGTGACCCGCAACGCCTACAGTGTCAATGGCGGTTATACCGATCAGGATGTGACCTGGAACAGCCGCCTCGAATACCGTCGCGACACCGGTGCCGAACAGCGCCGGCAGTGGGTCGGTACCAACCGGCTGCTGTACAAGGTCAATGACGACCTGCGTATCGCCGCCCGTCTGAACTTCGGCGATACCGAAGACCGCCTTGATGCCATCGATGATGCCAAATTCATCGAAGCCAATGTCGGATTCGCCTACCGTCCGGCCTCGGATGAC
>JBMSNF010000143.1:0-4593 GCA_049421545.1 Arenimonas sp.
AATCAACAAGAAAAACCCTTGGGATTCAACACGCCCCGATGGCCTAGCTTAGCCCGGCAAATTACCGGTAACGGTTGATTTCATCCCGCTGTTTGATGGCCGCCGCGCGTGCGGCTTCGGCGAAGTCTTCGCCCGTGCTGGCGTACAGAATGGCGCGCGAGGAGCTGATGATCAGCGCATCGAAGGCTTTGCCCCGGCCGTTTTTGATGATTTGTTCCACATCGCCGCCCTGCGCGCCCACGCCCGGCACCAGAAACGGCATATCGCCGACAATGGCGCGGACTTCGGCCAGCTGCTGCGGCCAGGTGGCGCCCACGACGAGCAGGCAGTTGTTGTTGCCGTTCCAATCGCGGGCGATGGTTTCGGCCACGCGCTGATACAGCGGCTTGCCGTTGCAGTCCAGGTCCTGCAGGTCTTTCGCGCCGGGGTTGGAGGTGCGGCACAGCAGAATCACGCCCTTGTCGGCGTGCTTCAGGAACGGATCGATGGAATCCTTGCCCAGATACGGATTGAGCGTGACCGCATCGGCACCATAGCGGCCGAAGGCTTCCACCGCGTATTTCTCGGCGGTGGAGCCGATGTCGCCGCGTTTGGCATCGAGGATGACCGGAATGGCGGGGTAGGTGGTCTGCGTGTATTTAATCAAACGCAGTAAAGCGTCTTCCGCACCCAGCGCGGCGAAATGCGCGATCTGCGGCTTGTAGCAGCACACCAGATCGGCGGTGGCATCGATGATGGCCTTGAAGAACTCGAACAGGGCATCGGGCGTGGCTTGCAGATGGGCCGGGAATTTTTCCAGTTCCGGATCCCAACCCACGCACAGCAGGCTGTTGTTGGCCTGTTGTGCGCTGGCAATGCGCCCGATGAAGCCCATGTTATTTCAGGGCCTTGTAGCGCAGGCGGTGCGGCTGCGCGCCGGCTTCGCCCAGACGGCGTTTCTTGTCTTCCTCGTATTCCTTGTAGTTGCCGGGGAAGAATTCCACATGTGAATCGCCTTCGAAGGCGAGGATGTGGGTGGCGATGCGGTCGAGGAACCAACGGTCGTGCGAGATGATCATCGCGCAGCCCGGGAATTCCAGGATGGCGTCTTCCAGCGCGCGCAGGGTTTCGATGTCGAGGTCGTTGGACGGTTCGTCGAGCAGCAGCACGTTGCCGCCCTGCAGCAGGGTCTGCGCCATGTGCAGACGGCCGCGTTCACCGCCCGAGAGCGTGCCCACCAGTTTCTGCTGGTCGGAGCCCTTGAAGTTGAAGCGGCCGATGTAGGCGCGCGACTGGATTTCGGTCTTGCCGATGGTGATGATGTCGGAACCGCCGGACACCGCCTGCCACACGTTCTGGTCGGCCTGCAGCGAATCGCGGCTTTGGTCCACGTAGGCGATCTTGACGGTATGGCCGATGTTGACTTCGCCCTTGTCCGGTTTTTCCTGGCCGGTGATCATCTTGAAGAAGGTCGACTTACAGGCGCCGTTCGGGCCGATGATGCCGACGATGGCGCCCGGCGGTACTTGGAAGCTGAGGTCGTCGATCAGCAGGCGGTCGCCGAAGGATTTGCTGACGTTCTTGAACTCGATGACCCGATCACCCAGGCGTTCGCCCGGCGGAATGAAGATCTCGTTGGTCTCGTTGCGCTTCTGGTATTCCTGCGAGTTGAGCTCCTCGAAGCGGGCCAAGCGGGCCTTGCCCTTGCTGCGGCCGCCCTTGGCGTTGCTACGCACCCACTCCAGTTCCTTGGCCAGCGCCTTCTGGCGGGCCTTCTCGCCGGCTTCTTCGCGCTTCAGGCGGTCGCCTTTCTGCTCCAGCCACGCGGTGTAGTTGCCTTTCCATGGAATGCCGCGGCCGCGGTCGAGTTCCAGGATCCATTCGGCCACGTTTTCCAGGAAGTAGCGGTCGTGGGTCACGGCCACCACGGTGCCGGTGTAGCGCGCCAGGAACTGTTCCAGCCACTCCACCGATTCGGCGTCCAGGTGGTTGGTCGGTTCATCGAGCAGCAGCATGTCGGGTTTGGACAGCAGCAGGCGGCACAGGGCCACGCGGCGCTTTTCACCGCCGGAGAGCTTGCCGCAGATGGCATCCCAGGCCGGAATGCGCAGGGCGTCGGCGGCGATTTCCAGCTGTTGTTCGAGGGTGTCGGCATCGCCGCTGGCCAGAATGGCTTCCAGACGCTGCTGTTTGGCGGCCAGTTTGTCGAAATCGGCGTCTTCTTCGGCATAGGCGGCGTACACCGCGTCCAGCTCGGCTTGCGCGTGCAGCAGTTCGCCCACGCCTTCTTCCACGGCTTGGCGCACGGTGTGTTCGGGGTTCAGGCGCGGTTCCTGCTCCAGGTAGCCGACCTTGATGCCGGGCTGCGGGCGGGCTTCGCCGGTGAAATCGGTGTCCACGCCGGCCATGATGCGCAGCACGGTCGATTTACCGGCGCCGTTCAGGCCGAGCAGGCCGATCTTGGCGCCCGGGAAGAAGCTGAGCGAGATGTCTTTGATGATTTCGCGCTTCGGCGGCACGGTCTTGGACACGCCGATCATGGTGTAAATGTATTGCATGGGGATTCCTGGGCTGGGCCCGATATCTTGCGGTGAATTGGCGCCAATTATCCCTTATTCAGGGGTTTTCCGCCAGTTTCGGCTAGCCCTCGGGGCGCGCGCAAGCTACAATTTAAGCCTCCCCCAAGCCCCGAGGCCTCCATGTTCGCCCGCAGCCAGACCATTGCCCAATACGACGCCGAACTCGCCAAAGCCATCGCCGACGAGCGCCAGCGCCAGGAAGACCATGTCGAGCTGATCGCTTCGGAGAACTACACCAGCCCGCGCGTGCTGGAAGCGCAGGGCAGCGTGCTCACCAACAAATACGCCGAAGGCTATCCGGGCAAGCGTTATTACGGCGGCTGCGAATTCGTCGATGTCGCCGAACAACTGGCCATCGACCGCGTCAAGCAGCTGTTCGGCGCCGACTACGCCAACGTGCAGCCGCATTCGGGCTCCTCGGCCAACATCGCGGTGTACATGGCCCTGCTGAATCCGGGCGATACCGTGCTCGGCATGAGCCTGGCCCACGGCGGCCATTTGACCCACGGCGCGAAAGTGAATTTCTCCGGCAAGATCTACAACGCCGTGCAGTATGGCGTCGATGAAAACGGCCTGATTGATTACGACGAAGTGAACCGTCTGGCTCAGGAACACAAACCGAAAATGCTGATCGGCGGTTTCTCGGCGTATTCGCAAATCGTGGATTGGGCGCGCTTGGCCGAAATCGCCAAATCGGTCGGGGCTTACTTTTTCGTCGACATGGCGCACATCGCCGGTCTGGTCGCCGCCGGCGTGTACCCGAACCCGGTGCCGCATGCCGACGTGGTGACTTCGACCACCCACAAGACCTTGCGCGGCCCGCGCGGCGGCATCATTCTGGCCCGCGCCAACGAAGAGATCGAAAAGAAACTGCAGTCCTTGGTGTTCCCCGGCACCCAGGGCGGCCCGCTGATGCACGTGATCGCCGGCAAGGCGGTGGCGTTCAAGGAAGCGCTGGAGCCGGAATTCAAGGACTATCAGGTACAGGGGGTGAAGAACGCGCAGGCCATGGCCAAAGCCATCATGGCGCGCGGCTACAAGATCGTGTCCGGCGGCACCGAAAACCACCTGATGCTGATCGACATGATCGGCCGTGAAATCACCGGTAAGGACGCCGAAGCGGCGCTGGGCAAAGCCCACATCACCGTCAACAAGAACTCGGTGCCGAACGATCCGCGTTCGCCCTTCGTCACCAGCGGTCTGCGCATCGGCACCCCGGCGCTGACCACCCGCGGTTACAAGGAACCCGACTGCGTGGCGTTGGCCAACTGGATCTGCGACGTGCTCGACGACCACACCAATGAAGCGGTGCTGGAAGGCGTGCGCGACAACGTGACCAAGCAGTGCCGGATGTTCCCGGTTTACGAATAAGTTCCAGCGAAACATGAAACTCATCGCGCGCAAAATGGAGGCGGCCGTCAAACTCGACCGCCTGCGCGTGGTCCGTGATGACGGCAGCGAAACCAGCTGCGAGCTACCGCGTCAGGGCGTGCTGCCGCACGATCTGGTGCATGCGGTAGTGGAAAGCCATCTGAATCTGCGCGAGGGCTTCCTAGGTTTGGTGGCCAAAGGCGCCGACATCGCCTTCGCCGAAAAGAACTTCCGCGAGTACATCGACCCCGAACGCCATTTTGAAGTGGCGCAGGCCGAATCGGTGGTGGAAGGCCTGCAGACCCAGCTGTGGCAGGGCGCATTCGATTTCACCGCCTTCATCGCCGGAGTGGAAGGCGCTTGCGCCATGCGTGGCGTTGTCACTCCAAAAATTTCCGAAGCCGACGGGCAGGCCATGTTCGATACCGCCGTGCGCCTGAACGATCAGTGGCGGCAGGTGCCGGCCAAGGCCGAATTCACCCTGGCGTTTCCGCTGGTGGAGCGCGCCTGATGCATTGCCCGTTCTGCCAGAACGACGATACCCGCGTGATCGACACCCGCGTGGTCGAAGAAGGCATGGCCATCCGCCGCCGGCGCGAGTGCGCGCAGTGCGGCGAGCGTTTCAACACCTACGAATCGGCCGATCTGAAGATGCCGACGCTGG